>JAFYRX010000047.1 GCA_017546725.1 Alistipes sp. | reverse complement strand
ATCTGCTTGCATTTCAAGAGATAATCTCGAAACTTCTCACAAAGCTCAACGGTAATATCTCCGAAGGTACATTTACCACCGCAGAACTTCTCGAAGTGGTTGCAGACGCAATCCCACTTTTCGTATCGCTCGCGTGCCTTTGCTCGGAAGTAGGAAAGGAAATCGACCTTCTGTTTGTTCTTGTCGAGGAAACCGAACTCCTCGTTGATAAGCGACTGCACACGAATACAGCGTATCGCCTCCGCCTTGTTGAGCATCTCTTGGTTGAACATTCGTTGTTGCTCGTTGCGTGGTTTGGCATAGAGATAAATACCGAGAAATTCTCGGCGGCTCATCTTCATCGTGTAAGGGTTTCGGATTGCGGGGTAGTAATCCAGATAGAGTGAAATACGGTCGTTCCGCAATGCCTTTTGGCGCAGGGTTACATTTGTGCAAGTTAGTGTCATAGTCTTATAAATTAATTGTTTATACTTTTTGTTGCAAATTAAATTGGTGCTTCGATGGTGGTATCAATCACCATTAAGTAACTTTACTCAATCTTCGGTGGCTCAAAGAACTTGTCGAGTTCGGAGCGTAAAATCTTGGTGTACTTACCAACCTTGATGCGAGTGATGTTGTGATACTTTACATAGTGGTAGAGCTGGTCGCGAGTGAGGTTGTATTTCTCCATTGCTTCGGGTATGGTGTAGTATTGCGGCTCTTCGGGTGTGGCGATACCTTTGGATATATCAAAATGCTTTTTCGAGTAATAGACCATCTTGCCCTCTTTGCGCTTGGGGATTACATTCTTATATACGAAGGTGTAGATTGCTGATAGCGTCATACCGAACTTCTCTTGCAACTCTGCCACGCTGTACCATTCGGTAATGCTTGCATCAGGAGCTTTCTTGGCAAAGTATGAGTCGATATGCTTCTTGCTCCAATATGTTCTGCCACGATTGAATGTGCGAGGTATATTATGCTCCTTCGCAATCTCATAAATCCACGACTCCTTAACACCAAATTTCTCTTTAATCTCGGCTGTGGTGTAGAAGTCGGTGATATTCAGCTTGGCTCTTGGTAGATGTTTTTTATAAGGAGAAGCATTATCAAACAGAGCCTCAATGTCTCTTTTCCTGATAATAGTCTTTCTCTTTAGCTGAACCGATTTTATTAGATTCGTTTCAAGATACCTATAAAAGGTAGCCCTGCTTATACCGATATACTTTGCGGCTTCGCTTGGGGTAAAGAAATCCTTGTCAATCCAATCCTCTTTTTCGATTTGCTGATTGACCATTGTCTGAAATTCGCTAACACGCTTTTGCCTTGTTCTTTCTTTGTAGGCAAGGTTAGCGCAACGATGCGAACAGCATCGCGTCGTGGTTTTGTGGGCAATAAATAATTTACCACACCACTCGCATTTTTTCTGAATGTCGATGTTACTAGCCATTTCATTTATCTTTTAATTTCGCCAAAAATGTATCTCTGCGTCTCACTGTGTCTCACAGCGTCTCATTTTTCCATCACCTCGCCAACGAAAAATCGCATTTCAAGCGGCGAGGTACACAGGAGGTACAAAAACAGGCGTAAAAAGGCTTAGCAACGATTAACAACGATGCTTGCACAAACAAATATAGCACCCGTAAAGAGTGCTATATTAATCATTTATAATTGATTTAACTTGTTTGTAATCAGCTACTTATTTCCCGATGCAGAATCGGGAAAATATGTTTTGTAGGATGTCTTCTGATGTTATTTCGCCTGAGATGGTGCCGAGGTGGTAGAGGACTTGGCGGATGTCTTCACTCAATAAATCTGTAGGCAAGCCACCGCGGAGAGCACTTAATGCAGCCTGCAATGATTCCGCAGACTCACGAAGCGCCTCATAATGGCGCTGAGAGGAGACTACAACATCACCCCTATATGCCGATTGTGCATCGAAGCGCGATTGCAGGGCCTTTTGCAATTCTTCAACGCCTGCACCAGTCTTAGCAGACAGATATATAACGCCATCGGCATTTTTATTAATCGCACAGTCGCAATTCCCCCGAAGGTCAATCTTTGTAACAACCTTATATACAACCTGTTCAGCCGACGGCTCATAGCCTTGCATGTCATCGCTCATCAGAGTCGAATCATCGTCCGTAAGCCATAAAATTATATGCGCCCTACGCAATGCCTCCGAAGTGCGCTCTATACCCATACGCTCGAGCACATCTTCCGTGCTGTGCAGGCCTGCGGTATCTACAAAACGGAATACGACGCCACCGATGTTACAAGTTGCCTCTATCGTATCACGTGTCGTGCCCGCAATATCCGAGACCATAGCCCTCTCCTCGCCTACTAAGCGATTTAACAACGTACTCTTGCCGACATTAGGTCTTCCTACAATCGCCACATTCACACCCTCCTTCAAGGCATTACCCAGCGAGAATGAATCGGCCAACTCCGCAACTCGTTTATGAGTTTGTTGCAGCAAATCCTCCAAATGGCTCCTATCGGCAAACTCGACATCCTCCTCCGAGAAGTCCAACTCCAACTCCAGCAAAGTTGTTATCTGCAATAACTTATCGCGCAATGCGCCCAATTCCTTGGAATATGCTCCTCGCATCTGCGTTGAGGCTACAGCGTGCGAGGCTCGTGATTCTGCTGCTATAATATCAGCCACAGCCTCAGCCTGTGACAAATCCATCTTTCCCGCCACGAAGGCTCGGCGCGTAAACTCTCCCGCATAGGCCATACGCACACCCTGACGCGTAAAGAGAGCCAAAATACGCTCTACCACGTAACGTGAGCCGTGAGCCGAAATCTCCACCAGATTCTCTCCCGTATAAGAGTGTGGGGCACGAAATACGCTTACCAATACGTCATCAACGACCTGGTCTCCATCAACAATATCGCCATAATGCACCGTAGCCGTAGCCACATCACACAGTGCTCGGCGGCCACGAAAGACCGCATCACACACTTCAATGGCTCGCTCTCCACTCAATCGTATAATGCACAATGCTCCCCCTACAGGCGTAGCGGGAGCAATGATGGTATCTTCGTCGTTAAAAAACATCGGTATATAAAAGACTATTTTTCAATTCTCAATCGCTGGCCTACACTCAACTTGTTGGCATTCTTGATTCCATTCCAGCGCATCAACTGCGTTGTTGTAACTCGATATTTACGAGCAATAGCGCCTAATGTCTCGCCACTCTTGACCTTGTGGTAGGTGACCGTAGACTGTGCTATCTTTTTCTGTACAGTTTCGGGACTGAGATACTCCTTGAGGTATGATGAATCCTTGGCAAAAATAGCCGTCTCGTTATTCACATACTCTGTCAAACGATTGGCTGGCAATACCAATGTGTAGGGTTTGGTCGTTGCGGGGATAATTTCCAACTTATACTGCGGATTCAACATCTTGAGAGTCTCATTCGGTACATCAATCGTAGATGACACCTGTCCCAAGTGCATAAGGCGAGAGACGTGAACAGTATCTACCGCGATAGGCAATGGTGGCTCTCCGCAAGTGATATTGTGTGCCTGATGGTAAGTGTAAGCATACGATGCTGCTATAAATGCAGGAACGTAACCACGAGTCTCCGATGGCAGATACCAATATACATCCCAGAATGATTTTGGCTCACCACCTGCACGTGCCAAAGCCTTGTTTACGTTACCCTGACCGCAGTTATAAGCTGCAAGTGCCAAACTCCAATCGTGATACAACTCATAGAGATATTTCAGATGCTTACACGCAGCCTTTGTCGATTTTACGGGGTCATAACGCTCATCCACCATAGAGTTAATCTCCAAGCCATAAGCCTTACCTGTAGGCGGCATAAACTGCCACAAGCCCGTAGCACCCACTCTCGATACGGCTGTCGCTACCAACGCTGACTCCACAACCGCCAATGCACGCAACTCAACGGGCAGACCAGCCTTCAACAACTCCTCCTCAATCATCGGGAAGTAGTATTTTGCTCGTGCCAACACTCGGCTCATCAATCCCGAACCATCAGTGTAACGTTTGATATAGGTGCGTACAACCTCGTTGTAGGGGAGGTGTATAGGTGTTACAATAGCCTTTATGCGAGCCGCATACAACGAGTCGAGCGATGCATCGGTATCCATAACAACGGGCTCGCAGACATATTTATCAAAGAAGTTTTGCATAGCATCATCCACCTGCTTCAACTTCAACTGCTCGGCCAACGAATCGGCAGCAGCAGGGGTATAATCTACCTTGAATTGCGCAACTGGCTCTGCCTTTTTACGAGCCTCCATTTCACGATGCCACGCAGCCTGCCAATCGCTCTCACGCTGACGATACTCCTCTACGAGGCCCGCTAACGAATCCGACTTTAACTTCTCCTGTACAAGTTGCTCCTTAATACTTAACTTTTTTACTCGCTTGGCGCGTGAAGGCGTTTGAGCCTCTGCCGAAAAATCGATTGCGGCCAACGCAAACATCAGCACAAGCGAAAATATAACTCTACGCATTATTTAGAATGTAAGATTTAGATTAACACCAAATATGGGATTACCTCCCGCTACATAAGAATATTGGTAATCGAACATAGGTTCGAGTTTTACTGTCAAATCATCCGATACGTCAAAATCCTTTAAATGTGCATCGACGTGCGCATCAACGGCCTGGAAAGCATATACGGCTGCCGTTAAGATGATACTCAAGTCACGGTTACGTCTGTATGAATCACGCAAATTCTTAAGGAATGTGGTCGAATAACGACCTCTAAACTCATCCTTCGACTGTCCGTCGGGATAGTTCTCGGGATGTTCGTCGAAATCGGCACGCAACGAATGGGCCGTTTTGAATCGTTTGAAACCACGATTATTCCAATCGAAGACATATACCATCGAGGCCATACCTCCTACAACGATAGGCACCTTCCAATAACTCTCGTTATAAACCTGTCCTGCACCCGGGCATATCAACGACAAGGTTGTCGCCTTCTTAACGGCCGAGACCTCGTTGGTCGAGTACTTTATCGCAGCATCGCCCAAGAAATAGATATACGACACAGCAGCAGCACTCCACAGCAACTGTCGTGTAGTATTGGTACGTATCATACGGCGTTGCACAAGATTCATCTCTTCGGTACGAGACATACCGTCGAGCAACATCGACTCATACTCTCTCTTCAATGGCTTATATTTAGTGCCTTGATATATGGCCAAACCAATCGAACTACCCAACGTACTATACAATATAGGTAATTTCCAATACTGCTTGTTATATATTTGGCCATATCCGGGCAAAACCATCGATGTGAGACACACCTTCGACAACGACATAGAATCGCTAAACCAAGGCTCACGCGGAATAATATTACCGTTATCATCCAAGCGGCCAGCCTGACGGGCACGTTCCTTTTGGCGGGCAACACGCGACAACGAGTCCTGACGCTGCTTTGCCTGCTTGTCTATCAGTTTCTGCACCGCAGCCAACGAATCGGCATCCAGCATAGCAATAGAGTCGGCTCGGGCAATAGCCGCAGAATCGGCCTGCATAACACCACCCGCAATAATTTGCTTGTTACCACGCTTGAGAGTCTGCGCATCGGCGCTATGCACTCCCACACCAAACATCAGCACAAGTATCAACGTCACAAAACGGAGCATAGAACATACTGCAACAAACTTTGCTTGCTGCCCAACACCTCGTTTTATTTTTATTGCCGTCATACTTCTCATAGAGACTATCTATTGCGCAAACGCTCGATAATCAAATCTATCTCCTCGTCACCCGCAAACTCAATAACAATCTTGCCTCCACCATTCTTACTGCGCTTGATGCTGATATTCTGCGAGAAATAGGGCTCCAACTGCTCAACAAGACGTGAATATGATTCGGGATACTCCTCCTCAGCCTTTGTCGCAGCCGCAGGGTTCTCGGCCATCTTGCGTGCTAACGCCTCCATCTGACGTACAGACAACGACTTTTTGATGCAACGCTTCAATGCTGCCAACTGCTGCTCGGCTGCAACGCCTGCTATAGCCTTGGCGTGGCCCATCGAGATGAGGCCCTCCTTCAATGCGAGTTGCACCTCATCGGGCAGACTCAGCAAACGCATATAGTTAGACACAGTTGAACGCTTCTTGCCAACCTTGTCGGCCATAGCCTCCTGTGTCAAACCACACTCCTCAATCAAGCGCTGCATACCCAACGCAATCTCTATGGCGTTCAAATCCTGGCGCTGGATATTCTCTACCAATGCCATAGCGTGCAGATTCTCATCATCCACATCGCGTATATATGCAGGCAAATGCTCTACGCCCACCATCTGCGCAGCACGCCAACGACGCTCATCGCTGATGATGATATACTCCTCACCCGATTTCTTCACCGTGATGGGCTGAATAACACCCAACTGCTTGATAGACTCGGCCAACTCTGCGAGTGCCTCATCATCAAACTGTGTACGCGGCTGTGTAGGATTGGGGATAATCTTCCCAACCGCTATCTCGGCCATCTGCGTCATCGGAGTAGCCTTAACAGCCACCTTATCGGTACCGAATATGGCATCCAAGCCACGTCCTAAACCTTTCTGCTTCATATCTTTAGTCTATTATTTACTCTTTTTACGGTTGCGCTTCAAAAACTCCTTTGCGAGATTCAGGTAATTAATCGAACCCGAAGCCGCCGCATCGTACAACATAATCGGCTTGCCGTGCGAAGGAGCCTCTCCCAGACGAATATTTCGTTGGATAACTGTATCGAACGCCAACTCGCCAAAGTGCTCACGTACCTCGGTTGCCACCTGATTGTTCAGGCGGTTACGCATATACATTGTCAAAACAAAACCTTCAATATCCAAATCAGGGTTCAGACCGCCCTTAACCAACTTAATTGTATTGAGCAACTTGCTCAAACCCTCCAGCGCCAGATATTCGCATTGCACAGGAATAAGCACAGAATCGGCAGCCGTCAAGATGTTCACTGTGGTATAACCCAACGAAGGCGAGCAATCAACAAATATGTAGTCATACTTGTCACGCACCTGATTGATAATATCCTTGATGACAAAGTGCGCATTCTCCATCATCGGCAATTCGGTATCAGCCGCCACCAACTTGATGCTCGAGGGCAACAACCACAATTTCTTCACATCGGGACTCTGCAGGATAACATCCTCGGCACGTTTCTCGCCTATGATGCACTCATATATTCCATCGAGTTCTATATCAAAACCCAATCCCGATGTAGCATTAGCCTGCGGGTCAGCATCCAAGAGCAACACCTTCTTACCCAGCAAAGCCAATGAGGCTGCCAGATTTATTGCCGTCGTGGTCTTACCCACACCTCCCTTTTGATTTGCCAATGCAACAACTTTTGCCATATCGTAATTTTCTATAAAATGTTCTTAATAATTCTCTCGCTGCGCCTCTGTAAGCACCATAATTCACCCTTGCTAAACCACCACGCCTTTGCCCGTACGCAGAACTTGCGGCTTTAAGCAGGATATAATTGGACAAAATTAATGAATTTATATTAAAATACACAATCGTTGCGGAAAAATGTATTAACTTTGTCATAAGTTAAACTCTCTTGACTGTATGATGAAAACATTTTATACATATACGATATGTAAATATGCTGTATTCTTGGCTTTTGCATTACTGTTGGGCAACGAAGCAATAGCCCAACAGCCCAATAAAAGCCAAAAGCAACAAACACAAGCCTCTCTGCAGCCGACGGAAGATGATATTCCTGACGGTTATAAAAGAATGGAGACAGATTACATAGTGGTAAATATTCCCAAGGGGTGGAGATTCGAGGGTATATACAATAAGGCCTATCCTCGTCCATACGGGATGGCTGTAAGAACAGAAGTGGAGTCTCGTATAGGAAAAGATTGGTTTGTGATTATTGTAGGAGAGGCGGAGGATGGTAGTAAATTACATATTGGCTCTTATGACCCTCAAACAACGATTAGCCATAAAAAGAATAAAATCAAAGTTGGAGATAAGGATGTGTACGAGATTTTAGAAACCGGACGCGATAGTAACCCTTTTGGCGGTAACAGTATCTATCACTCCTATTCTTTGGAGTATCACGAAGGACATAGTTGGATATGTTTTAATGTGGCAGACTTTACTCCCGATGTGAACTCCGTTGAAGAGTCGGAAATGATACAATCAATTAAACCTATTATATTCGAGGCTTGCAGGTCATTCATACTAAAACAACATATTAAACCCGCTCCTAAACAATGATAACCATATTTTCATAAATTGTATATGTCACAAAATATAATAAATCCCTCTACAAACGGCAATTCTACGGAAAATATTGTCGAAAATTCTGCCGAGAATAATCCCCCCATTCAGCCCGAAAATTCGGCAGAAGTCGGCGAGACGTCAGTTGCTCAAGATGAGCAGGTTACATCGCTTGGCGAGCCTTCGCCGAGCAGAGGTTTTAAGTGGTATGACGTAATCGTTATTTTGTTGCTCTTTTTCCTTTCGCAGGGCATCGGAGCATTCATCTCTGTCGCGATTGGCGTTACACCTCCCGATGCGGCTTTATTAAAAGATTCCGACTTCGAAATTGTCGAAAATGCAGAATCACAACAAGCGCGTTTTGTGGCCGTTACGTTTGCTTTTGCAATAGCAATATGCTTTACTCTGCTAACCATCTATCGCATACTCCGCAAGTGGGAATCGCACATATCATTCCGCTCTCCGAGTTGGGGCGCACCATTCAGATTATTATGCGGTTACCTATTTTTGTGGTGCGTAAGTATTACACTCGAACCCCTCACCTCAATCCTGCCCTCAGACCAGAGTGCACTTGGTGCTGGAGGCTGGCTTCTGTTATCGGCCGTATTGTTGGCCCCGTTGCTTGAGGAGGTGGTTTTCAGAGGCTACATCACGAGTGGCATTCAATATGCCTATGGCCCCATTGCGGCGTGGATAATTTCGTCTATAATCTTCGGCATTGCACACGGCTCAGCAGGCCCCGCTATCAATGCTACATTCTGCGGTTTTGTGCTGGGATTTTTCTATATGCGTTATCGTTCATTGACGCTTGTGATAATGTTGCACGCGATGAATAACTTGACGGCTTGCTTTCTTGCAACACTCAATCTGGACCAAACTCCTATGAGCGAAATACTCGGTGGCGGCAAACTCTATTGGAGCATTTATGCTGTTTGTGCAATAATCACTTTGCTCTCATTTGTACGTATGTACAACATCCTAAAACACCTCAAAAGCAACAAAACTGCATATTAAAAGTAATAATCTCGGCAATATCTACGTTTAATTCAAGTAAAAAAACTATCTTTGTCGGATAATATGCGTCATTTTTTGAAAATATACGTCATTGCGATTGCAGTTTTACTCTCATCGTGCCGTGAGTTGCCCGACTATTTGGTGGGTGACAACACTGTTGCGCGTGTAGGTCGAGAGGAACTTACTACGCTCGAAATTTCGCAGGCTGTACCCAAGAATCTTACGGATGCAGACAGCCTTGCGTTTGTAAAACTCTACATCGACAAATGGCTTATTCGCCAACTCAAAATCGAGGAGGCCAATCAGTTATTCTCTTCATCGGAGAAAGATATTGAGAAATTGGTTGAGGATTATCGCCAATCGTTGCTGATGAACAAGGTTGACCAATACTATGTTGAGCAGCAGATGAGCAACGACTTTACGGATGAGGATATTCTCGCCTACTACAACACTCATAAATCGGACTTTACGCTTGACCGTACGCTTGTCAAAGGCCGCATCCTACGATTTGATGCTTCATATCGACAGAGTAAACGTCTGAAGGAGCAGATGCTCAAGGCTGCATCTTCGACAACCGACGACAAGACATTTACCGACATCTGCGAGAAGAATGGATTCCTGCTTGTCGATAACCGTTCGGAGTGGATAAATTTTACAGACTTTTTGGCCAACCTGCCGACAACCAAGTCGCAGGATTACTCTTCGCTGCTCGACAAGATGGGCATCCAAGAGATGAAGGCCAACGATGCCTGCTACTATTTCGACTTTACGTCAGTATGTCGCAAAGGCAATGTTGCACCGCTTGAATTAGTAGCGGACAATATACGACGCATACTTATCACTCAGCGCCGTAGTGAGATTATCAAAGCCCACGAAGATGGGATTGTAAAGAAGGCTATGGGTGAAGGCCACGCACGCCTGTATGGTGAGGGTGAGAATATTTCGACTTACAAATCATTCTCACAACTCTCAACAGCAGATGAGGCTACGACTGTAGCCACAGAATCGGCCGCAGAGTCACCTGCAGCCCCAATGGAGGTGCAAGATTCAACAAACACTGAACAATAATTTTTAGGAAGCGATATTTTATTTAATATGACTATGTTTAACAGACGATTTTTAACCGTAATACTTGCTTTAACCATAATATTGCCGTTAGGTGCATTGGCACAAAAGCGCCAAGTTGTTCTTGACCGCGTTGTCGCCATCGTAGGAGGCTCGGCCATACTCTATTCTGAGGTAGAGGAGGCTGCCAAAGAGTTGGTTTCGCAGCGTCGTGCCGCAGGTTACACATCAGACCGCGACCCGATGAACGAAGGTCTGGAGGAGTTGATGAAGCAAAAATTGCTTTACAATCAGGCCCTCTTAGACTCTATCGAACTCAACGCCGATGTAAACTCTATGGTTGAGGATTATTTGCAGAGAATGATTGCCGAGGAGGGTGGCTCTATATCTCAACTCGAAGTAAAGCATCATATGCCGCTTTACAACTACCGTGAGATTTTACGCCAGAAACTCACCGAGCAACAGTATGCACAAAGTATGCAGGGAACGGTTGTATCTGACGTTACTGTAACTCCGGGTGAGGTTGAGCGATTCTACAAGAGCAAGAAGGAGGACGAACTTCCTCTTGTTCCCGAGCAGTATGTTTATGCCCACATAGTACGTTACCCCGCTTCGCAGGCTGCTGCCAAGCAGCGTACCAAGGAGCGTTTGCTGGAGATGCGTGAGCGTATCATCACAGGTTCATCATCGCTCCCCGTTTTGGCGCGTACATACTCTGTTGACCCCAATACTGCAATGCAAGGTGGAGAGAATCCTATTATGGCATTGAATCAGTTGACACCTCCGTTTGCCGATGCGCTTTCTAAACTCAAGCCCGGACAGTTGTCGGAGGTTGTAGAGACTGAATATGGTTTCCACATCATCGAGTTGATGGAAGCACCCCGCAACGGACTCTATCGTTTCCGTCACATCCTGCTCCGTCCTACTTACACTATCGAGGAGCAGTTGGAGCCTACACACTATCTCGACAGCCTTGTGCAATTCATACGTTCGGACTCTATCTCTTTCGAGCAGGCTGCCTTGCAACATTCGGAGGATAACCTCTCAAAGATGAACGGCGGTTTGGTGTCGAACCACGACCTCTTGATGAGCAACCCCCAATTCTCGAACGTAAAACTCACAGCCACCAAGTTCAAGAAGGAGGATTTCGGTGAAGGCAAGAGTTATAACGACTATATTGCATTAAGCAAACTTAAGATTGGCGAGGTATCCGATGCTTTCCCGTCAGAGGATGTACAGGGTAATCAGTTAAGCCGCATAGTTAAATTGCTGGAGATTATACCCACTCACCCTGCATCACTGACCGATGACTACCTCACTATCGAGGAGTTGGCGTTGAACGAAAAGCAGGAGAAGGTGTTTAACAAATGGCTGGCCGAGAAGATTGACGGCATATACGTATATATCGCTCCCGAATTCCGCAAGGGTGAGTTTGAATTTAAAAATTGGGTTAAGTAATATCAATTGATAGTCGGTAGCGTGCGTCGTATATTATCTATCATAATAGTAATTGTTGCTTTTGCAGGCATCCTTTTAGCACAAGAGGGTAGCCTGCATAGTCGTTCTCTACCTTATGAGAAAGCCGAGGCCGCAGCCTTGCGCTCATCACGTCAGGCTATGCAAAACGATACGGTTAAGAGGCAGGCTCCGCAACGACGCAAAATTGATTTTATGGCCGATGAGGCCGCCCCATACAACAACGATGGCGATAGCATTGTTTATTTCGTAGGCAACTTCGCCGCACACCACAACGGAGCCGTTATCTCGTGCGACAGTGCCGTGCGTTTCAATGATTCGGAGTGGGGTTTCTTTGGCCGTCTGTTGATTAATCAGGACTCTATATATATTTATGGTGATAGCGCGCTATACAATGGCGACGATAATATAGCCGAGATTTTTGCTCCTATCGTCAAGGTCGTTGATGGCGATGCGTTGCTCTATACTTACAACTTCCGTTTCAATACCGCCGATAAGGTTGGTCGCTACGAAGGCGGTGGCGTGCTGGTGCACGATAACGATATTATGGAGTCTGTTCGTGGCTACTACTATGTTGATAATCACGAGATAGTCTGCGTCGAGAGTGTCGAGATGCACGGTGCGGATTACGATATGAAGAGTGACTCGGTAATCTACAATACCGAGACAAACAACGCCCGTTTCTTTACAAATAGTGAAATCTGGAATGCCGATGGCCACTACCTCTCGGCAAACGAGGGCGACTACGTTCACGCAGAAAACTTATATAAAGTTACTCGCGACGGTTACATTCTGACCGAGGAGCAGGAGATGTGGGGCGATACGATGTACTACTATCGTGACAATGAGCATATCATTGTACGTCGCAATATCCAGGTCGATGACTTCAAGAACAAGATGCTGGCCTTTGGCGGTTATGCCGAATATTGGTCGGCTGAGGACAAGGCTGTACTGACCGATAGCCCTGTGGTTGTAAGTTACGATACGTCGGAGAGCGATTCGGTATTCCTCTCAGCGGACTCTATGTGGCTTCATACCATCGACCGCTACGCCGAGCAGCGTGCTAGCAAGGCCAAAGCCGACTCTATCGCCGCCAAGAACAATGCGCTCAAGCGAGCAGCGGCGCAGAACAACTCTCCGCTGAATCCCAGCAATATGCCCAATATTGGACCGGGTGGAGAGAGAGCCAACGCTCCTATGCGTGAGACAACTGCTTCCGCTGGAGAACCATCACCACGTAGCAATGCAGCAAATCGTGCCAACGGTAATAATGCAGCCGAAGATAACAAAGTCGCAACTATTGCTCAAGACTCTATCTCGATAGATTCTTTGCAGATGGATTCTATCGCTATGGACAGCATAGCCGCCGATACACTTTCTCCCAAAGAGCGTAAGGCATTGGAGGCCAAACTCGCCAAGGAGGCTGCAAAGAAGGCTAAAGAGGAGGCTAAAAAGGCAAAAGCCGCCGAGCGCAAAATCAAGTTGGACTCTATCGCGGCAGAGCGACAGGCCAAAGTAACGGCAATGTTGGAGAAGTTGAAGGCGCAGGAGTTGGAGCGTATGGCCAAAGACTCTGTTCGTCGCGCACTGAAACGCCAGAAGTTGCAGGCCAAAGGCAAAGACCTATCGTTGTTGGATGCTCAAGATAGTTTGGCCGAACTGCGCAAAAAAGAACTTTTGCAGATAACGAGCGACACTACCACAGCCGCAGACTCTATCAGCGTAGAGGAATTCGCCGAGAGGCCCTCTTCGGAGCAGAAGCAGGTGACGGATTCGACAGCACTTGACAGTATATATCGTATCGTTAAGGCATATCGCAACGTCAAGATGTTCCGCAGTGATGCGCAGGCTGTTTGCGACTCGTTGGTCAGCAACTCTACGGACTCTATTATACATATGTATATAGAGCCTGTGATGTGGAACGGCGGAAATCAGATTGCTGCCGAGCAGGTGGACGTATTCACCAAGAATCAGCAAATCGAGCGTGCCGAGTTCCTGGGGGCACCTATTATGGTTGCCGAGATTGACACTACATATTATAATCAGGTTGCAGGTAAGAAGATGATAACGCACTTCCGTAACAACGACATCTATCGCAACGATGTTGACGGTAACGTGCAGACCATCTATTTCGAGCAAGAGAGCGAGGGCTCGCTCACTGTTACAGATATGGCCTACATCGAGAGTGCTTCGGCATCGTTCTATATTGAGGACCAACAACTTGTTGGCATCACATATCGTAACGACGTGCCTATCAAACTCTACCCATTGGCGCAGATTCCTGCATCACAGGCTCAGCGTCTGCAAAACTTCAAATGGGTACCCGAGAAGCGTCCTACTCGCGAGGGTATGTTCGACCGTGCTGTACGTACGTCAGTTCGCGAGGAGCGAAAACTGCGCAAACGACCGCTGTTTGATATAGTAGAGCGTATGGACCGCTACAAAGAGCGTCTGTTAATGAACGGCGATTGGATTGACCGCGAAGACGAACTTACGCCCGAACTCGTAGAGTGGAGAGACTCTCGTGAGCCTTAAATCTAATTATGGAATAGTGACTAATAAAATACTTTTTTCAAAAAAAATAGCCGAACATTTGCTCGGCATTTTTTTTTTGCTTAATTTTACTCCAAATTAATGAATAATATCAATTACTAACTTTCAAAAATACTAGAAAAATGAGCTCAAAATTTTCTCGTTTGGATTTCTTGCGTATGTCAGCCGCAGGAGCCGCTACTACTCTAGTTTTCCCGACTATGGCCAAAGAGGCTGTAGCCCCCAAGAAGGCTAAGAAGAATGACGTTAACAACCTTATCAACATTGGTTTCATCGGTTTGGGCCAGCAGGCTATCCACCTTTTGAATGGCTTTATCGCTATTCCCGAGGTACGTGTAGTTGCAGGTTGCGACGTTTACGATATCAAGCGTAACCGCTTCGAGAACCGTGTAAATAGCTACTACGCAGACAAGGGTATCAAGCAGACAGTTGATATGTACATCAAGTTCGAGGAGTTGTTGGCTCGCGAGGATATCGATGCAGTTGTTATCGCTACTCCCGACCACCAGCACGCTCGTATCGCTATCGCTGCTTGTAAGGCAGGTAAGGATGTTTACTTGGAGAAGCCCCTTACTTTCACAGTTTACGAGGGCCAGCGTTTGATTGAGGCTGTACGTGCTAACAACCGTATCCTCCAGACAGGTAGTATGCAGCGTTCAATGGATGAGTTCATCCACGCCGCTAACATCGTACGCGAGGGTAAGTTGGGTAAGGTATCTACAATGTATGCTTTCGCAGGTGAGGGTCCCAAGCCTTACACATTGCCCAAGCAGGAGGTTCCCGCAGGTTTGGATTGGGATTTGTGGCTCGGTCCGTTGCCCGCATCACTCCACTACAACCACGAGGTTGTGCCTTTGATTAAGGAGAATGGCGCAGACGAGTGCTGGGGTGCTTGGCGTTGGTATAAGGGCCTCGGTGGTGGTTTCACTACAGACTGGGGTGCACATATGTTCGACATTGGTCAGTGGATGATTGGTAAGGACTTGACTGGTCCTACTGAGATTTTGCCTCCTTCAGCAAGTTTGCACCGCGAGTTGACATACCGCTACGACAATGGTATCGAGATGGTACACAAGAACGTAGGTTACGGTCAGTCAGTTAAGGTTATCGGTGAGAACGGTTGGATTATGGTTAAACGTGGTAAGTTCGAGGCTTCTAACCCCGACTTGATGCCTAAGGAGGTTGACCAGAAGGCTGTTTACGAGACTAACCCTGGCCACTACCAGACATTCTTGAACAGTATCCGTTCACGTCGTGACCCGAATGTGCCCGTTGAGATTGGTCACAGCTCTTGTACAGTATGTAACATCGGTAACGTTGCTTACGAGTTGAATCGTCCTTTGGCTTGGAATCCTATCATCCAGAAGTTCGTTAACGACGACGAGGCTAACAAGTTGTTGCACTACGAGTATCGTGCTCCTTACACTTTGGAGTAATCAGAGTCGATATAAAAGAAAACCGCTTCGGCATTGCCGAGGCGGTTTTTTGTTTGCATACGCTAATCTCATTTGCCACACCAGAGTGGCCATCGACAGTCCGCAATAGCCTCTTCCCATTCACTGAACGATAAATATCTACGAGATTAATTCTTTGCGCTCTCATTTTTTTTGTTTAATTTTACTCCAAATTACATAATAAACCTATTTACTAACTTCTAAATTTATAACAATATGAGCTCAAAGATTTCTCGTTTGGACTTCTTGCGTATGTCAGCCGCAGGAGCAGCGTCAACTTTGGTTTTTCCGACTATGGCAAAAGAGGCCTTAGTTCCTAAGGAAGCAAATAAGAATGACGTAAACAACCTTATCAACATTGGTTTCATCGGTCTAGGTCAGCAGGCTATGCACCTTATGGATGGTTTTATCCGTATTCCTGGGGTACGCGTCGTTGCCGGCTGCGATGTTTACGATATCAAGCGTAACCGTTTCGAGAGATGGGCTAACTACTATTATAACGAGCAGGGCATCAAGCACAAGGTTGATATGTACATCCGATTCGAGGATATGCTGGCTCGCGAGGATATCGATGCTGTTGTTATCGCTACTCCCGACCACCAGCACGCTCGTATCGCTATCGCTGCTTGTAAGGCAGGTAAGGATGTTTACTTGGAGAAGCCCCTTACTTTTACAGTATATGAAGGCCAGCGCTTGATTGAGGCTGTACGTGCCAACAATCGTATCCTCCAGACAGGTAGTATGCAGCGTTCAATGGATGAGTTTATCCACGCCGCTAACATCGTACGCGAGGGCAAGTTGGGCAAGATATCTACAATGTATGCTTACGCAGGTGAGGGTCCCAAGCCTTACACATTGCCCAAGCAGGAGGTACCCGCAGGTTTGGATTGGGATTTGTGGCTCGGTCCGTTGCCCGCATCTATTCACTACAACCACGAGGTTGTGCCCTTGATTGTGGAGCACGATAACGACGAATGTTGGGGTGCTTGGCGTTGGTATAAGGGCCTCGGTGGTGGTTTCACTACAGACTGGGGTGCACATATGTTCGACATCGGTCAGTGGATGATTGGTAAGGACTTGACAGGTCCTACCGAGATTTTGCCTCCTTCAGCAAGTTTGTACCGCGAGTTGACTTACCGTTACGACAATGGTATCGAGATGGTCCACAAGGATGTAGGTTACGGTCAGGCTGTTAAGGTTATCGGTGAGAACGGTTGGATTATGGTTACACGTGGTAAGTTCGAGGCTTCTAACCCCGACTTGATGCCTAATAAGGTTGACCAGAAGGCTGTTTACGAGACTAACCCTGGCCACTATCAGGTGTTCTTGAACAGTATCCGTTCACGTCGTGACCCGAATGTGCCCGTTGAAGTTGGTCACAGTTCTTGTACAGTATGTAACATCGGTAACGTTGCTTACGAGTTGAATCGTCCTTTGGCTTGGAATCCCATTGTCCAGAAGTTCGTTAACGACGACGAGGCTAACAAGTTGTTGCACTACGAGTATCGCGCTCCTTACACCTTGGAGTAATCAGAGTCGATATAAAGGAAAATAGCCTGTCTAATAAATTGTTAGACAGGCTTATGCTTTATGTATTGCTGGCTGAAAACATAACCCTGATGGCTGTGGCAGCCTAAATATCTTGGGTGTTTCTCTTGTATAGGAGACGATGTTTACAGACTATCTTCAATCGTCAATATATAATCAAAATAAATCATAATCCCCGACCGAGATATGTTTATGACAAAATAAAATGTTTTTCGTATCTTTGTGCCATAATTGCATATCTCGATGTTTATGGCAACAGTTGTAGTAGGTTTATCTGGAGGAGTGGACTCTTCGGTGGCGGCATATCTGCTCAAAGAGCAGGGGCACGATGTTATAGGGCTCTTTATGCGTAATTGGCACGATACGACGGGTACATTGGAGGGCGATTGCCCTTGGTATGATGACCAGATTTTTGCCGAATTAGTTGCCAAACGATTGGATATTCCGTTCCGTTTTGTTGATCTCTCGGAGGAGTATCGTCGCCGTGTGGTTGATTATATGTTCTCGGAGTATGAGCAGGGCCGTACACCCAATCCCGATGTATTGTGTAATCGCGAAATCAAGTTCGATGTATTTCTAAAAGAGGCACTTAAGATGGGTGCTGACTATGTGGCTACGGGACACTATTGCCGCAAGGCAGAGGAACAGACGGCGGATGGCCAAACAGTATATCGATTGTTGGCTGGGGCCGATAAGAATAAGGACCAGAGTTATTTCTTGTGTCAACTCACGCAGGAACAGTTGCGCTATGCCCTCTTCCCGATAGGTGATTTGCAGAAGCCCGAGGTGCGCCGTATTGCCGACGAACAACATCTCGCAACGGCCAAGCGCAAGGATTCGCAAGGAATATGTTTTGTCGGCAAGGTCGATTTGCCCGTCTTCCTGCAGCAGAAACTTGCTGCCAAGGATGGTAATATTCACGAAATTCAGCCATCGTGGAGGGGTTATAGCCGCCTAGCGGATGATGCAGATGTAGAACAACTGGCGCAACCATTCCGCTATACGGTACGTGATGGAAAGAAGATAGGAATGCATCGTGGTGCTCATTTCTACACAATTGGCCAACGCAAGGGCTTGGGTATCGGAGGTCGTAAGGAGTCGCTCTTTATCATCTCTACGGATGTTGAGCAAAACGTAATATATGTTGGTGAGGGTGATTCTCATCCTGGCCTCTATCGCAAGGCGTTAAAAATATTACCCGAGGAGATACATTGGGTAAACCCAGCCGAGCAGATGGCCGATGGCGAAAGCCGCCGTTATAAGGTCCGCATACGCTATCGCCAACCTTTGCAGGATGCACTCTTAATAAAGCGCGATGATGGGCTTTATATTCTCTTTGATGAGCCGCAACGAGGCATTGCTGCGGGGCAATTTGCCGCGTGGTACGATGGCGAAATATTGTCTGGTTCTGGCGTAATATTGGAGTAAGATGCGAAGATTCCTTGCTGCTGTAATATTACTGATAATGGCCGTAAATGCCTCTGCGCAAGGATTAAAATCTTTCGGTGTGGCGTATTATGATGTAGATAAACTATATGATACGCAACTATCTGTGTTTTATAACGATAGCGACTACTCTCCTGCGGGCCGAATGCGTTGGAGCGAGGAGCGCTATTCTGCAAAAATCAATCATATTGTGCAAGTCGTTGACTCTATGGCAATGCCTGTCGTGGTGTTGTATGGTGTCGAAAATGAGCAGGTCGTGCACGATATTGTAAGCCGTAGTAGCGAGGATTATGCCTATCTGCATCGTCAGTCGTCGGCCCGTGACGGTCTGGATTTTGCAGTGCTGTATTTTGGGGATAGATTCTTCCCTGAACAGATTACTCCTTGGCGCGGAGCGTTGTGCATTGAGGGGTGGGCTGGCGATGTACCTTTGACTATTATTGCCAACCATCGTTCGACCTCTATCGGCGTGCTGATTGAGGAGCGTAATTTGTTGAGACCTGACAATAATATTATTCTGTTGGGGCAACCTAACAAACTGAATTTTAGCGAATATGGCCTCTCTGATGCAACCTTAGTAGCGGAGAGCGCTGGGCGTGGAAATTATCTGAATTCAGGGCGTTGGCAGATGCGTGACCGCATAGCGACAAATATCAGAACCGAGTGTCGTTGCGATGTCTATATCAAGGGTTGGTTGCTTGGCAAAAACGGAGCGCCAAAACCAACATTCTTTGGCCGAAAATACTATGGTGGATATTCCAATTATTTACCAACATTCATATATTTCGATTAAATATTGGTATATTAGCAAAAATATTGTAACTTTGTACGTTCAAAAAGAAGAGAAACAATAATCAAAATATTAAAAAATTAATATCCAAGAATTATGACAGACGTAAAACGTGTTTATACCTTCGGTAATAAAGAGGCTGAGGGTAACGGTAAGATGAGAGAATTACTTGGTGGAAAGGGTGCCAACTTGGCAGAGATGAACCTTATCGGTATCCCCGTACCTCCAGGATTTACAATTACAACAGAAGTTTGTGCCGAGTATTACAGCAAGGGTAAGGAGGCTGTTATCGAGATTCTCCGCCCCGAGGTTGAGCGTGCGATGAAGAACATCGAGAACCTCACAGGTATGAAGTTCGGCGACAAGGAGATGCCGTTGCTCGTATCAGTTCGTTCTGGTGCTCGTGCATCAATGCCCGGTATGATGGATACAATCCTTAACCTTGGTATGAACGATGAGGCTGTTGAGGCTGTTGCAAAGCGTACAGGTAACCCCCGTTTCGCTTGGGACTCTTACCGTCGTTTCGTACAGATGTACGGTGACGTGGTATTGGGTATGAAGCCCGTATCTAAGGAGGACCAGGACCCCTTCGAGGCTTTGATTGACGAGCAGAAGGAGAAGCGTGGTGTTAAGATGGATACTGACCTTACAGTTGAGGATTTGAAGGAGTTGGTTGTTGCCTTCAAGGCTGCCGTTAAGGAGCAGACAGGTAAGGATTTCCCCGCTTGCCCTTGGGAGCAGTTGTGGGGTGCAGTATGCGCAGTGTTCGGTTCTTGGATGAACGAGCGTGCTATCTTGTATCGTAAACTCAATAACATCCCCGCAGAGTGGGGTACAGCCGTATCAGTTCAGGCTATGGTATTCGGTAATATGGGTGAGAACTCTGCAACAGGTGTTGCATTCTCTCGTGATGCTGGTACAGGTGAGAACATCTTCAACGGTGAGTATCTTATCAACGCACAGGGTGAGGACGTTGTTGCAGGTATCCGTACACCCCAGCAGATTACTATCGAGGGTTCACGTCGTTGGGCTAAGGCTCAGAACATCTCTGAGGAGGAGCGTGCTGAGAAGTATCCTTCATTGGAGGAGGTTATGCCCGCAGTATATGGCGAGTTGAACGAGATTCAGCACCACTTGGAGGTTTACTTCAAGGATATGCAGGATATCGAGTTCACTATCCAGGACGGTAAACTTTGGATGTTGCAGTGCCGTAACGGTAAGCGTACAGGTGCCGCTATGGTTAAGATTGCAATGGATATGTTGCGCGAGGGCCTTATTGACGAGAAGACAGCAGTTTTGCGTTGCGAGCCCGCTAAGTTGGATGAGTTGCTCCACCCCGTATTCGATAAGACTGCTATCAAGAATGCAAAGGTTATCGTAAAGGGTTTGCCCGCATCTCCCGGTGCTGCTACAGGTCCCGTAGTATTCTTCGCAGAGGATGCTGAGAAGGTATTGGCAGAGACAGGTCAGAAGGCTGTTTTGGTTCGTATCGAGACTTCACCCGAGGATTTGAAGGGTATGTTGGATGCAGCTGGTATCTTGACTGCACGCGGTGGTATGACATCACACGCAGCCGTAGTTGCTCGTGGTATGGGTAAGTGCTGTGTATCAGGTGCTGGTGAGTTGAACATCGACTATAAGGCTCGTACTATTAAGGTAAATGGCTATGAGATTAAGGAGGGTGACTGGATTTCACTCAACGGTTCTACAGGTGAGGTTTACTTGGGCCAGGTTGCTACACAGGATGCTGATTTGAGCGGTGACTTCGGTCAGTTGATGGAGTTGGCTGGTAAGTACGCTACTATGAAGGTTCGTGCTAACGCTGATACTCCTCGTGATGCAGAGCAGGCATTTGCTTTCGGTGCTGAGGGTATCGGTCTTTGCCGTACAGAGCATATGTTCTTCGAGGGTGATCGTATCAAGGCTATCCGCGAGATGATTTTGGCTGATGATGAGGCTGGTCGTCGTGTAGCTTTGTCTAAGTTGCTCCCTATGCAGCGTGGTGACTTCGAGGGCTTGTTCAAGGTTATGAAGGGCTATCCAGTTATCGTTCGTTTGCTCGATCCACCATTGCACGAGT
>JAFYRX010000046.1 GCA_017546725.1 Alistipes sp. | reverse complement strand
GTGGCTATCGAGTGCCAGAACTATCCCAATGCTGTGAATGAGCCATCATTCCCATCGGTAGTGTTGCAGCCCGAGGAGACCTATTGTCAGAAGATTGTGTTTAAGTTGTCAACATTCTAAAATGGAGCAGAAAGAACTTGAATTTTTGAACTCGTTTACCGAGAAGTTGGCCGACACGTTGGTTAAGCAGTGTACTGCGGACAAGATGTTGGATGGCAAGATGTTGTTGGTGGAGGAGTTGAACGAGAAGTGGCGCACATCGGCACCCGAATATATGGTCGATGCCGTTCCTCAGATTGCCGAATATCCTTCGGCTGCGATTGCTTGGGCCTGCTATGTGGGTATGGGCGCTGCAGTGTTGTGGGATAAGTCGTGGGGCGACTATAAGGATAAGGAGGATTGGTACTCGCTTATGGCAAAACCCCGAGGCTTCGATGCTTTGGATGAGTATGTCGTTGAGTGCTTGGTGGGGTATAAGTTGGATAGCGAGGAGAATCAAAAACTCGAATCTACAATCCGCAAGTGTGCACACACAGCACAGACTATGATTCGCAAGGAGGGTATCGAGCCGCAGAGTGTTATGGCGTTCCATTTGTTCGCTCGCGTGGTGAAGGTATTCTTTGAGTTGGGTGTGTCGCTGGAGTTGCACCATCGTGGTTATAAGTATGTTAAGGTTAACCTTAATGTCGAGGGCGAGGCTCCTGTATCATAATTATGAGCAGACTACATTTAGTATATGGAGAGGCGGGCGCAGGAACACTGCGCCGTGCTTTGTCTATGGAGAGTAGGGCGGATTGTGTGGTGGCTTTCCCTGCCGTATTGAATTATGCGCCACTGTTTCCGACTTTCGATGATGCCGAGATTGAGGAGTATGCGGCTTGTTGTGGCGAGATATTGCATATTTCGGATGAGGATATTGATAAGTTGTATAGCGATATACTCTCCTTTGTAAAGTGTGATTTTTCGGCGTATGATGAAGTGGTGGTTTGGCGAGGCACATCGGCTGGCGACAGAGTGTTTTATGATATGGTCTGCTCGCTGGTATCTGTACCTTTAAGTGAGGTTGATTTGTCACCGTTGAGGGATATGTTGCCGAATCCGAATGTCGGTGCACTATCGATGTCGCTATGTTCGGTGGATAATCTAATTGCCTTGCAGGAGCGAGTGCAACCGATTGATGCCGAACAAAAACTTGTTGCCGCCAAACGGTGGACGGAGTGGTCGAAGTTGGAGGCCGCGTTGCGAGTGCTCAACGAGTCGGGTGAGATTGTTGAGGTTGAAGAGGAGGTCTACGACGATGCTATACTCGCGTTGTGCCGAGGAGAGTGGGTGAAGGCCCCGATAGTAGTTGGCCGTCTGCTCTGCGATGTTGATTTTGGTGTTGGGGATAGTTTTCTGCATCACCGACTCATCAGCCTTGCGCGTTGTGGCAGGCTTCAGGTTAGGCCTAATGCCAAATGTTTTAATGGCGAGGAGTGCATAGTTGAGCGTTATGCTCTGCCGCATATTGTTGACGGAGTTGACCTCGGCGAACTGCGATTGTTTGAGGTGAAATCATAAAATGTGCATCTATATTCATGAAAATTGGCGAATAATTAATTTTTTTGCATAAAAGTGAATAACAATAGAGATTAATTTGTATATTTGCTAAAACAAAAGCGCATTATGACTAACTTGCTAAATATCCATCATCATCACCATATCTTGCGAAAGATGCGGTAGGTCGTGGAGTATAGCATAGTACAACTCATATAAAGGGCTTACCAATATTATAGGTAGGCCTTTTTTGTTGGTATTGTAGTATAGGTTTAATGCCAACCCTGAATGAAGAATAAAAATTAAATGATATAGGTTATGTTGAGAATTGCTATCCAAACCAAAGGGCGATTAAACGAACAGAGCACAGCGCTCTTGCACGAGATAGGTATTGATATCGAGGGGGCAAAACGTAAGTTCCTCTCAAAAGCGGCAAATTTTCCGATTGAGGTATTGTATCTGCGTGATGATGATATTCCGCAGGTTGTCGAGAATGGTACTGCGATGTTGGGTATTGTTGGCCTTAATGAGGTTGCCGAGCGAGGTTGTGATGTGGAGGTCGTAGCGAAGTTGGGCTTTGGCGGTTGTCGTATATCGTTGGCTATTCCGAAAGGCGATGAGTATAACGGCGTGGAGTATTTCGAGGGTAAGCGTATCGCTACATCTTACCCTGTAGTGTTGCGTAAGTTTTTGGCTGAGCGAGGCGTTAGTGCGCAGATTGAGGTCATCACAGGCTCTGTAGAGATTGCTCCTGCCGCAGGTATTGCCGATGCAATTTTCGATATCGTTTCGTCTGGTGGTACACTCGTTACCAACGGTCTGAAGGAGGTTGAGCGCGTGTTTGAGTCGGAGGCGGTTTTGATTGCAAGCCGTAACCTTACGGCCGAGGAGCGAGAGGTGCTCGATGAGTTGTTGTTCCGTATTGAGTCGGAGAGAGTCAGCCGTGGCAAGAAGTATCTGCTGATGAATATCCCGACTGCGGCGTTGGACGAGGCGGTGAAGATTTTGCCCGCTATGCGAAGTCCGACGGTGATGCCGTTGGCCGTAGAGGGGTGGTGCTCACTGCACTCTGTTGTAGATGCTGCCGATTTGTGGGATAAGGTGCGCCAGTTGAAGGCTATCGGAGCCGAGGGTATCTTGGTACTTACGTTGGATAAGATAATTCCTTAATAGATATGAATATTTATCAAAATCCGCCTCGAGAGGAGTGGACTGCGTTGTGCCGTCGTGCCGAGCAAGATAATAGCCAAATAGCCGAGCGTGTTGAGACTATCGTGCAGCGTGTGGCGAGCGAGGGCGATGCGGCATTGAAGGCATTGGCTTGCGAGATAGATGGTGTAGTACTCGATGCGATAGAGGTCGCAGAGGCAGAGTATGCCTATGCCGAGAGTAAGGTTAGCGATGACGTAAAGCAGGCTATTGAGGTTGCTGTCAAGAATATTTCGGCTTTTCACCAGGCGCAGATGCCCCGAGAGTTGAGAGTTGAAACGCAGGCGGGTGTGGTGTGCGTGCAGCGACCTGTGGCTATGCGTCGTGTGGGATTGTATATTCCTGGTGGTACTGCTCCGTTGTTTTCTACGGTGTTGATGTTGGCTCTGCCTGCAACGATTGCGGGTTGTGGTGAAATTATATTGTGCACTCCGACCGATAAGCAGGGACGTGTCGCAGCCGAGGTGTTGTATGCAGCACGCCGTTGTGGTGTAGGCAAGGTCTATAAGGTGGGTGGCGCGCAAGCCGTAGCGGCTATGGCTTATGGTACGGAGTCTATCCCGAAGGTGGATAAGATTTTTGGACCAGGTAATCGCTACGTTACTATGGCAAAGCAGTATGTTGCGGCCCGTAATACGGCTATCGATATGCCCGCAGGTCCTTCGGAGGTGATGGTTATGGCCGATGAGTCGGCTAATCCAAAGTTCGTTGCTGCAGATATGCTCTCGCAGGCCGAACACGGCAGAGATAGTCAGGCGATAGTGGTGTGTAACAGTATGGCTTTGGCCGAGAGTATTGCTGCGGAGGTTGAGAAACAGCGACAGTTGCTTTCGCGTGCTGACTATGTGGCCGAGTCATTGGCGAATAGTCGTGCTATAGTGTTTGACAATAAGAGCGATATGGTGGCCTTTGCCAATGAATATGCTGCCGAGCACCTTATAATCTCGATGGAGGATGCGTGGGGCGTGGCTGATAATATTACCGCCGCAGGTAGCATCTTTATCGGTAACTATTCTCCCGAGAGCGCAGGTGACTACGCTTCAGGTACGAATCATACGCTCCCGACATCGGGTTGGGCTCATTCGTGCAGTGGTGTGAATATCGATAGTTTTATGCGCAAGATAACCATTCAGGAACTATCGTCGCAGGGCATAGAATCACTCGCTCCGACAATCATTGCAATGGCCGATGCCGAGGGCTTGGAGGCTCACGCTGCGGCCGTCAAGGTAAGAATCGAAAAATAGGACTTTTATATGAAGAGTAAAACCATAGAGTCACTCGTGAGGGCAAATATCGCAGCCCTTCAGCCATATTCGACGGCTCGAGACGAGTATGAAGGCGAGTTGGGCGTATTTTTGGATGCCAACGAGAGTCCCTTCAATAACGGTTATAATCGCTATCCCGACCCGCATCAGAAGGAACTTAAGGAGCGTCTGTCTGAAATAAAGGGCGTGCCCAGCAAGAATATATTTTTGGGAAATGGTAGCGATGAGGCTATCGACTTGGTATTTAGAGTATTCTGCGAGCCTCGCAAGGATAATGTAGTGGCTATCACACCGAGTTACGGAATGTATAAGGTGGCTGCTGCGATGAACGATGTGGAGTTGCGAGAGGTGCCGTTGGGCGAGAATTTCTTATTGCCGACAGATGAGTTGTTGTCAGTCGCTGATGAGAATACCAAAGCGATATTCCTCTGCTCGCCGAACAATCCTACAGGTAATTCGTTTCCACGCGAGGAGATGTTGCGCCTTGTGGATGAGTTCGAAGGCTTGGTGGTAGTTGATGAGGCTTACATAGATTTTGCCGATGCCGAGAGTCTCAAGCCAGAGATTTTCGAGCGCAAAAACCTTATCATCCTGCAGACCTTGTCTAAGGCGTGGGCAATGGCGGGTTTGCGCTTGGGTTTGGCGTTGGCTGATGAGCGCATTGTGGCGCTGTTCTCGCAGGTTAAATATCCATATAATATAAATATTGCGGCGCAGCAGATTGTGCTTCAGTTGCTGATATATCCTATTGACGAGGATTTGGCAGAGATAAAGTCGCAACGCGCAGAGGTGGCCGAAGAACTTGCAAAGTTGCCGTTCGTTAAGCGTATATATCCAAGTGATGCCAACTTCCTGTTGGTTCAGGTGGACAATGCCGATGCGGTGTATAACCATCTTATTGCTGATAAGATTATTGTGCGCAACCGCAATCGAGTGAAGGGCTGTGAGGGTTGTTTGCGTATAACAATCGGCCTCGGTGGAGAGAATGTGAAACTTATAGAATCGCTCAAGAGATATGAAAAATAGAGTGTTGTTTATTGACCGTGACGGAACGATTTTGGTAGAGCCACCCGAAGATTTTCAGGTGGATTCGCTCGAGAAGTTGGAGTTTGTAGCGGGTGCTATATCGGGTATGAAATCGCTTGCGGAACTCGATTATGAGCTGGTTTTGGCCTCTAATCAAGATGGGTTGGGTACGGAAGCCTTTCCCGAGGAGACATTCTGGCCTGCGCATACCAAGATGTTGCGTACGTTGGCGGGCGAGGGCGTCTTCTTTGATGACCAACTAATAGACCCCACATTCCCACAGGATAATGCTCCTACGCGTAAACCGCAGGTGGGTATGTTTGGTAAGTATCTCGCGGGCGAGTATGATATGTCGCAGAGTTATGTGATTGGCGATAGAGCGACTGATGTGGAGTTGGCCTATAATCTCGGCGCGAAGGCTATCTTGTTGCAGCCATCGGCTCTGGGCGAGAAGATGCTCGAGGGCAAGGCTTTTGCCAAAAGTTGTGTGCTTATGACACACCGCTGGAGTGATGTTGCTGAGTTTTTGCGCCGTACGGAGCGCAGTGCCGAGATTGTCAGAACGACATCGGAGACGGATATAACATTGAAGTTGGACCTTGATGGCGCAGGCGAGTCAAATATCTCTACGGGCTTGAACTTTTTTGACCATATGCTTTGGCAGTTGCCGCACCACGCAGGTGTGTCACTTGCGTTGGAGTGTAAGGGCGATTTGCAGGTCGATGAACATCATACGATAGAGGATGTTGCTATAGTGTTGGGTGAGGCCATTTACAAGGCGCTTGGCTCGAAGCGAGGCATCGACCGTTACGGCTTTGTCCTGCCTATGGATGAGTGTCGCGCTATGGTGTTAATTGACTTTGGTGGCCGTGCCGATTTCGTGTGGGATGTGCCGTTTACTCGAGAAATGGTAGGGGATGTGCCGACCGAGATGTTTAAGCACTTCTTCAAGTCGTTGTGTGTGGCTATGCGATGCAATCTCCACATCGAGGCTCGTGGCGAGAATAATCACCACCTGATTGAGGGTGTGTTCAAGGCATTTGCCCGAGCGTTGAAGATGGCCGTTAGACGTGATGTGTTTAAGTATGATTTACCCTCAAGCAAAGGTGTATTATGATAGCGATAGTAGATTATAAGATGGGCAATCTGCGCTCAGTGGAGAACGCATTGAAACGTCTTGGCGCGGAATTTACGGTTACATCCGATGCTGACGTTATCCGTTCGGCAGATAGAGTGTTGATGCCTGGTGTGGGTAATGCCGCTGAGGCTATGGAGAATCTGCGTAATGCCGAGTTGGTTAATGTTATCCGTTCGCTTCGTCGCCCTGTGTTGGGTATATGTGTGGGTATGCAGGTTATGTGTCGCCATAGCGAGGAGGGTGATGTCGATTGCCTTAATCTGTTCGATGCGAGAGTGAAGCGTTTTGTGCCTGCGGCCGATTTGAAGGTGCCACATATGGGCTGGAATACGATAGGTAATTTGGAATCGAAACTCTTTAAGAGAATCGATGGTGGTGAATATGTCTATTTCGTTCACTCATATTATCCCGAATTGTGTCCCGATACAATCGCTACGTCACGTCACGGAGTGATGTTTAGCGCGGCTCTGAAGTATGAGAATTTCTATGGTACGCAATTCCATCCCGAAAAGAGTGGTGATGTGGGCGAGAGAATAATTGAGAACTTTTTGAGACTATAAGGTCGTAAATAATGACTTGAAGTTATGGTTGAGATAATTCCTGCAATTGACATTATAGATGGACGTTGCGTGCGCCTTTCGCAGGGTGACTATGCGCAGCGTAAGGTGTATGATGCTTCGCCCGTTGATATGGCAAAGCGTTATGCCGATTGTGGCGTAAAGCGTATCCACGTTGTTGATTTGGATGGCGCAAAATCGGCTTCGCCACAAAACCTAAAGACGTTGGAGCGTATGGCTGTTGGTGCTGCTGTAGAGATAGAGTGGGGTGGTGGTCTCAAGAGTGAGGAGGCGTTGCGTGCTATATTTGATTATGGTGCAACGTATGCCATCGTTGGTAGTGTGGCGGCACAACGTCGTGAGTTGTTTGCCGAGTGGTTGCAGATGTTTGGTGGCGACAAGATGATTTTGGGAGCAGATGTGCGCAACGGTAAAGTTTCGGTAAATGGTTGGCTGGAAGATTTGGCAATCTCTATCGAGGAGTTGATAGATGGCTTTTTGCCTTATGGCTTGAATCAAGTTATTTGTACCGATATTACTAAAGATGGTATGCTCGAAGGCCCGTCATTTGGACTCTATACCGATTTGCAGAGCCGATATGAGAGTGTGGATTTTACCGTTTCGGGTGGTATAGCATCTATGGCCGACATCGAACGAGCCGAGGAATTAAAACTACGCAAAGTGATTGTCGGTAAGGCAATTTACGAAAATCGTATAACATTAAAGGAGATTGAGCAATGGTTGCTAAACGCATAATACCCTGCCTTGATGTTAAGGAGGGACGCACCGTCAAGGGTGTGAACTTTGTTGATTTGCGTGATGTGGGTGATGCCGTAGAGTTGGGGCAGTACTATGCTCGCTGTGGTGCCGATGAGTTGGTATATCTCGATATCAGTGCCACACGCGAGGGACGCCAGACGTTTACGAAATTGGTTGAGAGAATATCCGACGGTATCAATATCCCGTTTACTGTGGGCGGTGGTATATCTACTTTGGAGGATGCAGCACGTCTGCTTGATGCGGGTGCGGATAAGATTTCGATAAATAGCGCTGCAATTGCAAATCCGTCGCTTATAGACTCCATTGCGGCACGTTATGGTAGCCAATTCGTAGTGGTGGCTATCGACGCTCGACTGATGGATGACGGAGTGTGGCGAGCCACTACGCACGGAGGTAGCCGCCCAAGTGATAAGGAACTCTTCTCGTGGGCCTATGAGGCACAGGAGCGAGGTGCGGGCGAGATATTGTTTACCTCGATGAATCACGACGGTACTCGTTCGGGTTATCCGTGCGATACTTTTGCACGCCTTGCTGATAGGCTCTCTATCCCGATTATCGCTTCGGGTGGGGCTGGCTCTGTGGCCGATATTGCGGCCGTATTGACCGAGGGTAAGGCCGATGCTGCATTGGCTGCAAGTATATTCCACTTTGGTGAGATTACGGTGGGCGATTTGAAACAGGAGTTGAAACGATTAAATATAGATGTAAGATGCTAACATTCGATGAATTGAATCTTGAGAAGTGTGCCGATGGCCTGTTGCCCGTCGTGGTGCAGGATGCCGTTACGCTGAAGGTGTTAATGGTGGGTTATATGAATCGTGAGGCTTACGATAAGAGTGTGGCCGAGGGGCGTGTGACCTTCTATTCGCGTTCGCGTGAGTGCTTGTGGACCAAAGGCGAGACTAGCAGCAATTACTTGACAATTAAGGATATGTATATCGACTGCGATAAGGATACACTGCTTATTAAGGCCTATCCTGCTGGCCCAACTTGCCACAGAGGTACGACAAGTTGTTTCGACACCCCCGAGGAGGAGGGCTTTATTCGTCATCTGCAGGCAGTTGTTCAGCAACGTCACCGTGATATGCCCGAGGGCTCGTATACGACCAAACTATTTATAAAAGGTGTGAAGAAAATTGCCCAAAAGGTGGGCGAGGAGGCTGTCGAGAGCGTAGTGGAGGCTGTTGATGGTAATCGCGATAGATTTATCTATGAGGCATCGGATATGATTTATCACTTGCTTGTGTTGATGGAGCAGATGGGGTGCACGATTGAGGATTTGGAGTACGAATTGTCGTTGCGTCATAAGTAAGTTAGGTAATATTGTGGCTTTTGTCACGATAAAAATTGGATAAAAGAAATAAATACGTTATTTTTGCACCGCAATTTGATTCTTTGAGTCAAATTCGGCTGGTTCCGTAGCTCAGTTGGATAGAGCAACAGCCTTCTAAGCTGTGGGTCGTGGGTTCGAATCCCGCCGGAATCACATAACAAAAAAATAATATAAGGAGTGCCAACCGCACTCCTTTATTATTTTGTTCATTCAGTGATAGTTAGGTGAATTTCTAACCCAACCAAAAATCACTCAAAAAACAGCTTTTTCACGTAAAATTTCTCTCAAAATTTTCTG
>JAFYRX010000005.1 GCA_017546725.1 Alistipes sp. | reverse complement strand
AGGGAAAAATTCAAAATTTAGAATTCAAAATTCAAAATTATTGTTTGTGCTTTGCGTTTGTTTTGAGATTGCCACGTCGCTATGCTCCTCGCAATGACACCAATGAGTGCAACACGCCTAAAGTGGATAGTCCCGAAATTATTTGTAGTTATATTCGTTTTGATATGTGTAGTGCCCCAATTCTATAATTAATTATCAATAGAGATTCCAATCATCACTCACTAAAGTTCGTGATGTGGAATGACGTAACGTAAATACAATACGAAAGTATATATTTCAGAAAATAGGCGTCACATATATAAAATATCATATTTTTCACTAAATTTGCATCTGTTCTATGCTGCGATAGTAGTTGGAACGTGAAATTTTAGTAAGAGGTGTTATTGAAATTATCTTCATAGGTAAATTCTCGCAAAATTTTCCAAGACACGAAGATGATAACAGTGGCACCACATCATTGGTATGTACAGCCGTCATTGGCTTTTTACATAACCTTTGGTGTGGGTTATTGTTTTATTCCGTGTCAAAGGCAATGCGAGAAGCCTACCTATGGGATAAAGCAGTAAATTCCCACACCTTATTTATTTTATATACTCTCATCAGGGAATTGTGAGGGTGAAAAATAAATAAATTATGAAAACTTTTAGATTGATTAGTGCGGCATTACTTGCCGTTTTGATGTGTGCAAATTTTGCATCTTGTAGCAAAGATGATGACGGTGCAAACACAGATGGGGGAGGCAATGACGAAGGTGGTAACCAAGAAGTAACCGTGAGTGAAAAGAAGTTGGTAAAAATGGTTTCTAATGAAGAAACTTACACATTCAGTTACGATAACGAAGGTCGTTTGAATTCTGCAACAGATACATATAGTTACGATGACGGTTCTTATAGTGAAAAGAGTAAATACAGTTATAAGTTTATATGGGGAGATGATGCAGTGGTGGTAAAATATGAATATGAACTAGAATCTGATTATATATATGGTGGTGGTACCACTGGTACTGGCACCTATACCTACTCCTTGAAAGATGGTCTTGTGCAAAGTTACGTTGATGATGATAATGATAAGGGGACATATTCCTACAATAACTCGAATAGACTTATTAAGGCCGAATTTACTAGCAAAGATTGGACTATAAATGCAGTTTGGGATAAGGATAAATTAGTATCTGTAAAGACTAGCGATACATATGGTCCATACACTTCATCAATATTAACTTATGGTGAAACTTGTAAAAAAGGATATTTCCCTTTAATTTCAAATATAATTGAATTGGAGGAAGTATTGTTTATGGCGCATCCCGAAATCGTAGGAATACGTACTAATCAATTACCTAATACATATTCACCAGATGATGAGGAGATTAGTCTGACTTATGAATATGACAAAGAGGGTTACATCTCAAAAATCAAATTAAAGGACGCTGACGGAGATACAGATACATACACACTGACTTGGAAATAAATCAAACAATGGGAGGGAAATTCCTCCCATTGTTTGATTTATGTAGTACGTCATTCCACATCACGAACATCGGTGAGTGATGATTGGAATCTCTACACCAAAAACACAATTTAAGCGAGAGACCCCAATCCTCGCCTTTGCAGGCTCGGTAGAGTGACGTTTTACAATACTACTTCGACAGAAAGCCGAAACGCTGGATTTTGGTGGGGCGGCGGAAGGACTCCTCGCACTCGACAATACCCGTCACCACGTCGGCGGCATCGTGCCAGCGGTTGGCCTTGAAGTCGCGACGATAGGTGGTAAGATGGGAGTACAACTCCGACCATCGTTGAGCCCATCCCCGAGGGAAGCGAATGGTGTGCAATGCCGTAGCCGAATTGGACAAGATGCGAGCCTCCTTGTTGCCACTTTGGTGAAACCACTCAACCTTGACACGCGGCGCCAACCGCTGAACGGCTCGGGCAAAACCTCGGCCTCCATTATTGCTTTCGACCATAGCCGAACGCACTTGCGAGCGCACCAACATATCGGCCACTTGCTGTTCTGTAACCTCCATAGGCTCACGCGAATAGACAACATCGACAACATAAACCACACCATCAGTATCCACGGCATAGGACATCGAGCACAAGTAGTCATCTCCCATATCGGCCGTATCGGTATAATTGGCCCAACGCACTATATCCGCAGGCAACGTATCATACTCGCCAAACGAATTTCCATACAACAACCCGCCTTGCGCCATAGGTCGGCCCTGATACATACACTCAAATCGCACAGCATCCAATCTGCGTTTTGATTCAAGCAACGATGCACTCTGAAACTCGGGCCACAATGCTTCACCCGCCTGTCGTGAGTCTATTTCGCAAGGCTCTCCCGTCTTGAGCGCTTCGAAATTCAGGCATAGCCAATCCCCTTCGGCAAGAGACTCCACATCGGCCCAATTACACAAATCGACACATCGTTCACGCTCGCGCAAGACACCTATCAAGTCATCCTCGTGCCAACGTGTAAATACTATCAACTCCTGCGACAAGTTGTGCATACGGGTGCGCACAACCGAAGTGTACCACTCCCAACAATTCTCTCTTATGATTGGAGAATTGGCCTCCATAGCATCTTTGTAAAGGTCGTCCAGAATAAAGCAATCGACTCTATTTCCCGTCAGCGAGCCCTCACGCCCCACCGAGAGCAACGAGCCGCCATAGCCAACAATCTCCACCTCATCGGCCGTACGCAGATACTGCGGCGGCTTACCTCCACTCTTTATGCTTGTTGCAGGAAACATAGCGGCATACTCCTCGCCCTCGATAATACGTTGCACACGGCGATTGAACCTATTGGCCAATGCCGACGAGTAGGATGCTATGGCCACCCTCAAATCGGGATTCAACCCGAGCATATATGCAGGCAACAATGTACTCGCGCCGATGCTTTTACCGTGTTGTGGCGGCATCGAAACCATAAGTTTGCGAATCTTGCCACGAGCAAAAAGTTCCAGCAACCGATAATAGATTCTATGAAAATTCTGAATCTCGACAAATGGGTAAACCCGCTGTGCAAATTCACCAAAATCAACATCCTGAGGATTTTGCACCGAGGGGTTATTCTGCCTCGATTGCTCGCAGGGAAGGATGGTCAAAGTCTTGAAATCGTGTTCAATATCTTGTTTGATTTTTTGTATTGAATTTTTCTTCATCTCGTCACCTCATTACTTATCCAACAAATACTCCTTTAACTCTGCAAAATCGAAATCGTTAAACACTTCACCCTCATCGGTTGTCGAATGAAACTCCCACCACACAGGGATAATATTGTCAATTAAATCGACCACCCTACCCTCGGGCAGAGCCTCATTATGACGGTAAATCACAGCCGACATTATCATACGATAGAGAACTCCGTCCGACTCAAATTCAAACGTACCCGAATAGTAGTGCAAATTGCCAATCAAGGCCGACAATCGTTCGGCCACTTCAAGATAAACTTTAGATGAAATAGTGTACATAATTGATTTTTATTGGTTTTTTGTGTTAAAAATATTGTTTATTAAAATAAATTACTTAACTTTGCATCGCAAAGATATATTCAATTATTGAATTTTAATACTATTAAGTATAGATTTTTAACATATAATTTTCTTATAGGATTGTTATGGGAGATAGAGTAAAACTAATACGAAAGGAGCTAAAACTAACGCAAGACCAATTAGCTCAACGACTTGGCATTGGTAAAGCAGCCCTTTCGATGATTGAGACAGGCAAGTGTGGACTATCGACACGCAACAAAAACATCTTAGTTCAAGATTTGAACGTCAATCCCGAATGGTTGGAGACCGGCAAGGGCAATATGTTCAACGCCGAGCCGGACTATACGGCTTTTCGCCTGCGTTCGGACAATTCGTTGCCGATGCAGAGCGTACCTTTATACTCTATTGAGGGAACGGCTGGACTTGTACCTCTCTTTTCCGACCAGGACTCTGCAAAGCCTATCAACTACATCCACATCCCCAACCTACCGAAATGCGATGGAGCAATATATATAGTAGGTGATTCGATGTATCCATTGCTGAAGAGCGGCGATATCGTTCTTTACAAGCAGTTGCAGGACATCGATAGCATCTTCTGGGGTGATATGTATCTGCTGTCATTGGACCTCGATGGCGAGGAGTATATTACGGTAAAATACATCCAGAAGTCGGAGCGTGAAGGCTACGTAAAATTAGTAAGTCAAAATCCTCACCACGCCGATAAGGATATAGAGATGAGCCGCATACGCGCCATAGCACTCGTAAAGGCGAGCATCCGAATGAACTCTATTCGATAACAAAACTTCGTAGAACGAAAAATTCGCAAAACAAGAGTGCGAATAGATTATGAACAACAAAATATATCATATTATAGCAATCGTTACGGCGGCCATATGGGGTACAACATTCATCAGTTCGAAGGTCCTGCTACAAGAGGGACTTTCGCCTGCGATGATAATGACTCTGCGCTTTGCTATGGCCTATGTCTGTATGCTGCCATTTATGCGTCGGGGCGAGATATTTTGCTCTAACCTCAAAGATGAATTGCTGATGGCCATATTGGGCATATCGGGAGGCTCACTCTATTTCCTCTTCGAAAATACGGCATTGGTCTATACTCTGGCATCCAACGTAGCGATTATCATTGCTGCCACGCCACTACTTACGACGCTGGCCATACACTTGATAAGCCGTCAGGAACAAGTCGATAAAAGGATGTATCTATACTCATCGTTATCGCTTTTGGGAGTAGCGCTGGTGGTCTTTAACGGAGAATTTATACTTAAACTCAACCCATTGGGCGACATACTCACTCTGGGAGCATCCGTAATGTGGGTAATTTACAGTATAGTAGTGCTTTATCTGCAAGGCCGTTACGCTCCGCTGATGATTACTCGCAAGGTATTTTTCTATGGAGTACTGACACTCATCCCCTACTTCTGCTTTGTCGAGCCGTTTGAACTCTCCACAGCAACACTCTTTAAGCCTGTGGTTGCAGGCAATCTGCTCTTTTTGGGAATCCTTGCATCGCTTATCTGTTATTGGACGTGGAATATGGTTATCGAGAAATTGGGAGCCGTACACGCCACAAACTACCTCTACATCAACCCCATAGTGGCGATGATTACAGCCCGTATCGTACTTAACGAGCAGATTACGCCATTGGCTATCGCAGGCACGATATTGATTCTATCGGGAGTATATCTTGCCGAACGAGGAAAACAGAAAAGTCGCAAGATAGCATCGGCCACATCGGAGCAGGCATAGCATAGAATATTTCAAAAAAAGAGACATTTCGAGGTATAACGAGAGAGATTATAGCCTATCTTTGTCATTTGTTAAAACAAATATTGTTTTACGCCGCACTTCACGTCCCTTTAATGGTCTGATGAGTGGCGAACAGAAATTGAACAAACATAAAACTCAAACTAAATAACACATTTATGGAGAACATCAACGCAAAAGAGGTAAAAGATGTTGTCATACGCTTCTCTGGTGACTCTGGAGACGGTATGCAACTTACAGGTACACTCTTTTCGAACACTTCGGCACTCATCGGTAACGGAATCTCTACATTCCCCGACTACCCTGCCGAGATACGCGCGCCGCAAGGTACGGTGGCTGGCGTATCAGGATTCCAAGTACACATCGGCTCTGGCGATGTAACAAACCCTGGCGATTACTGTGACGCATTGGTTGCAATGAACCCTGCAGCATTGAAGGCCAACCGCAAATGGTTGAAGCCCGATGCTACGGTTATCATCGACGGCGACACACTCACTGAGGATAACGTAAAGAAAGCGGGATTTGAGACACTTGACCCCATTGCCGAATTGGGCCTTGAGGGTTACAACGTAGTTATTTCCGACATCACATCTATGACCAAAGCGGCATTGGAGGGTATGGGGTTGGACAACAAGTCTGTAGTAAAGTGCAAGAATATGTTTGCACTCGGCATCTGCTTCTACATCTACAACCAGCCCGAAGATTACGCAAAGCGTTACATCGATTCTAAGTTCGGCAAGAAGAATCCTGCAGTTGCCGAGGCCAACAAGCGTGCCATAGATGCTGGTTACAACTACGCAGCCAACACGCATCAGTTTGCAAACACATACAAAGTTGCCGCTGCTCCGCTTGAGAAGGGCACATATCGCTCAATCAACGGTAACGTAGCAACTGCGTGGGGTTTCATTGCGGCTTCCGAGAAGTCGGGCCTGCCCCTATTCTGTGGCTCATACCCCATCACTCCTGCAACTGTAATTTTGGAGGAGTTGGCAAAGCACAAGTCATTGGGTGTAAAGACCGTACAGGCCGAGGACGAGATTGCAGGTATATGTACATCTATCGGCGCAGCCTTTGCAGGTAATTTTGCTGTAACTACAACATCTGGCCCTGGCCTTTCGCTCAAGAGCGAGGCTTTGGGATTGGCCGTAATGGCTGAATTGCCATTGGTTGTAGTAGATGTTCAGCGCGGAGGCCCCTCAACAGGTCTACCTACAAAGACCGAGCAGAGTGACTTGATGCAGGCTCTCTATGGTCGCAACGGCGAGTGCCCTGTAGTAGTAATTGCGGCATCGTCACCGAGCGACTGCTTCCATTATGCATTTATGGCAAGTAAGATTGCTATGGAGCATATGACTCCCGTAATCCTGCTTACCGACGGATTTATCGCCAACGGTTCGGAGCCTTGGCGCATCCCCGCAATGACTGACTACCCCACCATCTGCCCGCCTATCGTAAATGAGGCACCTGCAGAGGGCGAGTTTATGCCGTACAAGCGCGGTGAGAACTTGGCTCGCGGCTGGGCATTCCCCGGCAAGGAGGGCTTGGAGCACCGTATCGGAGGTTTGGAGAAGGACCATTTGAAGGGTTCAATCTCATACGACCCTGCAAACCACCAGGAGATGACACGCACTCGTGCTGCCAAGGTAGCGAAGGTCGTGGAGGATGTTCCCGCGTTGGAGGTTATGGGCGCACAGGATGCTGATGTATTGGTTGTAGGCTGGGGCGGTACCAAGGGCCACTTGCAGGCTGCCGTAAGCGATTTGCAGGCCGAGGGCAAGAGCGTTGCTCACCTGCACTTCAACTATATCAACCCGCTGCCAAGCAACACCGAGGAGATGCTATCGGGACACAAGCACATCGTAGTTTGTGAACTTAACGAGGGACAGTTTGCGACATACCTTCGTCAGAACTTCCAGCACCTCACATTCGAGCAGTATAACAAGACAGAGGGCCAGCCCTTTACAGTTGTCGAGTTAAAGCAAAAGTTTAATTCACTTCTATAACAGACTTTCGATTATGGCAGAATATAAATATACTCCGGCTGATTTTAAGAGCGACCAGATTGTCAAGTGGTGTCCAGGTTGCGGTGACCACGCAATACTTAATGCCGTACAACGTGCAATGCCCGAAGTGGCCGATGCGTTGGATATACCCCACCACAAATTTACATTCGTATCGGGTATCGGCTGTTCTTCACGCTTTATCTACTATATGAAGACCTTTGGTTTCCACACCATTCACGGTCGTGCAAACGCCATTGCAACAGGTATCAAGGTTGCAAACCCCGACCTCAGCGTATGGGTATGCTCTGGCGACGGCGACTCGTTGGCTATCGGTGGTAACCACTTCATCCACGCCATCCGCCGCAATATTGACCTCAACCTCATTTTGTTCAACAATGAGATTTATGGTCTCACCAAAGGACAATACTCACCGACCACAAAGTTGGGCAAGATTACAAAGACTTCGCCCGTGGGTACTGTAGAGAAGCCTTTCAACCCTGGCGAGTTGGTAATTGGTGCAAAGGGTACGTTCTATGCCCGTACGATTGATGCCGAGGTGATGCTCACAAAGGATTGCTTGGTAGCCGCTGCAAAGCATAAGGGTATGGCAGTTGTAGAGGCATTGGTAAATTGCGTCATCTTCAACGACAAGACTCACGCTGCATTTGCAGCCGACAAGGCTACACGCACAAAGAACACTATCACGCTAAAGCACGGCGAGAAGATGCTCTTTGGCGAGGGCAACAGCAAGGGCCTCGTATTTGAGGATATGCGTCTGAAGGTTGTGACTGTAGGCGAGGATGGCTACACTTTGGACGATGTATTGACTCACGATGCACACTGCGAGGACACTACACTTCACTCGATGTTGGCCGCTATGAAGTATCCCGAATATCCCGTAGCGATAGGCGTTATACGCGACGTGAAGGATGAGCAGGTGTATGACATCAAGGTACAGGAGCAGGTCGAGGAGCAGAAGGCTGTAAGCAAGATTCACTCTATGGACGAGTTGTTGCACTCTGGCGAGACTTGGACTATTGAGTAAATAGCATACTTAGATAAGGGGCTGTCTAACCGTTTTCGATTAGCAGCCTCTTTCTATTATCAACTATCGCAGAATGATTAACCCCGAACTAAAACAATACATCGAGGATGAGATTCTCCCTCGTTACGACTTATTCGATGCCGCACATCGTCGTGACCACGCAATAGCAGTCATCGAGCGTAGTCTTGAGTTATGCAAGGGCTTTGACGCTGACGTGCAGATGGCCTACGCCATTGCAGCATACCACGACACAGGGCTTGCAGAGGGACGTGAGAATCACCACACTGCATCAGCCCGCATTGTACGTCAAGACAAGACTTTGCACCGATGGTTCAGCGAGGAGCAAATCTCGATAATTGCCGATGCGACCGAAGACCACCGTGCGTCAGCAAAGAGGGAGCCTCGTAGCATCTATGGACGTATTGTAGCCGAGGCAGACCGTCAGATAGAGCCGCACAACATTATTCGTCGCACAATACAATATGGCCTGACCAATTACCCACAACTCGACACCGAAGGCCATTGGGCTCGCACGGTAGAGCACCTCGAAGAGAAGTATGCCGAAGGGGGATATCTGAAACTTTGGATACCCGAATCCGAGAATGGCAGACAACTCGCAGCCTTGCGAAAAATCATTGCTAACAAAACACTCCTACGAGATATATTTGACCAGATTTTTGAGGAGGAAAGAAACAAATAAGAGGTTGTCAAACAAATCAAGTTGATACAACCTCTTCTTCTTTTGCTTGAAATTGTATAACAAGAGGGATTTTTAGGTTTGCGAAGTGCGAAAAAACGCAGTTTACTTAGCGTAAATGAGCATTTTGAGAGCGAGCGTAACGCAGAAATCACCTTGTTAGGCAGTTTTTCTTCTCTTACAGGCGCATAACATCCGTTATACCGAGTTCATCATACATCTGCTGCAACTCCTCTTCGTTGCGGTCGCTGACAACCAACAGACGGTCACCGACAGCCAATTCGGTATTACCGCGCGGAACAAAATAGTTCTCGCCACGCGAAATCATCACAACCAACGTATTATCGGGCAAGGCAATATCACGCAACGAAACACCGTGAGCCAACATCTTATCCGTAACCTCTATCTCCGAGAAGTTGCTCTTGATACTATCGGGAACACCCACCTTGAACAGAGGCTCCTTCTCTTCGTAGGCCAAACCTAACCAGTTGGCCATACCACTGACCGTAGTACCCTGCACCATCAACGAGATAAGCGTACCGAGGAACACTACATTGAAAATCAAATAACCATTCTCCACTCCCGCAACGATAGGATATGTTGCAAAGATAATAGGCACGGCACCTCGCAGACCTACCCACGAGATATATGTTCGGGCCTTAAATGTAAAGCGTCTGAATGGAGCAAGACTGATAAACACAGCCAATGGACGGGCAACCAAAATCAAGAATGCACCTACGGCTAATCCTAACAACAATACATCGCGCTGCAACAACTCATCGGCATTTACCAACAGACCGATTGTAAGGAACATTACTATCTGCGCCAACCAAGTAAATCCGTCGAAGAAAGTCGTAAGATTACCACGATGAGCAATTTTATAATTACCTACTACCAATCCCGTAACATACACCGCCAGATAGCCGTTACCCCATACAAGCGAAGTAAACGAGAACGAGAAGAATACGAATGCCAGCAACAACACCGAATAGAGCGAAACGTTGTTCTTGATATTTATCTTGTTGATAGTAAACACCGCTACACGGCCTATACCGTAACCGAGAGCACCACCGACCAACATCTGTACCAAGAACTTCCAAATGCTATCCCATACGCTCATATCGCCTCCCGATGATGTCACAACCGACACCATCACAATGGTAAGCATATAGGCCATAGGGTCATTACTACCACTCTCCAACTCCAGCAGAGGTCGCAAATTTTGACTCAATCCTTGCTTTTTCGTTCTGAGGATTGAGAATACCGATGCCGAGTCGGTAGAGGCCATTGTCGATGCCAACAACAAAGAGACAGGGAAAGAGAGGGCCAAACCCACCCAATTTGAAAAGAGATATATAAACACACCCACGAACAATGCCGTCAGCGCAACACCCACCGTAGCAAGAACTACACCAGGTCCGAGGATGGGCCGTATATCGGAGAACTTAGTGTCCATACCACCCGTAAAAAGGATGATACACAGCGCAAGCATACCGATACCCTGAGTTATATCGAACGAACGGAAACTGATAAAATTAAGTCCGAATACCATTCCGACGCCCAAAAACAACAGCAAGGCAGGTGCTCCGAAACGGTACGCAACCTTACCGGCCATCACCGCTACGAAAAGCAACATTGCACCGACTAACAATAAGTGTTCGTTCATACTATATTTTATATTTATCTAAATTACTAACCATTAAAATCCGAATCAAGCCCTCTTATTCCCTGCTCGTTATTACTTTACTCGACCTTAAGCACCAAATCGCTAACAGGTCGCAACTCCAACTCAAGATACTCAAAGGCCTGACACGCTACGACTCGACATTTGGGCGAAGAATACTCCACAACCGTCAATGCCGAGACATCACTCTGCTTGAGAGAGCGCAAGGTAGCAAAATCCCCTTTACGGAGCAAATCAACAACAATATTTTTTTGTTCTTTGGCGAATTTCAACTCCTTTTTAGCCAAAAAGCACCCATCCTTCACACAATACGGCGCCTTACTTGCTCCCGACAGTCTTACAACAACCATCACTACTCCCGCAATGGCAAAAACAGCACCGAAAAGTAATAGTGCTGATTTCAAATTACCATTTTGAACCGTAGCCTCTATAATTGCGTTCAAGACCAATAATCCCACGCCAACCATTGTTACTACAATAGGCCACACCATAGATTTTGAGCGCGGGACAATCGCACCTTCCGACTGCGAGTAAATAGCCTCACGCATATCATATTTTGACATTTTTATTCCTATTTTTAGCCACGCACCTGCACCTCTCATACAAACAGATACAAATACGGGCATATTAATAAAAAAAACGGGGAGAAGCGCAAAAGCCATCAGCGTAAAAACATCTGATGCACACACGAATCACACAACAAAAACATCCGACATAATCACGCCCGACAACTTAAGTCGCACTCCCCCGTCTGTTTCATTTACATACATACACACTATGCCATTGGTGGCTCACCAACGGCAAATACATTTTAGTAAACGATGTGGCTAAATACGGAGCCGACACAACGAGTGCAGATAATAGGCAACACGAAGCGTCGAGCGAAAATGATTAAATTCGAATATTTTGGTAATACGACCGACGTGACGACTCGGAATAGCCGCCGACAAGGTCTTTGCTGAATTATTTACACGATTATACCGCACTGCGGGAGAGACCGCACCTCCATTACCCGTCTCCACGACATAACGCGAGGCTGCACGAGGTATAAGCATTACACCCTGTGCATTATCATAACTCTGCTCATCGAAAGGAGCAGCCGACGTGATACTCTCATCGCACGCCGCAACATATCCACACTCCACATCCTGTTTTGTCTGCAACGGCAAAGCATCGGCTACTGAATAGCAGAGCACGAAGAGGAATATGTAGAGCAATCTCAACATACTTGATTATTGCGGGATAAACGTATAGGTAATTGTTCCTTTGTGGCTGGCAGGAGCCGACGGGTCGATATTGAACAACGATGCACGGGCTGCTTTAAGAGCCTCCTCACGCATCATCTCGTCACCTCCCTCAATGACGCGGGCTGCAATAACCTCACCACCCTGATTGAGCGTAACCGACACTATAACCTGACCTCCACCGTCGCAAAGATAGGCTGGCACCACAAGATGACGTTTCGTGCGGACAGGATTTTTGAACTCATAACGCACCGTAACACCTCCCTTGACCTTGACATCCTGCTGTGTTGACTTTTCACCCACGTTAGGAGACGGACGCTCGGCATCGAGGATAGACTGCGCCTCGGCCAAACCAGCCTCATAGGCGGCACGATTAGCCTCCATACCTGCCGCTATATCGCGTGCCGACTGATTGAGTTCGGCGGTATTGATTCCTCTGTCATCCTTCAGATTCTCGTTCAGCAACGCATCATTAGATGTCTGGTTACGGATTGCCGACCAATCCAAATCGGATTGTTTCATCTCAATTTCCTGCTCCAAACGCTCCTTCTCGGCCTCCAACTCCGCCAAAGTCTGCAAATCGACATAGATGCCTTGCGTATGAGGCTTGGAGTTGATGATAATCTTTGAACTGACAAAGACAATAGCCATTACCAAATAGGCCACAATCATCACGCTCAAGCCCAAACGATGGTCGTAAGCCCACTCGCCTGCATCCTGTTTTTTGTTATCAAACGGCAAACGCATTCGAGGACGTCGCGGTGGTCGCGGACCTCGCTGTGGAGCAGGTCTGGCACCGCTTTGTGACACTGATTCAGTATTTTGAGATTTCAAAGATGACATAAAAGAGTACTATATACTTACAATTCTACCGCAAAAATACGTTTTTTTTATGAAATATTAGTATATTTGCACAATATTATCAGTCGCGGATAATAAGTTTATTATAAGTTACCTAATAACAAAACTTTATATGCAGACTAAACAGCAGACGCTCGGAGGTGTGATTTCATTTTCGGGCAAAGGTTTACATACTGGAGTCATTGTAAATATGACGGTTAACCCATCGGCCGAGAATACAGGCATCGTTTTCCGCCGTATTGATTTGGAGGGACAGCCCTCGGTACCCGCTTTGTGCGAATATGTTACAGATACATCTCGCGGTACAACAATCGAGAAGGGTGAGGCCAAAGTAAGTACTATCGAGCATATCGTATCGGCCCTTTGGACTATGGGCGTAGACAACGCCTTGATTGACATAGACGGTCCTGAGGCCCCCATTATGGATGGCTCAGCACGCGAGTACGTTCAGCGCATCGAAGAGGTAGGAATCACCACCCAGAACGCCGAGCGCAAATACTACGAAGTAACAGAGAAACAGGTATATACAATTCCCGACAAGGGAGTAGCCATCATCATCTATCCCGATGATGAGTTTACAGTATCGGTACACGTCGATTACAACTCAAAGGTCATCGGCAACCAATACGCTACGCTCGATATGTTCAACGAGTACAAAGAGAAGATTGCACCTTGCCGCACGTTTGTATTCCTGCACGACTTGGAGCCGCTGCTCAAGATGAACCTCATCAAGGGCGGTGACTTGGATAACGCTATTGTTGTTGTAGAGAACCCCGTATCGGATGAGCAGTTAGAGCACTTGAAGAAGGTATTTAACAAGACCGATATTCGCGTAACGGGAGGTTACCTCAACAACTTACAGTTGCGTTCAAGTAACGAACTTGCTTGCCACAAGTTATTGGACTTGCTCGGAGACTTCGCATTGCTCGGTATGCGTATCAAGGGCCGTGTATGGGCATCACGTCCTGGCCACTATGCCAACACAGAGTTTATGAAGCAGTTGCTCACTACCATCCGTCGTGATGGCGAGAAGCCTGCATTCAAATATAACCCCTCGAAGCCCGCATTGCTCGACGTAAACGACATTTGCAAGTTACTCCCCCACCGCTATCCATTCCTGATGGTGGACAAGGTATTCCACTTGGACGAGGTTTCAATTGGCGCCATCAAGAACATCACAGCCAATGAGCCGCAGTTTACGGGCCACTTCCCACAAGAGCCTGTTATGCCCGGTGTATTGTTGGTAGAGGCATTGGCGCAAGCAGGTGGTATTATCGTATTGAACTCGGTAGAGAATCCCAAAGATTACTCAACTTACTTCCTGCGTATCGACAACGTGCGTTTCAAGCGCAAAGTCGTACCTGGCGATACAGTACAGTTGGAGGCCCACATCATTGAGCCCGTGCGTCGCGGCATAGCCTCAATCCTGGGAAAAGTATTCGTAGGCGGACAGTTGGCCTGCGAAGCCACACTTATGGCACAAATTGTGAAAAATAAGTAAACAGAATAAAACCATATTATGATTAGCAACTTGGCATATGTACATCCCGATGCAAAAATCGGAGAGAATGTAACCATTGAACCCTTTGCATATATCGCAGCAGATGTCGAAATCGGCGACGGTTGTTGGATTGGCCCATCGGCCACTATACACGACGGCGCACGCATAGGCAAGAATTGCAAGATTCATTCTTTCGCCTCTATCGCTTGCACACCGCAGGACTTGAAGTTCAAGGGCGAAGTGACAACAGCACAGATTGGCGACAACTGCGAGATTCGCGAGTGTGTAACCATCAGCCGAGGCACAGCCTCTACAGGCACTACAATCATCGGCTCTAACAATCTACTTATGGCCTACTCTCACGTCGGACACGACTGCGTCATTGGCAGCAACTGCGTGATTGTAAATGGCGTATCACTTGCAGGTGAGGTTCACGTTGGTGATTGGGTAGTAATCGGAGGTCACTCTGCAGTTCACCAATGGACTCACATTGGCGACCACGCGATGATTCAGGGTATGTCGGGCGTTACAAAGGATATTCCGCCTTACATCACTGCTTCAAAGGATGACCACTACGCAGGTATCAACAAGACAGGTCTTTCACGTAGAGGTTTCACCCACGAGCAGATTATGGCTATCCACGATGTATGCCGCATCCTTTTCCAGAGCGATTTGAACTATATGAACGCTTGTGATAAGGCCGAAGCCGAGTTGCCACAATCACCCGAAAGAGATTATCTGTTGAACTTTGTTCGCTCTTCACAGCGCGGTTGTATCAAGCCTTACGTGAAGAAGTCTAACCGCGAATAATTAGCAAGACTAATTAAATAGCCATACGCAGCCTGCCCTCCTACTTGGACAGGCTGTTTTTGAATAAACTGCAAACATTAAAACTACTACCATTATGAGAAAGATTTTTTTGGCGATTACATTTGCTTTAATCGCATTTACCACATCGGCACAAGACTCCGACCAGATTCGTCAATGGATGCGCAATATGAGTCGCATCGAGGAGAAGACCATCCATAGCGAAATCCTCAACGCCGACCGCAACTATACGGTCTATCTACCCGCAGGCTATGCAAACAACACCGACAAGCAATATCCCGTATTGTATCTCCTGCACGGTATGAACGGCACCAACAAGGATTGGGCTGGCAGAGGTCATCTGCAGGATGTTATGGACCAACTGCGTGCAGCAGGTGAGGTGTGCGATATGATTGTTATCTCGCCTAACGCGGGCGGCAACATCGGCGAGGGTGTATGGAACGGCTACTTCGATATGGATGGCTGGGCTTATGAGCGTTTCTTCTTTGAGGAGTTCTTGCCTGCAGTCGAAAAGGAGTATCGCATCAAGGGCGACAAGGGCTCTCGCGCCATTGCAGGTTTATCGATGGGTGGCGGTGGCTCAACAAGTTACGCACAGCGTCACGCCGATATGTTCTGCGCCTGCTACGCAATGAGTGCATTGATGCACCTGGATGCTCCTCAAGCGCAAGCGCCTCGTGACGAGAAGGACAAGATGTGGCACCTGACGAAGTCGGTAAACAAACTTAGTTGCGTCGATTACGTTGCCAATGCCGACGACAAGACAAAAGAGGCGCTTCGCACGGTTGCGTGGTATGTAGATTGCGGTGACGATGATTTCCTCTTCGAGTGTAATATGAATCTGGTTTTGGCGATGCGCAAGGCGGGCATACCCTACCAATTGCGTGTACGCGACGGTGGTCACACTTGGGAGTATTGGCACTCGGCACTCTACGATGCTCTACCATTTGTTTCGCGCATATTTACGAAATAATTAACAGATACACATATATTTAATATAAAAAAGTTTGCATTGTAGTTTTTTTTCACTATTTTTGCAACGTGAATGAGGAGAAAGGGGACGAGAGGTCCCCTTCTTTTATACCCCTCGCTGTCGTCTTGAAGATTTGCGACAGTCCCGCGAGAATATATAACACATTGATAATATGATAGATTGCCAGAAGATTTTAGAGATTGCCGACCGCGAGTTAAACGGTACGGATATGTTTACGGTGAGTTGCAAATGCTCGCCCGCTAACGAGGTTGAACTACTTATCGACAGCGAATCATCGGTTACAATCGAACGTTGTGCCGAGTTGAGCCGTACCATCGAGGCTGAGTTTGACCGCGACGTGGAGGATTTTTCACTCACAGTAGCATCGGCTGGCATCGGCTCGGAGTTGAAGGACATACGTCAATATCGCAAAATCATCGGCTCATCGGTTGAGGTATTGCTTTTGAGCGGCATCAAGATTTTGGCGAAATTGGACGATGTAAACGACGAGGGCATCACCGTATCATACGAGGAGAAGCAGACAGTCGAGGGCAAGAAGCGCAAGGTGTTGGTAAATGTAGTACGCACCTACCGTTTCGACGAGATAAAGTACACCAAGGAGTATATCGACTTCAAATAAGAAACTAAAAACAAAAAATAGATAAAAACAAAAAAAGACAATGGAAAACTTAAATCTTATCAGCAACTTTGCCGAGTTCAAAGAACTGAAAAACATTGACAAAGCCACGATGATTGGCGTTTTGGAGGATGTATTCCGTCACGCACTGCAGAAGCAGTTTGAGAGCGACGAGAATTTCGACGTCATCATCAACCCCGAGAAGGGTGACCTTGAGATTTGGCGTAACCGTGAGGTTGTCGAGGATGGCGCAGTAGAGGACCCCAATACACAGATTAGCGTATCGGAGGTTAAGGCTATCGACGCCTCTTATGAGGTAGGCGACGAGTACACCGACCAGATTATGATGAATCAGTTTGGTCGCCGTGCTGTTCTTTCGTTGCGTCAGAATTTGGCTTCACGCCTTTTGGATTTGGAGAAGGCCAGCATCTATGAGAAGTATTCAGAGAAGGTTGGCGAGATTATCACAGGCGAGGTTTATCAGGTTTGGAAGCGCGAGGTATTGCTTTTGGATGACGAGGAGAACGAACTCATCCTTCCCAAGTCGGAGCAGATTCCCAACGACTTCTACCGCAAGGGCGATACCATTAAGGCTATCGTAAAGAGCGTTGAGATGAACAACAACAAGCCCCGCATCATCCTTTCACGTACGGCTAACGAGTTCTTGGAGCGTCTGTTTGAGCAGGAGGTTCCCGAGATTTTCGACGGTCTTATCACTATCAAGAGCATCGTGCGCATCCCTGGCGAGAGAGCAAAGGTTGCCGTTGAGTCTTACGATGACCGCATCGACCCCGTAGGCGCTTGTGTAGGTATGAAGGGTTCACGTATTTACACCATTGTTAAGGAGTTGCGTAATGAGAATATCGACGTATTGAACTATACTACTAATCCGCAGTTGATGATTCAGCGTTCACTCAACCCTGCAAAGATTTCAACTATCACAATCGACGAGGAGCGCAAGACCGCATCGGTTTACCTCAAGCCCGACCAGGTATCGTTGGCTATTGGTAAGGGTGGCTTGAACATCCGCCTCTCGAAGATGCTTACAGGCTACGACATCGACGTATATCGTGAGATTGAGGAGGAGGACGTAGCACTTACAGAGTTCTCTGACGAAATCGAGGCTTGGATTATCGACGCTTTGAAGGCCGCAGGTTGCGACACTGCCAAGAGCGTTTTGGAGTTGCCCGTTGAGGAAATTGCCTCACGTGCCGACCTCGAGATTGAGCAGGCCGAGAAGGTTGTAGAAATCTTGAAAGCAGAGTTCGAAGAGTAATTAATCATTAGCAAACGGAAAGAAGTATGACAGAAAATAGAAAAATAAGGCTCATTCAGGTGGCAAAAGAGTTTAAGGTAGGTATCAACACTATCGTAGATTCTCTGCTCAAGAAGGGCGTAAGCATCGACGGCTCACCTAACTCACAGGTAAGCCCCGAGGTGTATGCCATTTTGGAGAAGGAGTTTGGCTCTAACCGCACATCTGGCAACGAGCGCAACATTATAAAGGAGAAGATTTCATTGGGTAAGAAGGAGTCCGTTTCGTTGGAGGCTGGCAAGAAAGAGGAGCAGGCCGAGGAGAAGGAGGTTATCATCAAGAGTAACGTCATCAACGTCAAGGACGAGATTCAGCAGCCCAAGATTTTGGGTAAGATTGACCTCGGTGGCAAGAAGCCCGAAGCGCCCAAGCAGGAGGCTCCCAAGGCCGAGGCTGTGGCTCCCGTAAAGGAGCAGCCCGCACCTGTCGCTCCCAAGCAGGAGCAGCCCAAGCAGGAGGCTCAGGCACAAGAGCAGCCCGCTAAGGAGAGCAGCGTATTCCGTCCCAACCAGACACAACTTTCTGGCCCGCAGATTTTGGGTACGATGGATGTATCGGGTATGGTTCCCGGTGGCAAGCACAAGCGCAAGCGTTTGGACAAGGAGAAGGTTGACGTAAACAAGCAGGGCAAGGGTGGCCAGCAGCAGCCCAAGCAGGAGAAGAAGAACAAGCCCCAGCAGAATGGCAACCAGCAACAGCAGCAGAACAACAACAATCAGCAGCAGCCCAAGCCAGGTGAGGGCCGCCGCAACAAGCATAAGGATAAGAAGCACCAGCCCAAACCTGTAGTACGTCCCGAGGTAAGCGACGAGGAGGTATCAAAGCAGGTTAAGGATACTTTGGCTCGTTTGACAGCCAAGGGTGCAAAGAACAAGGGTGCAAAGTATCGTAAGGAGAAGCGTGACGAGATTCGTGAGAAGATGAACGAGGAGATGGAGCGCGAAGAGATGGAGCGTTCAGTACTGAAGGTGACAGAGTTCGTTACCGTTAGCGAGTTGGCTACGATGATGAACGTGTCGCCGATGGAGGTTATCTCTGCATGTATGAACTTGGGCCTTATGGTATCTATCAACCAGCGTTTGGATGCCGAGGCTTTGGTTGTTGTAGCCGAGGAGTTTGGTTTCAAGACTGAATTCGTTTCGGTAGAGATTCAGGAGGCTATCGAGACCGACAGCGATACTGACGAGGATCTCGTTTCACGCCCCCCTATCGTTACCGTAATGGGTCACGTAGACCACGGTAAGACATCGCTCTTGGATAACATCCGTAAGACAAACGTAACTGCTGGT
>JAFYRX010000045.1 GCA_017546725.1 Alistipes sp. | reverse complement strand
TCATACATTTCGTATGACATCATCTTGTTCTCGTTCATAATGTTAAAGTTTTAGTGTTGATTTCTTTGGTTTCATATCTCTCAATCTGCGTTTACGTTCCTCGGTGGCAACAACCATAGCCTCGGCTATCTGATTAAGTAGTGATGTTACTCGTGTAAGATGCTCCTCGGGTGACTCTCCTGCTCGGCGTTGCAGTTGTGTTGCTGATAGTTTTATCGGAGAGTCAAATGGAGGTAAAGCGATAATTCCATACGCACCCATATCGGCACCTTGCTTAACCGAAGGGTTATTATCGCCGAACAACCCCGAAAAAGCCGAGCGATAATTATTGGCTGCTGTCATCATTCTCTTGCCGAGCGATGGTTGCTGTGGTATTCGTTGCTGCGCTTGGGTGAAGTGGCGATTGAGTTTAGAAAAGCTAAACGCCTTATCAATTTTTGAGCCACTGAAAGTATAACCGTTTTTGGAGAACTTCACGCCCCCAATAGTCGAGGTAGTGCCTTTGCTCTTAAACTCGGTATTAATGCCTTGTTTGCGTAACGCTGTAGTTAGGTCGTTCCAGTTGCGACATCTTGGCAGAACATTACGAATAGCATCATAAATCTCATACTTCGTTTTATCAGGTTCGCGCAGTCTATGGCGTTTAACATTCTCCTTATTCGGAGCTATATAAAGACCATATTTATCTGATAGTTCTCTACATATTTTTGCATTTCTTACTCGCTCGTTTTTGTCGGAGATACGTTTGCCATTTCCATCAATTCGATTAAGAACAAGATGCAGATGCGGATGTTCCCTATCGTGGTGGCGAACTATCAGCACTTGTGTATTACCATAACCCATACGATTAAGATACTCATCGGCAATCTGCATCATCATCCTATTCGTAAGTCGTTCCTTATCCTGCACCGAGAAGTCAAGCGAAATATGGGCTACGGGCTTGGCAATAGGATTAAGCGAGGCTTGCATACGAAAGCTCTCTACAATATGGTCAATACTATCATTTCTCAGCCCTCGGCTACCGAGTGGCTCGGCATCGGGCTTTTGCAATACATAATTTACCACACCACGAAAATCTGCACCTTGTACTATCTTACCTATCATCTTTTATACGGCTTATCAAGTCATCAATCTCGCTTGCTAAATAGCGGTACTCTGTTCTTGCACTCACATAACCTGCAGAATTAGCCTTGCGAGATATCTGATTAAGATTATTTGCCATACCTGTCAGTTGCAGGATATGGTGCAGATGCTGTGGGCGCAATCGCTCACGCACCACTGAGGAGGCTGACGCTCGGCGCAGATACTCGCTCAAAGTAACACCAGCTCGGCGAGCCTTCTCCTTTAACAGGAAGTACTCTTTGGTAGCAAAGCGCACTGTAATTTTATACTTGCGTTTTTCGGTTGCCGCCATAGGTGGGCGACCTTCATTATTACGATTCTTGATTGTTCTCATAGTGGTTACAGTTTTAGGTTATTATTTAGGTTAGACCATCGGGATTTTACAGTTTCTGTCCGACAGAAACACAAACTTGCTCCCCTACATCTTAAATCCTCGTTTCTGTTTCGCCACAACCCGTTTTCGAGGTTGTTGCGAGCGTAGATAATCATTCAAATCCTTATGCCTACGATAAAAATCCGATTGGTCTATAACTTTGCTTTGGGGGCATAATCGCTCTATCTCGGAGAGTGCTTTGCGCCCTGCATCATCGTTATCCAAGAAGGTGTAAATGCTACGATGACGAGCAAGAAACGGCACAGCTCTTTGAACATATGCGACCGAGTTCAGCACTGCAACATTGCAAGTCGGCGAGTCGTTTCGCTTGATGGTTAGGTAGGATAGAAAGTCCATAAATCCCTCAAAAGCGAGTGCTTTATCGCTACCGTTATCAATCGTTGTGATATGCTTCGGTGTGCTGCACCCTTTGAATCTCTCAGAGCGTAATTCCCAGCCGCCATAGTCATTACGAAAGCCGATGGCGAAGTAGTTACGCTCGCCAACCGAGTAATATACCTCTCGGCAAAATTTCTTGGTAATAGAAATGTCGATAGCTCGGCTGTCGAGATAGTTCACGAGCGCTGGGTGGCGCAACGGATAGTCGCCTAATACCTGCAACCTATTCGGCAAAGTGTGTAAAGTTTGCGAAGTAACAAGAGTTGAAGTTGAAATATTGTCGTTTCGCAATCGCTCCACCGCCTGCTGAAAGTTGCACTTCTCGACCTCCATCACAAGGTCGATAATCGAGCCACCACGACCTACACCGAAGTCATACCATAGGTTCTGCGTATAGTCCACCTTGAAGCTCGCATCTTGCTCCTCTCGAAGCGGTGAAAGATAGAATCCATAACGAGTATTCTCCTGCTTGGGCGTGATGCCTCGATGTGCCAAAAAGTCACGAATTGGGATAAGTTTGATATCTTGAATTGTTCTCATAACTACATAGTATTACTATGAAAGAAGAATATATTTCTCTTTCACTGATTATCTTTTTATGGGGATGATTTGATTGAGAGCCGACTCTACATCGCTCACGCGGAAGAGTACACGCCCACCGATTTTGTGGGCGCATATTTTGCCACGATTAACCCAATCGGTGAGCGTCACAAGCGATATGCGTAGTCGCCGTGCCGTCTCCTGACGAGTAAGGTACCTTGCATCTGATTTTTGGCGCAGAGGTCGCAGCTGCTGCAACTCGTCGCGCAGGGACTCTCGTATCATTTCCGAGAGCTGGTCGGCAGTCAAGCCGTTGAGATAAATTTCCTTTGCCATAGCGTTTTACATTTTGGTTACGCTGCAAAGGAACGGTATTATTTACGGTTACTAAAACCGATTATTTCGTTACTTGACTATGACAGATAATGCCATTTTGAGGACATATTATGCCATAGATTTTTATGCGTGCGCTTGGCTGACGTTCGATGTCGCGCTCTGGCATCAAGTGGCATAGTTGGCACAGGTTTGTAAAGGTATAAAGATATTTTTCAAAGAAAAGAGGGCAACCATTAGCTGCCCTCTATGTTAATCACTGATTTTATGTTATTTATCTATCTTTAACAAGATACTCCTCCAAAGCTGATTTTATTGCATCTGCGGAATAGTAATATATAATATCCTCCGTTCGGGAGTGGTCGCAACAATATTTCAGCCACGTGCTTTTCAGCCATCGGTCAAGTGTCGGGCGAGTAATGCCTAACGCCTTTGCCAACTCTTGTTTGCAGAGCAGTCGCTCGCCCTGAAAGTTTGTCAGGTATATTTCATTTCGATGCGCCGCTAACCAGCGGTCAAGATTACGCAACGCCTTATCAACACCCTTTAACTCCTGCTCATAACACTCATATGCCCATATATGCAGAGTCTCCACATCAAAGTCGGCAAACTCCTCTCGTTTGCTCAACTCTGCCACAAGCTTATCATAGCACTCCAACTCCGAAGCCTTAATCTCTATCTTTCGTCTGCGAGACATAAATTTCAAATAAGAGTTATGTTACTTCGCACATTTTGCAAACTTTATAATATTACATATCCTCCAAGGTTAAGCATCGTTGTTCAATCTCATATTTGGGCAATACTTTATCTTTGAGATGCTGCACCTTTTCCCCAAACTCCTTTGGTTTGAACTCCTTATGCTGACGTTTGACTTCGACAGCAACCGCTTTATTCTTTTCTAAGCGCAAAGCGACAATATCTATCTCGTACTGCTCTTTACCCTTTTTAGCTTCCCAATATGAACCCATATCACGATATTCGTGACTCTCAATAAATTGTTGCTTGAAATATGCCTCCAGCACTTTGCCTGAATATGTGGTATAATCTGCCGCAATCACCTTCTCCAATACCTCAAATTGGCTCATTTCAACCAATGTACGATTTCCCTCGAAGTAGCGAAACCAAAAACGAAGGAACATATCTGATATCCCATATCTTACAGTCTGAGTCCCTTTCTTTGCCAATATGGGACGCATCTTTTGGATAACTTCATACGTCTCTTCAAGTTTTTTAAGTTGTCCTCCAATGCTCTTTTCTCCTAAAGCCGCTGCTATATCCGATTGAGTATTTATACCATTGGAAATCGCATCAAGAATAGAAAAATATGTGCCATATTGTTTACCGAACTCATCTACCAACAGATTTTTGCCCTCATCCTTAAATGGTGAATCGGGGTCACATACCGTGTGAATAATCTTTTTTACTGTCAAGGCCTTTGCATCTACCAACAACTCTACATATTTTGGGATACCTCCCGTCACGGTGTAAAGTGCCAATAAATCATCGTTTGTATAGGCTGGCAAGTGGTCTTTCATTATCTGCTTCAATACAGGCAATGAAAACGGATTAAGTTTTAACATAACATCTGCACGACCAAACAGAGGCTCGTGATAATGCTGAAAAATCTTTGTCATTAACGAATAGACCGACCCGCTTACAATAAAATTAATATGCGTCTTTAAGCGATATTGATCCCAAATGTTTTGTATGTCGCTATAAATACTCGAATTTACATTGAAGAACTCTTGAAACTCATCGATAACGAGAGTGAATTTTTTTGTTTCACCTTGCTGCATCAAAAATGCAAACAACTCTTGAAATGTGGTTATTGATGGTACAAAAAGATTTAGTTTTGTGGCAATCTCTTTACAATAACTCGCACAAAGGGACGCTTCGTTTTTACGACCAACGAAGAGATAGATAAAAGGCTCATCTCCCATCGCATTGTTGATAAGGCGAGTTTTTCCAATTCGCCTACGACCTGTTACTACTGTCAAGCGAGAATGGTCGTTGTAAGATAATTCTCGCACCTCTTGAAGTTTCGCAATCTCACGTTCTCTATTGTAGTATTTCATATCATCACTCTCTATTATTAGTTATCGCCGTAAATTTTACCACCGTAACAAAAGTATATATTTTCTCCGTACTTTACAAATATTCCTCCTAATTTTCATTTTTGCCCCGCGAAATAGGGGTGATTCATCAACTCCATCGCCGTTTGCTCCTCGGTGATTTTGATGTATTTCATAAACTCCTTTTCGGTTTTGTGTCCCGTAATCTTCATTATCGCAATCGTGGGAATGCCTGCCAAGTACATATTTGTCGCTCCGCTACGGCGTGCAGTATGCGTCTTTACAAGTTCACACTTCTCTACCAGGTGCGACTTCTTCTCGCCATTCTCGATATACGACACCTCTACCATATCGACAATGCCCGCCTCGCGAGCAATCTCCTTAATATACTTATTCACCTTCTGCTCGTATGCCTTCGGTAGGTGATTCTCGTATTTGTCAAGAATTGCTTGTAGCTCGGCACGAATAGGAATAACAACCCTATTACCTGTTTT
>JAFYRX010000044.1 GCA_017546725.1 Alistipes sp. | reverse complement strand
CGAGCAGACTAAGTATTACTTCCTCTCTGGCTTTACTGCAAAATTGGCTGGTACAGAGCGTGGTATCACTGAGCCTACTCCTACATTCTCTGCTTGCTTCGGTGCTGCATTCCTTTCATTGCACCCCACAAAGTATGGTGAGGAGTTGGTTAAGAAGATGCAGGCTTCAGGTGCTACTGCATACCTCGTAAACACAGGTTGGAACGGTACAGGTAAGCGTATCTCTATCAAGGATACTCGTGGTATCATCGACGCTATCTTGGATGGCTCAATCGATAAGGCTGAGACAAAGCAGATTCCTATCTTCGATTTCAAGGTTCCCACAGCATTGCCCGGTGTTGACCCTGCAATTCTTGACCCCCGCGACACTTATGCTAACGCATCAGAGTGGCAGGTTAAGGCTGAGGATTTGGCTGCTCGTTTCATCAAGAACTTCGCGAAGTTCACAGGTAACGAGGAGGGTAAGTCATTGGTTGCTGCTGGTCCCCAGTTGTAATCACAACAAACCAAATATTGAAAGTCAAGGCTGTCCACTACGGGCAGCCTTGATTGTTTTCTGCTTATATGTTTGTACGTACTGTAAAATATTTTCTATCTTTGTAGAACAAGTCTTATAAACCTCTAAAACAAATGTGTATGAAAACAAAGATTATTGCGTCATTATTTTTATGTGCCGCTTGTCTTGTTGCGAGCGTCGATTTGAACGCACAAGAGAAGAAATCACAACAGGCCCCAAAATTCCACAAAAAATTTATTGAACACTTCAATAAACCTACTTCCGAGTACTTTAATCAGAATGGCGGCAGAAGAAGAACCAGCACCCAGATGCGCTATATCCCTGCCACTTCGTCTTTCGTAGAGAAGGATACCAAGGTGATGATGATGCGCATTGACCCCACCGACCCCGCTGGCGCAGGACGCGGCCCCGAAATATGCAGTAAGCATTACACCTCTTATGGCAGATACTCTGCACGTATACGTATTCCCGATGTTACGGCCGTTCAACCCAATGTCGGTGCGGTTGTAGGTTATTTTACTTATAATATGGAAAAGGAGAAGGGGCTGAGCGAGATTGATTGGGAGTGGCTTATTGCTGACCCCGAAATTGTTTATATTGGCACTTGGACTGGCCCTGCAGATAATCTCCAGCGCATAGGGCGTATTATTAACTTGGCTAAGGGAACCATCTACGAGTGCATTTATCGCCCTGATGCCGAAGGTAAAGGGGATGGCAAACTGACAGGTTTGCAGAATCAGCCCGAAACTGTCCCTGTTATAGAAGGTTATAATGCTGCAAAGCGTTTCTATACCTACGGATTTGATTGGTATCCCGACCGCCTTGTATGGTGGATACTGCATCCCGAAACCGAGGAGCGAATAGTGTTGTGGGATTATCAGGGCTCAACGCCTAACTTCACGGGTATCCCCGATAATAAAACTCGCTATTTGCTCAATTTCTGGCATACCAATAATTGGCCCGTACATACCAATCCTAAATCAACGGAGAAACCAAAATATCCCTATGAGGTTGAAATTGATTGGATGTCATACGAGCCATTCGATATACGCTAACATCTTTGGTCGTTAGAGATACCCAATAACATACCCCCAACAAAAATACCCATCTCCCCGCACGGGGAAATGGGTATTTATTAATATAAGGTATAACCCTAGTTTAGTCCTGCAACTTCGCAGCCAAGAACTCGCGGTTGAGGCGAGCAATGTGGGCAATCGAAATCTGCTTGGGGCACTCTGCCTGGCAAGCACCTGTGTTAGTACAGTTACCGAATCCCAACTCGTCCATCTTTGCAACCATAGCCTTTGCACGACGTGCACCCTCAACGCGGCCCTGAGGCAACTTTGCGAGTGACGATACGCGAGCCGCTACGAACAACATAGCCGAACCGTTCTTACAAGTAGCAGCACAAGCACCGCAACCTACACAAGCCGCTGCGTCCATTGACTCGTCAGCATCAGCCTTTGGAATAGGAATAGCGTTACCATCGGGTACAGAGTTTGTGCGAACTGATACGAAACCACCAGCCTGCAAAATCTCATCGTAAGCACCACGGTTTACTACCAAGTCCTTGATTACAGGGAAGGCAGCCGAACGCCAAGGCTCGATTGTGATTGTTGCACCATCCTTGAACTTACGCATATACATCTGGCAAGTTGTTACGGCCTGTGAGGGACCGTGAGCGTGGCCGTCGATATGCAATGAGCACATACCGCAGATACCCTCGCGGCAGTCGTGGTCAAATGCTACGGGCTCCTTACCTGCGTGTACCAAATCATTGTTCAAGATGTCGAGCATCTCCAAGAATGATGTGTCGGCAGAGATATTCTTAACTTCATAGGTCTCGAATGCACCCTGTGATTTAGCGTCCTTTTGACGCCATATCTTTAATGTAAAATTCATTGTTTTCTGTTATTAAAGTTTAACGTCAAAATTAGTCCTTATAGTTACGCTGTGCGCGGTGAGTGAACTCGTAATCGAGCGGCTCCTTGTTGAGTTCGGGCTCAACATCCATACCCTTATACTCCCAAACAGCAGCATAAGCGAACTTGTCGTCGTGACGCAAAGCCTCACCCTCCTCTGTCTGGTGCTCTGAACGGAAGTGACCACCGCAAGACTCCTCACGATTGAGGGCGTCGCGGGCCATCAACTCACCCAACTCGAGGTAATCAACCAAACGCAAAGCCTTCTCCAACTCAACGTTGAACGAATCGGCAGTGCCTACCAACTTCAAGTCTGACCAGAACTCCTTACGCAAAGCCTGAATCTCCTTGATAGCCTTCTCCAATGACTCCTTAGTACGAGCCATACCTACGTTGTCCCACATAATGAGACCCAAACGCTTGTGGATATCGTCAACTGACTGGTTACCCTTGATAGCGAACAACTTCTCAATCTTTGCCTTAACAGCCTTCTCGGCCTCGTCGAATGCGGGAGTTGCTGTGCTTACCTTCGGAGCCTGAATCTTCTTAGAGAGGTAGTCACCGATAGTGTAAGGCAATACGAAGTAACCGTCAGCCAAGCCCTGCATCAAAGCAGAAGCACCCAAACGGTTAGCACCGTGGTCTGAGAAGTTAGCCTCACCGATAGCGTACAAACCAGGGATAGTAGTCATCAAGTTGTAGTCAACCCAAATACCACCCATTGTGTAGTGTACGGCGGGGAATATCTGCATAGGCTGCTCGTAAGGACTAACGTCAGTAATCTCCTCATACATATCGAAGAGGTTACCATAACGCTGCTTGATGATATCCTTACCCAAACGCTCGATAGCGGTCTTGAAATCGAGGAATACAGCCAAACCTGTCTCGTTTACACCGTAACCTGCGTCGCAACGCTCCTTTGCAGCGCGTGATGCAACGTCACGAGGTACCAAGTTACCGAAGGCGGGGTAACGACGCTCCAAGTAGTAGTCGCGGTCCTCCTCAGCAATCTGCGAAGGCTGCTTTGTACCCTTGCGCAATGCCTCAACGTCCTCCATCTTCTTGGGAACCCAAATACGACCATCGTTACGCAATGACTCTGACATCAAAGTCAACTTCGACTGCTGTGTTCCGTGGATAGGAATACAAGTGGGGTGAATCTGTGTAAAGCAGGGGTTAGCGAAACCTGCACCCTTGCGGTAGCACTGGAATGCAGCCGAACCGTTAGAACCCATAGCATTTGTAGAGAGGAAGAATACGTTACCGTAACCACCTGTAGCGATAACTACAGCGTGAGCACCGTGACGCTCAATCTCACCCGTTACCAAGTTACGAGCGATGATACCCTTTGCCTCGCCATCCTCAACTACGATGTCCAACATCTCGTGACGGGGATAACTCTTCACTGAACCAGCAGCAATCTCCTTGTTCAATGCAGCGTATGCGCCGAGCAACAACTGCTGACCGGTCT
>JAFYRX010000043.1 GCA_017546725.1 Alistipes sp. | reverse complement strand
GATGCGGGAGAAAATAAGATTTTGTTCTCGCAATTTACAGAAGAAGAGAAAAAAGCAGCCAAAGAGTTGGGGCTTACGAAAGGAATGAAGCGCGGAATTTTTTATAAGATAGATAGAATCAATTTGGCTCTTATTCCTGATAAAGTAGATTCGCTAATGAAGCTTAATGCGGAGTATGGAAACCTTGGTGCAGTTAGTCAGCGTTTGAAATTGAGACCTATTTCGGCTGAAAATGTTTATAAATATGAAATCCGTCCTTTCGTGATAGATAACTTTGAAAGCGGTAAATTCATTCCATTGGTGGCTCTTCTTTCTTGGTGGTACGACGAAACGGCGAAAGTGATTAGATGTTGTGGTGATCCTATGCTCAAATCGGATTTGTCTGATGAGATATTGGAAAATGTACCTCACTACTATATCATAGGAGTTACATTGGATAAAATAGAGAAAAAAGAGAATTAATTAGCAATGTATAAAAACCTGCGAGAATATATCGAGCGTTTGGAGCGCGAGGGTGAGTTGGTGCGAATCAAAACACCCGTATCGACACGCTTTGAGATTGCTGAGATTACCGACCGCGTGGTAAAGAGCGAGGGCGGAGGAAAGGCTCTGCTGTTTGAAAATACCGATGCGGAGTTCCCTGTTGTGACCAATATGATGGGCTCGAAGCGCAGGATGGCAATGGCTTTGGGTGTGGAGCGTCTGGATGAGATAGGCGAGAGAATATCGGCCCTGCTCGGTGATGCGCTAACGCCGAAGGCTACGCTGTGGGATAAGATGAAGATGCTGCCTCTGCTGGCCGATGTGGCAAAGTGGTTTCCGCAGAATGAGTCGGGACGTGGCGAGTGTCAGCAGGTTGTGTGGCAGGGTGATGAGGTAGATTTGGAGCGTTTGCCTATGTTGCATTCGTGGGAGTGTGATGGTGGAGCGTTTGTTACGTTGCCGATGGTAAATACAGTGGACCCTGAGACGGGAGCGCGTAATGTGGGAATGTATCGTATGCAACGCTTTGATAAGCGTACGACAGGTATGCATTGGCATATACATAAGACGGGAGCAAGGCATTATGACGCCTATAAGCGATTGGGGCAGAAGATGCCCGTAGTGGTGGCGCTGGGTGGTGACCCTGCATATACCTATGCCGCAACGGCTCCGATGCCTGACAATATGGATGAGTATCTGTTGGCGGGATTCTTGCGTCGCAAGCCCGTGAAGTTGGTGAAGGCTTTGACGTGCGATATCCGTATCCCTGCGGATTGCGATTTTGTGATTGAGGGATATGTGGACCCGCAGGAGGAGAAGGTGTTGGAGGGCGACTTTGGCGACCATACGGGATTCTATTCGTTGAAGGATTACTATCCTAAATTTCACGTTACCTGCATAACACATCGCAAGGATGCCATATATCCCGCGACGGTGGTGGGTGTGCCTCCGCAGGAGGATGCATACATATCGGAGGCGACGGAGAAGATATTTCTTGCACCGATACGATTGGCCGTACAGCCCGAAGTTGAGGATTTGGCGATGCCTGTAGAGGGTACGTCGCATAATATAGCCATAGTGAGCATAGCGAAACGCTATGAAGGACAGGCGCACAAGGTGGCGCAGTCGCTGTGGGGTGCTGGCCAGATGATGTTCAATAAGTATCTGGTAGTGGCCTCGGCTGGTGATGATGTGCGTTCGTTGGCTTACATAGGCAGAAAGTTGCGCAGAATAGACGTTGAACGAGATGTGATTCGAGCCGAAGGTGTGTTGGATGTGTTGGACCACGCTACGGCTACGTTGGGTTTTGGCGGTAAGTTGGCCTTTGACCTTACGGGCGTAAGTGCCGAAGAGGAGGCTGAGCCTATTGCAGTGCCACGCAGAGCCGTGCCGGCGGGAGGTGTGGAGTTATTCGATACGAGGTTTGTGGCAGAGTATGGTCTGCTGATACTATACGCTGCGGCGGACAGGCCTTTGGTGGTGGATGTGGAGAAGTATCTGCGTGAGAACGGCATCGAGGGTATGAAGTATGTGGCTCTGTTTGATTATCAGGCTGCGGGCGTGATGAGACCGAGCGACCTGTTGTGGTTGGCGGCAGCCAATACCGACCCGAGACGAGATGTGAAGGTGCTCGGTGGTGCCGAGTTGCTGTTTGATGCGAGAAGCAAGCATCCATCGGTAGAGGGTAACCCGAAGAGATTCCCCAATGTGGTGATGTCGTCGGTGGAGACTATCAAGCAGGTAGATGAGCGTTGGGCGGAGTACGGTTTGGGTGAGAAGTTGGAGTCGCCGTCACGTAGATATCGTAAGTTGTGGCTATCGTCAAAGGCTGAGTGGTAGGCCAGAGCAAAATCAATTAGCATTATGAAACTCTTTAGCGAGGAGCAACGACGAGGAGCAGTGGTGTTATTGCCATTGCTGGTCATCGTTGTGTTGTTGGCTGCGTTGGGAGAACGACGTAACCCGGAGAAGAGGGTAGATAATAGGTCTATTGCGGAGTCGGAAGAGGTTGTGGAGTTGCAACCTTTTAATCCTAATGAGTTTGAGTATGAGGAGTTGCGTGCGGCAGGTCTGCCAACGAAAGTGGCTGCGGGAATTGTGCGATGGCGACGATATGGTAAGGTGTATAGAATCAAGGAGGATGTGGCTTTGGTGTCGGGTGTGACAGATTCGATGTATGCAGCATTGAAGCCATATATCGTAATAGCCGACTCGCTTGCGCCGAAGGTAAAATATGTAGATAAGGCGGAGCAAGAGTGGGGTGGTAAAGTAAAACGAGATATTCCGCTAAAGTCTGCACAATCTGCTGGGCCGAGCGTAGAGTTGGTGCAGTTCAAGATAGATACGGCATCGGTGGCTTATTTGGCGAGTATAGGTTTTTCGGTAAAGCAGGCCGAAGCCGTTGTAAAGTATCGTGATGCGATAGGTGGTATAACATCGGAGCAGGAACTTAGGGCGTGTTATGTGGTGAGCGAGGAGATGGCCGATAGATTAATGCCGTATGTGATATTTTCAGAGCAGAAAATAGAATCGAAAACCGATGCTAAAGAATCGGAGAAAAAAGCAGATGTTACAGCGCTGGTTGAGATAAATTCTGCCGATATGGTGGCATTGGTTTCGGTGGATGGCATAGGCGAAAAGAGTGCAGCGGAAATCATAAAATACCGAGAATTGTTGGGTGGATACCACTCTGTGGAGCAATTAGCGGAGTTAAATTGCGTTACGGAGGAGAATTTTGCAAAATTTTTATCACAAATTTGCTGTGATAGTTGCAAAATTAAGAAAATTGATATTAACTTTGCGGGTCCAAAAGAGTTAGAGCGTCATCCTTATGTGTCGGCGCGGACTTTGAGGCGAATAATTAAACAACGACAATTGAAAGGAGGTTGGAGTAGAATCGAAGAGATGACCGAACAAAACATATTGAGTGAGGATGAAGCCAAGAGATTGGCTCCGTATCTTCGATTTGGGCTTGAAGCCACCGAGTAGATTGGTTGTAGCATAGCGGAAAAGAGGAGTCAAGGATGCCTTGCCGCGAGAGGATAGCAGTCGGAAAGATTGCAAAAAACAAAAACAAGAGATAAATAATTAAGAACAAATAAAAAAGAATTAGGATTATGATTATTATGCCCGTTAAGGAGGGAGAGAATATCGAGAAGGCCCTCAAGAAGTTTAAGCGTAAGTATGAGCGTACAGGTGTTTTGAAGGAGTTGCGTCGTCGTCAGTACTTCACAAAGCCCTCAATCGCAAAGCGTGAGCAGATGCAGCGCGCTATCTACGTTGAGCATACTTACCACTTGGAGGAGTAATACTCGAATAGAATTGTCTAACAAGGCTCTTTCGGCGTCTGCCTTGATTGCAAAGTCCTCATTTACGCCAAGTAAACTGCGGTTTTGCAATCTGCGAGCAGCCTCAAAATAGCGTTTGTTATACAATTCTAATAAAGCAAAATAGGTTTGGACCGAAGTCTAAACCTATTTTTTTGTCGTTATGGGGATGACGTTTTCTGTTATTGTTAGCAATGTTGTGGAGCCTTTTTTGAGCAGTCTCCTCTATAGAGGAGATAATTTGCCGAGTTGTTGTTGGATTTTGAGTGGTGGATTTTTCTATTAGAAAAAAAAGTAGTAATTTTACACCAAATTTATGTATTGCTAAGATGATAGTAGAAATTATCTCAAAATATTTGGAATCAAACAAACGTTTGGTTGTACCTAATCTCGGAACTTTTATCGTCAAGGTAGCGGGTGAGTCGGTGCTTTTCTCGGCATTGATTAAGAACGATGACGGTGTGTTGCGCTCGCTCGTAGCACAGCAGGGATTGTCGGAGTTGGAGGCTGCTGGTGTGGTTGATAGATTTGTTTTCGAGGTTAATTACCGTTTGCAGAACTATAAGGAGTGCCGATTGAAGGGCTTTGGTGTGCTGAAGGGTAGTGATAGTGGCGTTGTGAAGTTTGTCTATGATACCACTGTCGATGGCGAGGATTTGGATAGCGCAGTGCCCGAGCGTAAGCGTCCTGCGCAGAAGAGCCAGGAGGCAGAGCCCGTAGTGGAGAGTGCGGCAAAGGAGCCTCAGCCGAAGGTAGAACCCGTAGCAGAGCCTATTGTAGAGGAGCAGCCACAGAGAAGACCTGTATCGCGCAACGATATTGGTAATCCTAGAGTGTCGGTGTCGGCTAAGATGAACCCTGAGAATTATGTGAAGGGTTTGCGTTATGGCAATGGTCGCAAGGTAGTGACGGGTAGAGAAACTGCTACTTCACGCAGAAGCGGCAAGAGCGATATTATTATGAAGATAGCCATAGGTGCAGCAGTTATCGCAACGCTGGCATTGGCTTATGGTTTCTATAACGATTGGCGTAATGCGCACTATGATGAGCCTGAGATTTCTAACGAGGAGATTTACGAGGAGGCTCCAGCAAGCGCAGAGGGCGGAGTGCGTAACCCAGATTTGGATTATATTACCCCCAAGAAGTAGAGCAAAAAGAGGCTGATATGACCGATTTGCAGGAGATAATGAGTGTTAAACAGCGCTACGGAATAATTGGTAATTCCGAAGCGATGAATCGTGCCATAAGCGTTGCTTTGCGTGTCGCGGCTACCGATTTGTCGGTGTTGGTTACCGGTGAGAGTGGTGTGGGTAAGGAGTTCTTCCCTAAGATTATTCACGATAATTCGGCACGTAAGCACTCAAAATATATAGCCGTAAACTGTGGCGCAATTCCCGAAGGTACGATAGACTCGGAGTTGTTCGGCCACGAAAAGGGTGCTTATACAGGTGCTACAGAGGCTCGTAAGGGTTATTTCGAGGAGGCTGATGGCGGAACAATCTTCCTGGATGAGGTAGGTGAATTGCCTCTGTCGACACAGGTGCGTCTGTTGCGAGTGTTGCAGACGGGAGAGTACATCAGAGTAGGTTCGGCTCGTGTGAGTAAGACAAACGTCAGGGTGGTAGCCGCTACGAATAACGATTTGCTGAAGGCTATTGCTGAGGGACGTTTCCGTGAGGATTTATATTTCAGATTGAATACTGTGCCTATTGCGGTGCCGCCGCTTAGAGAGCGTAAAGATGATATTCCGTTGTTGTTCCGTAAGTTTGCTGCTGATGTGGCTGTGCAGTATAGTATGCCGTCGGTGCAGTTGGATGATGAGGCCAAGCAATTGTTGCGTAATCACTATTGGAGAGGTAATATCCGCCAATTGAAGAATGTGGCAGAACGTATATCGGCTCTTGAGACGTCGCGTGTGGTGACGGCTGATATATTGGCGACATATCTTTCGCCTATGGAGACGTCTGCGCCTACGACTATGGGTAATGAGCGCAAGGGTGATGATTTCTCAACAGAGAGAGAATTGCTATATAAGATATTGTTCGATATGCGTAGCGATATCAACGACTTGAAGCGTATGTTGAACGAGTTGATGCGTGGCGTTGGTCATAATGTACCACAGCAGCCGATGCCCCAGGAGGTGATAGGTCTGTTGCCTTCGTCGGTTGTGTCGCACGGAGATGCTACGGTGAGTGATTATGCTGAAAGCGAAGAGATAGTAGAAGTGCCGCAACGAGAGATGTCGAAGGCCGATATGCAGCGAGAGCAGATTTTGCGTGCGTTGCGTAGTAACAATGGCCGACGTCGTGATGCTGCCAAGGAGTTGTTCCTCTCGGAGCGTACATTGTACAGAAGAATCAAGGAGTTAGGTATTACTGACGAGGAGATTTAGTGATAGGGTTTAAAATTTAATGAGCGTGATGCTGAATAAGATATTTCATAAGTTGGCTTTAGCGGTTATTGTTGCCAGTAGCTTGCTTCTGGGTGGCTGTATCTTTATGAAAGGTGGCTACTCGTTGTCGGGTGCAAGTATTCCCGAGGCAGCAAAGACCTTTAGTGTGGCTTACTTCCCGAATAATGCACCGATGGTGTCTCCTACGTTGAGCGCAACACTGACAGAGGCTTTGAAGGACAAGTTCTCGCGCCAGACAAAGTTGCAGCAGGTGGATGAGAATGGAGATTTCGCTTTTGAGGGTGAAATCGTGGGATATACATCGGCTACGGCTTCGGTTTCGAGCGACAACTATGCTGTATTGAACCGTTTGACAATCCGTGTTAAGGTGAGATTTACCAACGTCATAGACCCCGATAATTCGTTTAATAGAGAGTTTTCTGCTTTTGCAGATTATGAGTCTACGAAACTTTTGACCGAGGTGCAGAGTGAGTTGGACGAGCAGATTGTTGAGGAGATTGTGACTGATATTTTCCAGGCGGCGGCATCAAATTGGTAAAAATAAGATTTTATGAGCAAAAAAAATGATATTTCTGCCGAGCGCGTTGTAATTGATGCTGTTGATGTTGAGCCTCTGTTGCGCAGTGAACGATGGAGCGCTGAGGCGAGTGAAAATGAGTCGTCGACGGGTGGCGTAGATGAGCAAAATAATGCTTCTGCGGCAGCCAAAAATAGCGTGGTGAATGAGTTGTGTCTGCGTCCTCAAATAATTGGCAAGGATATTGATATTGAGCGACTTGTGCGACTTACGTCGGAGGATATAATTGAGAAATTCTTATCGTCGGAACACCACCGTATTGTGGCCGAGGAGGGTGAGCCTGAAAGTGAGATTGTAGTGCAGGCCGAGTTTGACGATGAGGATGATTATGTAAGCGAAGAGTTGGCCGAAGTTTATCTCGCTCAAGGCTTGAAAGATATGGCAATTGAAACTTATCGCAAATTAAGTTTGGTAAATCCCGAAAAAAGTATTTACTTTGCGGAACTTATTGAGAAAATAGAAAGTAATAATTAAAAACAGTATAGAATTATGTTATATTCAATTTGCATTGGTTTGATTTTGGTTGCGAGCATTATCCTTATTCTCGCAGTATTGGTACAGAATCCCAAGAGTGGTATGGCTGCAAACTTCGGTGCGGCTAACCAGGTGATGGGTGTTCGTGAGTCTGCTAACATTTTGGAGCGTACAACTTGGTGGTTGGCAGGTATCATCGTAGCGTTGAGCCTCGTGGCTACTGCTTCGATGGATGCTGATATGAACGCTGGTACAACTGGTCTTCAGAAGGATGCTGAGGCTTTGATTGAGAAGGTTGGTGCAACTGCAACTGAGGCTATGCCCCAGGTTGAGATTCCTGCAACTCCGCTGGAGACTCCTGCAGGTGTTCAGGTAGCAGAGTAAGTTTAGCGACCGAAAGGAGTATCAAACGTGATATGACACGTTCTCTCGAGAGAGAGGACGTGTTTTTTTTGTGCGTTTTTGTGATAAACTAAATTTTTTAGTTGGAAAACTATAAAAAATAGTTGGATGTGAAAATTTTTTAGTTATCTTTGCAATAAGAAACCATAAAACTATATCACTATGCAAAAATTGACAAAGAAAGAGGAGGAGTTGATGCAGATGTTTTGGGAGCACGGGCCTATGTTTGTAAAGGATATTGTGCCTTTGTATGATGAGCCTAAACCGCATTTTAATACTATTTCGACAATGGTGCGCACTCTGGAGTCGAAAGGCTTTGTCGAGCACGAGGCTTTTGGTAATACATACCGTTATCGTCCGATAATTTCGCAGGAGGAGTTCTCGAAGGGAGTGCTGGGTAGTGTGGTGACTCGTTACTTCGAAAACTCGTATCGTCAGGTGGTGTCGGCTCTTATTGAGGAGGAGAAAATCTCGATTGAGGAGTTGGAGGAGTTGATTCGCAAGGTGCAAAAACAGTAAAACGGTTGCGTTATGTTGGACGTTTTGATTTATCTCGGTTATTCGGCCTTGTGCCTTGCCGCACTATATCTTATATATAAAGTATCGGTGAGTTATGAGACACTGCATCGTTTCAATAGAGCGTTGTTGCTCGGGTTGATAGTGCTGTCGGCTCTGTTGCCGTTGTGCAAGATAACTATTACCGAGGAGTTGCCCGCTGTGGAGCCTATGAAGGAGGAGTTTGTTGCTCCGATGACGGAGTTCGTTGCGCCCGATGTGGCGGAGCCGTTTGATTATATGGCTCTGTTGCAGAGGGTGGCCATCGTGCTCTTTATCTTGGGCGTAGTGTTTATGGTGGTGCGATTGGTGGTGAGTATATTGTCGGTTTGGCGAATCATCAATAGCGGCGAGCAGCGACCATTGGAGGGTGGTGCTATGCTGACTCTTCTCGATAAACCTATTGCACCGTTTAGTTGGTTTGGGCATATCGTGGCTTCGAAGAGCGATATGGGGCCTAATAGTGAGATGATACTCGCACACGAGTTGGCGCATATTCGTTTGGGCCATTCGTGGGATGTGCTGGCGGTGGATTTGGCACTATGTTTTTGGTGGTTTAATCCCGCTATGTGGCTTTTGCGCCGTGAGTTGCAGTCGTTGCACGAGTATCAGGCCGATGATGCAGTACTCAATAGCGGTATAGATGCACAGACTTATCAATTATTATTAATAAAAAGAGCAGTTGGCTCAAGACTCCACTCCGTGGCCAACTGCTTGAATCACAGTAATCTTAATAAACGAATCACTATGATGTGTAAGAAAACTTCATCGAGGTGGTCGGCGGCCAAGGCGCTGCTCGTGCTACCGCTGGTGGCTATGTCGTTAGCGGCGACTGCCACAACAGTCTATGTTACTCGCGAAGTACAAGACAAAGTTACGGAAAATTCTGTAAACGAACAACCCGAAAAGAGTTCGGTTGTAAAGATTTCGAAGGGTAAAATCTATCTTAATGGCGAGAAGATTACCATCGAAGAACTCAAAGCAAAGGTGGCGGAATGGGATTCCGTGACCATTGAGGCCGACAAGGATGTTAAGATGGGCGATGTAGCCGAACTAAAGGAGGCTTTGCGCGAAAATGGTTCGCTGAAGGTAAACTATTTGGTGGCGGAGGATGAGCCCAAGCAGAATAAAAAGGCGAGCGCGGAAGAGGCTCCTGCCACAGAAGAGAAGGAGAGAGAGATTACGGTGAGTGAGCAACCTAAAGATGTAGCAACCATTGTTGTGAAAGAGAATAGGACGTATTTATACAATGGTAAAGAAGTTGATGATAAGGAATTGTTGCGCTTGTTGGAAGAGTATGAGTGTGAAACTATAAATGTTGTTTGCGAAACAACTGAATTAGGTGTTGTTGTGAGAGATATTTTGCCGAATGTGGTTAAAAATGTGAACTATAAATATGTACTTGCAGAACAAGACGCGACACAAGCATTAACGACTTTTAAGACAAATCTTCGTACGCGAATTCAAACTCGTATTTCTAATGCAGATTGTGCTATGGGAGTAGTATATGCTGATGTGAATTTAGGACGTACGGGATATGTGACAACAGGAAATATTACAGTTGGAGATAATGTGTCATCCGATGTTGCACCACGTTTAGTTAAGCGAGTACAGGATGCGTTGAATAACATATTTTTTACCAATATAAGAACAGAAGAACCACTGTCTACACGTTTAGAAATAGTTTTTGCTAAAAACGAAGGTGGTAAAATTTTACCAGAAGATGTAACCGTTGGTCAGGATGCTATTTGGGTAGTTGGTTATGACGAAAATGTAGCCGAGGCTAACGCTAAAGCCGCTGAGGCAAAGGTTGCGGAGAGTGACGATATGCCCTATATCATAGTTGAGAAGATGCCGACGTTTATGGGCGGAGATTTGAATGCATTTCGTAATTGGGTGCAGAGCAAAATCCAGTATCCACGTGAGGCTAAAGAGGAAGGATTGGAAGGACGTGTAATATTCTCGTTTGTGGTAGAGAAGGATGGCTCGATGTCCGAGTTTACGGTGTTGCAATCGCCTGATAAGATTTTGGCCGACGAGGTGGAGCACGTATTTAAGAGTGCGCCCAAGTGGGTGTCAGGAGAACAACGCGGCGAAAAGGTAAGAGTGAAATATACAGTGCCGATTGTTTTCGAAATTAGGAATTATTAGTTCCCTCTTACGGTAAGTGTAGGAGTGGATAAGAGAGATAACTGCCCGACTGTTGAGGTCGGGCAGTTGTTTGTTTTATCGGGCCTGGTCGTAGATTTTGTGCAGGCGGTGTGACATAAAGTATTGCAATGCTCCGCGCAGGAACATATACGACGAGAAGGCCAACCACAAGGCATTGTTGCCGATGATGGGCTTGAAGGCGTAGAACAACGCAAAATAGGCGATGGTAGAGAGTATCATCGAGTCACGCATAATACGCGATTGTGTTGCCCCGACCATAATACCATCCATAACAAAGGGCATAGCGGCAGCCAGCGGGATGGCGATAATCCAACCGATGTAGCGCCCTGCATAGTCAAGCAGAACTCCCGCATCCTGTGCATCGCTGCTGATAAACAACATTAGCAAATCGCGCCACCAGCCGATATAAACACCTATATAAATAATGGCAACTACCAGACACCAAATCACACACTTCTTGACGGCATCACGCAACGAGGGCTCGTCCTTGGCGCCGATAAAACGGCCTGTCAAGGCCTCGGCGGCATAAGCAAAGCCATCGTTCATATATGAGAAGAGGGTGAAGAGTTGCAACAAGATGGTGTTTACGGCCAGGATATTGTCGTCGCCCATACGAGCCGACGCCGCAGTAAAGAATGTGTAGGTGGCAACGATGCAGAGCGTGCGGATGATGATGTCGCGGTTGATAAGGAAGAACTCCTTCATAGCGGCCATATCGATAACCTCACGCCATTTGATAGCGACAAAACTCTTGCGGAAATGCCACCACGTTATAGCGGCCGTGACTATGACACCCGTCCATTGCGCCACGACCGAGGCATAGGCAATGCCGACAATGCCCATACCGAGCGGAAAGGCAAACCAGATGCTGCACGCGACGTGGATGGTATTGATCATAATGGCGACAATCATAGGGATGATGGCATTCTGCATACCAGTAAGCCAGCCGTTGAGGCCAAAGAGCAATACACCAGCGGGTACGGCCCAGATGCGGGCAAAGAAATATTCGCTGACTAACTCGTTGCCGTTCATTACGGCCAACGCTCCCAAGCCGAGGGGGCGTTGCAGGATGATGGCAAGCAATCCGACGGCAAGTGAGACAACTATGGCACGAGCCAACATAAGCGTTGTGGTGCGATTATCTCCTGCACCAAAGGCTTGGGCGGTGATGCCGCTCGTACCCATACGGATGAAACTGCAATTCCAATAGATGAAGTTGAAAATCGAAACGCCTATGGCCAACGCGCCGATAGTGGCTACCGAGTCGCCCAAGTGACCGGCTATCATAGTGCCCGCGATACCCATAATCGGAACGGTGATGTTCGAGATGATGTTGGGTAGTGCGATGCGCAATATTTCACGATTCATTCCCATTGTGTGTGATTGTTTTGTGGGTTACTGCGTGTCAAATATAGTAATTTATTCTGTTTTCTTATGGCTTAAAAGTGTCGCAGAATGTTTTTTGTTGCATAAATGGCCGAAGAGTTGCTGTGGATACAAAAAAATGAATTACCTTTGCCCCCGCAAATCAGTAATATTATGAAAAATACAAAACAGGACTCGGGTGCGGCATTGTCGCGTTTTGGCCGTGACAAGCGTGTGCGCACGTCAACCGCAACAGCCGAGCGTAATCCCCGCCCTCGCCGTGAGGCAGACAACGAGGGATATTCGGCACGTGGTGGCCGTAGAGATTTTGGTGGCGCGCAGAAGCGTTCATCGTTTAACCCCAATTTTTCGGAGGACAATCGTGTAAAGGGTCGTTCGGAGCGACAGTACGGAGAGCGTTCTTATGGAGAGCGTAACTTCGGTGAGCGCAATTTTGGCGAGCGTAACTTTGGCGAAGGTCGTGAGCAGCGCACAGAGCGTCACTCATCGGGTGAGCGCACATTTGGTGCTGGCAGACCCAAGGCAGGTGGCCGCAATGGTGCAGCGTCACGTCGTTCAGGCGATTTTGGGGGTAAGAAATTTACAAAGGAGCAGCCTGCAACAGAGCGCACCGAGCGTATGGAGCGCGGAGGTGGTCAGCGCGGTAAGTTCTCACCCCGTCGTGAGCAGGGCCAGCGTTCATACCCCAAGTACAATGCAAAGCAGACAGGCGATATGCGCTTGAATCGTTTCCTTGCGCAGTCGGGTTTGTGCTCGCGTCGTGAGGCTGATGACTTTATCACCGCAGGTTTGGTGACTGTAAATGGAGTAGTTGTAACGGAACTTGGAACAAAGGTGCGTTCTACAGATGAGGTTAAGTTCAACGACTCGAAGGTACAGGGCGAGAAGAAGGTATATTTGGTGCTGAACAAGCCCAAAGGTTATGTTACTTCGTTGGAGGACCCTCACGCCGATAAGACAGTGATGGATTTGGTTAAGGGTGCTTGCTCGGAGCGCATCTATCCCGTAGGTCGTTTGGACAAGAACTCATTGGGCTTGTTGCTCTTTACAAACGATGGTGATGTGACACGTCAGTTGACACACCCCTCGATGGAGAAGAAGAAGATTTATCAGGTGACACTTGATAAGCCCTTGACTCGTGCCGATATGGAGCAGATGACCGAAGGCTTGATGCTGGAGGATGGTGAGATTTTTGCCGACGAGGTGGCTTACGTTAGCGATACAAAGAAGGAGGTAGGTATCGAGATTCACTCGGGCCGAAACCGTATCGTACGTCGTATGTTTGAGCACTTGGGTTATGCCGTGCAGAAACTTGATAGAGTATATTACGCTGGTATCACAAAGAAGAATCTCAAGCGCGGTCAGTGGCGTTTCCTCACTCGTGAAGAGGTAGACCGATTGAAGAGTGGTCGCTACGAGTAAAAAGTTTTTTCGTGGGTGATTTCGGCGTTATGCTTGCGCTCGAAATGCTCACATACGGGGAGTATGCTGCGCTTTCTCGCACTACGCAAGCCTTGAACTCCCCGCACGAAAAGAACTTTTTAGGGTGATGGAAATATCTGCTGCGGTTATTCAATCTTCGCAGGCCTAAAAATTCCCTCATTATAAAAATTTCAAGAATATCAAATAGTATATAATAATACGAATTGCTTTTTAATAGGCAGTTCGTATTTTTTTTGTTGGTAACTGGTGAAAATTTTTAATAAAAATTTGGATTATTTTGAAAATTTGTATAAATTTATGGTGTGATAATAAGAATTGAAATAATAAAATCAATGTATCGAGGTTGGGTGGCTCTACATGACAAATCCCAAATGGCACAGATAGATAGAAAAATGATGTTAAACCTCTAAAATTTTGGCCGTATGAAGAAGTTTATGCTTATTGCAGTTGGGATGGTGGCGGCTCTGATGATGTTGAGTTGCGCGCCTACACGAGGTATTGTTCGTAACCCCAAACACATCCAATCAAATTCTCCATATTTGAGGATTTTGAGTGTGGAGTTGACCAATACAGGGACTATTATTGAGGTTGATGTTACTTTCCCCGCAGAGGAAGGGTACTGGGTACGTTTTAACGAGACTACATATCTTATAACTGACAGGGGTACGCGCTACCAGATTCGAGATGTTGATAATATGAAGTTGGGCGAGAAGTATTATATGCCTAAATCGGGATATGCTCGCTTCACGTTGAGGTTCCCGCCGATGGATAGCCGAGTGCAATCGTTTAGTTTTATGGAGATGAACGAGGTTAATGGCTGGGATATACAAGGCATACAACTCAAAAATATGGAGAAGACAAAAAGATAATTGATTTTGAGGTTTTGACGTGAAAAGAGGCTGCCGCAATCGTAGTTGTTGGGCAGCCTCTTTATTGTTCTCTATTTCTGTCGCTCGCTATTGTTAGTTTGTGGCCTGATACCACGCGGTCTGTTCGTATGCCGAACGATAGAGTGCCGATGGCGCAGATGTACTTATACCGCAGAATGTATTAAGGTCTACGATGCCTGCATTTTTCCAGGGGTAGGCCGAATAAAATCTTTCGGGGGTGTATTTTTTTACTATGGTCAGATTCATCTGCTTGTCGAAAGCCTCTTTGGCGTTGGCATCATCGCACATATTGTCAACATAATCGCCTAAATCGAAGTAGACGTGATTTGTTTGTCGTTCGAATGGTTGCAGGTCGGCAATGTTATACTCTTTCTTGTTTGCAGAGTTTACGGACTTCATCGCTTTAGCGAGTGCGTCGAGTTGTGAACAATCTACAAGCGCAACAGCACCAGAGGGGTAATAGACGTCATCCTTGTAGTCTAAATAATATGCCTCACAGATTTTGTCCAAGTCGTATGATGTGCCGTTGTTTTGGAGCATTAGGGGCAAAATATCCATATAAGGGAATCCCGCTCCCATAATCTCGCACGCCGAGGCAATGATATATTTTGCGCTATGACGCAGGTCGTACAATGCCTCTACGTTTGCCATAAAGCAGGCGTCGAATAGGATGTACTCCATCTTCTGCCCCGTTGAGGCTATGGCTTGCGAAAGCGTGGTGGTGTTAAAACTATTCTCGGGATTGGTGTCGCCGTCTCCCAAAAAACGTGTTACAATGTTGCCATCCTTGCTCCATAAATCTTCGTGTGTTAGGATGTGAGCCTTGCCCTCTTTGCCCATAATGGCTGCGCTGCTTTCGGGTTCGGCGCCGATGGGTATCCAGCCCAGACCGTGAGAGCCAATGATAAGGCTATATGTTTCGGCTGGTGCAAATTGCATCATCTGCGATAAGATATTGCCCAATTCTGTGGCGTCCATCTTGTCGGGTAGATTGACCGTAGATAATACAGTCTCTTGGCAAAGACCGTCCTTATATTGTAACTCTACGATGTCGCCCTGTTTCTTTTGGCCATTCTGGTGGAAAATCACGACACGGCTTTTGCCCTGGATGTTATAGTTCAGGGCTGCTTTGATGGCGGCTCTGTTATTGCGTAGGTGATTGTATCTATCCAAATCGGTGCCTACAAAGTAGAACAAAAGAGTTTGAGGCGTAGTCTCAATTTCGGGCTCTTTATCCTTGCCACACGAGGGTAGGGTGAAGAGAAATATGCTGACTAAAAGTAGTCCGAACAGGTTTCGTAGAGTCATAGTGTTTAGTCTGTTAGTTGTATTGCTTTACGCCGAGGTTGTTGAATTGCCAAGTGCGTTTCTTCTCCAATTTTACGCCATCGGGCTTACGTCGGTAGATGCGGCTGTAATCGAAGTAGTAACCCTTAATCTTGCCGTCGGGAACACGCATAGGCTCGACCAACGGGATGTATTGCACCGAGCGGCTGATGATTTCGGGACGCTTGGTCGTAAGTCCCATAGACGAGAGAACATCTACGGCGTGAGAGAACATCAAAATATGCAAAGGGTATTTATCCGAGCGTCCATCGCCAGAGGACTTTATGGTCTTGAGTATGCCTTGATGATGGCGGTAATATGCTTGCTCTTTCTCTTTTTCGCCTAATGCTCCGTAAGCAAAGACCAACATATTTAGCGCCGTAGGGCTAAACGGGTCGTTCATAAGCGATTGATTGCAAAGCGATATGATGTGATTCATCTCTTCTTTGTCGGGATTTTCGACATTGAGTGTCATCAGCGATGCGTAGAGTTGGTCGGCAGCATTGTTGGTGGCTGTCGGCTTGTAACTATCTTGATAGGCGAACCCATAATACAAGTAGTGATACTCCTCGTCGGAGAGTTGCTCCAGGTTGTTGTAGCGCAACATTAGTTTGGTAAAATAGTATGGCGATGAGGCATCCATAGTCTTGCGGATGACGTCCTCCTCGTCGGGAATCTTTGCCAAAAGGGTTACGGGCAGGAGCAGAAATGCTAATAAAAGTAATCGTTTCATATGCCTTGTTTTCTTATAAAACGTACGTTTAGCACAATTCGTATTCGCGGATAAGTTTTTCTAACTTTTTATTCAACAAGTCGGTTGCGGGTACAAGTGGCAAGCGCAGTGTGTTGTTGATGTGGCCCATAATAGCAAGTGCCGCCTTGACGCCTGTGGGGTTGCCTTGCTCAAAGAGTGCGCACACGGCCTCGTGCAGAGGCTCGTAGGCCTCGGCTGCGCGGTCAAACAGACCTTGCTTTGCGAGATATACAACGTGTGAGAAACGCTTTGGGAAGGCGTTTACGGCAACCGATATTACACCATCGCCACCCTTGCGCATAACATCTACGGTCATACCGTCGTCACCCGAGAGTACGACGAAATCCTTGGGGCAGTTCTTTATAATCTGGTCAATCTGGTCAATTTTGCCCGATGCCTCCTTGACGGCCACGATGTTGGGGCAGTCGGCAGCCAAACGGCAGGTGGTCTCGGCTGTCATATTGACACCCGTACGGCCTGGTACGTTGTAGAGGATGATGGGGAGCGGAGATGACTCGGCAACGGCCTTGTAGTGGAGGTAGAGACCATCCTGCGAAGGCTTGTTGTAGTAGGGCGTAACGCTCAAAATAGCCGACACACCGTCGAGATTCATAGAGTTGATTTGGCGGATAACTTTCGCTGTGTCGTTGCCACCAGCACCCACGACAATGGGTTTGCGACCTGCTACACACTCGCGTGTAAAGTCGAGGATGTGGCTCTTCTCGTCGGGAGAGAGGGTAGGTGTCTCGGCTGTGGTGCCGAGTGCTACGATATAGTCGGTACCGCCATCAATAACGTAATTGAGCATATGGCCCAAAGCCTCCATATCGCACTCGCCGTTGGGCTTGAATGGTGTAATCATTGCGGCTCCTACACCGCATATCTCTTTCATTTTCATATTCGTAATAGAGTTTTATATCATTAACCTAACTTTTTTCTATCTTAATTTATCGCTTCCTGCATTTGTATTTGTCTAAAACAACGAGCCTTGTATCGGTTGAGTAGTATTTTGAGATGTGGCCTTCTCTTTTGTTTCAACCTCCTTTGTCGGGGCTACCTCTGCTGTCGTTGTGGGCAAGGTGTCGTTGTCACCTATCATAGCGATGAACTCATCCTCCGAGATAATCTTTATGCCCAATTTGTTGGCCTTTTGCAGTTTTGCAGGGCCAATCTTGTCGCCCGCCAGCAAGTAGGACGTGTTGGCCGATACGGCTGCGAGATTTTTGCCGCCATTAGCCTCGATTAATGCTTTTAACTCATCGCGTGAGTGGTTGGCAAATGAGCCCGAGATGACAAAGGTCAAACCAGCCAGCGCATCGGATGCCTTTGCGCGCTCCTCGGCCTCAAACTGCAGGCCCGCATTTAGCAGACGCTCGATGATTTGCTGGTTGCGTTCATCTGCAAAGTATTCGATGATGGCATCGGCAATCTTTTCGCCCACCTCCTCGGCTTCGGTCAGTTGCTCTCGTGTGGCCGATTGTATGGCATCGAGTGAACGGAAATGTTCGGCCAGATATTTTGCTGTAGTCTCGCCTACGAAACGTATTCCCAACGCAAATAGTACACGATGGAAAGGTACTTGGCGAGAATTGTCGATGCTCTGTATAATATTGTCTGCCGACTTTTCGCCCAAACGCGGAAGTTGTGCTATTTGGTTTGCACGTATGTCATATAGGTCGGCAATGTTGCTGACGAGTTGGTTTGTAAATAACAACTCTACAGTCTCCTCGCCCAAACTTTCAATATTCATAGCCTTGCGGCGAATGAAATGCACGATACGGCCCAGAATCTGCGGACGGCAACCGTTTTGGTTGGGGCAGTAGTGCTTGGCTTCGCCTTCGTAACGTACCAACGTCGCTCCACATTCGGGGCAAGTGGTGATATACTCCAGCGGCTGGCTGTCGGCCTTACGAGCCGAGAGGTCGATGCCTGTAATCTTGGGGATAATCTCTCCACCCTTCTCGACATAGACCATATCGCCAACGCGGATATCCAATAACGCTATTTGGTCGGCATTGTGCAGGGTTGCTCGCTTTACTGTCGTGCCAGCCAACTGCACGGGCTCAAGGTTGGCTACGGGGGTGATAGCGCCTGTACGGCCTACCTGATAGTCTATCGAGAGTAGGCGTGTGGTAGCCTGCTCGGCCTTGAATTTGTAGGCTACAGCCCATTTTGGGGCCTTTGATGTATAGCCCAAAATGCGGCGGTCGGCATCACGATTGACTTTGATGACTATGCCGTCGGTAGGGAATGGGAGATTCTTACGCTCCACGTCCCAATAGTTTATATAGTTGAATATCTCTTCGCGAGATTTACATATCGCAGTGTGTTCCGATACCTTGAAACCCCAACGGCGTGCCGCATCGAGATTACCACTGTGTGTATCGTAGGGCAGAGTCTTGCCCGCCAACTGGTAAAGCGTGCAGTCGAGACCTCGGCGTGCTACGATTTGCGACTGCTGCTGCTTGAGTGTGCCTGCGGCAGCGTTGCGGGGATTGGCAAAGAGTTGCTCGCCCGCCTCTGTTCGCTCGGCATTGAGCCTGTCGAAAGAGGAGTAGGGCATAAATATCTCACCACGAATCTCAAAGAAGTCGGGATAATCATCTCCGTTCAAAACCAAAGGCACGGTGCGGATGGTGCGCACGTTGGCCGTCACGTCATCTCCGCGTGAACCGTCGCCACGTGTCACGGCTCGAAGCAGTCGCCCCTGCTCGTAGGTGAGTGATATGGCTGTTCCGTCGAATTTAAGTTCGCAGACATACTCTGTTTGTCCAATCTCCTTTTCGTTGCGGTCAATCCACTCGCCTAACTCCTCTAAAGAGTAGGTATTCGAGAGTGAGAGCATAGGGAAAGCGTGCTCAACGCTACGGAACTCGCTCGTAAGGTCGCTACCGACACGGGCTGTAGGAGAGTTGGGGTCGGCGAATTGAGGGTTTGCCTGCTCCAAATCCTGTAATTGACGCAAAAGAGTGTCAAATTCGAAATCCGACACAATGGGGTTGTTCTCTACATAATATTTATGGTTGTAGAGATTAAGCGTGCGACGTAATTCGTTGATTTGTTGCTCTATGGTCATATCGCAAGTAAAATTATCGGTAAAGGTACATATTTTGTTTGTAACGTAAGTGAAAAATAAAAAAAAATAAAAAAAAATGTGAAGATTTGCTTTAGTATGCAAATTTTGCTTATACTTGCAGAAAATTTAGCAACTATGATGACAAATAATACTAAGAAACGCATTGTAACAAGTATTCACAACCTCACTCCCGAGCAGTTGGAGGAGGTAAAGGCTCTCTACCCAAAAGGATTTTCTGAAGTGATGTCGCGCATCGACAAGCCTAATGGTGAGTTTTTCTATGTTATCCCCTACGAAACAGAGGATACGTCATATCTGTTGAAGATTGATGTAAAGATTGATGATTCTGCAGATTCTGTGGAGGATGACGACTTCTACGGTGACGATGAGATTGCAGGTGCAGACGAGATTCAGGAGGATGCAGTTGCTGATGAGGATATGGAGTAACGAACGATAGTTTCGATATATGAGTTATGAGGTGTTTGGTTTTGGCCGAACACCTCCTTTTTTTGTCGGGATTATAGGCTGAGGTTTTAATTATAAGATGAGAACAGAGTGGCGTGGATGTAGAATAAATGGCTGTCGTAATCGCCGCCAAAGGGGGTAATTTCGCCACAAAGCGGAGGTTTTGACAACCTGTTGATAAATTCCGCCATTAAATTGTGTGAGGATGAAAAAAAAAGAGTATCTTTGAAGGCAAAAATAAGTTTTTTGCGTCATACGATAACGTAAAAACCATATTAGATAAATGAAAAAAATTGATGTAGTTCTTGGATTGCAGTGGGGTGACGAAGGTAAAGGCAAGGTCGTAGACGTGCTTACCCCCAATTATAAGGTGATTGCTCGTTTTCAGGGCGGTCCTAATGCTGGTCACTCGTTGCATTTTGGCGATACGAGTTTCGTATTGCGTACAGTGCCGTCGGGTATTTTCCGCGAGGGCTCTATTAATATAATCGGTAATGGCGTGGTTGTGGACCCCGTTAGCTTGACCGAGGAGTTGACAAGCATTGCGGCGCAGGGCATTGATGTGAAGAGCAAACTCTTCATCTCGAAGAAGGCTCACCTTATTTTGCCTACTCACCGTCAGTTGGATGCTGCAAGCGAGGCTGCAAAGGGTAAGTCGAAGATTGGTTCGACTTTGCGTGGTATTGGCCCGACTTATATGGATAAGACAGGTCGTAATGGTTTGCGTTTCGGAGATGTGTTGGCGGCTGATTTCATCGACCGTTACAACCGCTTGAAGAGCAAGCATACCGAGATGTTGGCTCAATTCGAGGGCTTCGAGTATGATATTACCGAGTATGAGCAGAAGTGGATGGAGGGTATCGAGTATCTGCGTGGTTTCCGCTTTATCGATAGCGAGCACGAGGTAAATCAGTACATCGAGCAGGATGTTGCTATCTTGGCAGAGGGTGCACAGGGCTCTATGTTGGACGTTGACTTCGGTACTTATCCCTTCGTTACATCATCTAACACTGTATGTGCTGGTGTATGTACAGGTTTGGGCGTTGCTCCTACAAAGATTGGTGATGTGTATGGTATCTTCAAGGCATATTGTACTCGCGTAGGTAGCGGTCCGTTCCCTACAGAGTTGTTTGACGAGACTGGTAAGGAGTTGGCTCGCATTGGTCACGAGTTTGGTGCTGTAACAGGTCGTCCTCGCCGTTGCGGTTGGTTGGACTTGGTAGCGTTGAAGTATGCTGTGATGGTAGATGGCGTTACAGGCCTTATTATGATGAAGTCGGACGTTATGGACGATTTCGATGTAGTGAAGGTGGCTACAGCATATAAGGTTGGTGGTGAGGTTGTTGACCACTTGCCTTACGAACTCAATGACGAGATTGAGCCTGTATATACTGAGTTCAAGGGTTGGAAGACCAAGATTAGCGACATACGTCGTTATGAGGATTTCCCCGCAGAGTTCAAGACTTATGTAGAGTTTATCGAGCGTGAGACAGGTGTGCCTGTTAAGATTATCTCAGTAGGTCCTGACCGTGATGAGACAATCGTTAGATAACGAATTAAGTAGAAGAGTGCGTAAAAGCAATATTCTTTGAAATATATATCCGAAAATGCTCCAATATGTCGCGTGTATTGGGCGTTTTCGGATATTTTTTAAAGGTGGCATATATGCAATTTGCACTACCATTAAGGCGTTTTGCTAATTTAAGCATACGTTGCGGCTTTTAGCCGCATTAACAAGTTTTACCCACCACCAACCCCCGCCTTAGGCAGGGGCTTTGGTCGCCTTTTCAAGGCTCCGAATGAGGTACAACCTATGGTTGTGTAATTTTGTATATAGTTACATTTTACCGTAAGATATGCTATTGAGGCGTTATCTTGCGTTAATTGTCAAGACGTGTTGTTGTCGCGGCAAGGCGTCGAGTGAATAACTAAATTTTGGTAAATGAACAAAGCATTAAAAATAGTTGTATTGGCCAAGCAGGTTCCCGACACCCGAAATATGGGTGAGGAGGCAATGACGGCAGATGGTACTGTCAATCGTGCTGCGTTACCTGCAATATTTAACCCCGATGACCTGAAGGCATTGGAGTTGGCTCTGCGTATGAAGGATGAGTGTGTCGGCTCTACGGTGCACATCCTGACTATGGGGCCTTTGCGTGCTGCCGATATTATCCGCGACGCTATGTTTCGTGGTGCAGACGGCGGCTATTTGCTGACTGATAGGAGATTTGCAGGTTCTGATACTTTGGCTACTTCGTACGCCTTGTCGTGTGCACTGCGTAAGATTGGTGCCGATGTGGTAGTCGCAGGTCGTCAGGCTATAGATGGAGACACGGCACAAGTAGGCCCGCAGGTTGCAGGATGGTTGGGGTTACCACAAGTGACCTATGCCGAGCAGGTGGAGCAGATAAAGGAGTCGTCGCTCGTAGTGCGTCGTCGCGTGGAGCGAGGTGTGGAGCGTGTGGAGTCTCCGCTGCCGATGTTGCTTACGGTGAACTCGTCGGCTGATGAGGTGCGTCCGCAGAACGCTATGCGTTTGATGAAATTTAAGTATGCTGCAACCCCTTCGGAGTGCGCTGCCGAGCCAGAGGCCCTGCGAGTGAAGTTGGCCGCCGAGCGAGAGTATCTTAATATCGTTGAGTGGACGGCTGATGATGTCGATTGCGATAAATCGATTTTGGGTTTGGCTGGCTCGCCGACCAAAGTCAAGAGCGTTGAGGCAGTGGTATTTCAGGATAAGCAGGTGCAAAGTCTGACTTCATCGGATGAGGATATAGAGAAATTGATGGTTGAACTTATTGCGAGCCGTACGCTCGGTTAATCGGAACATAGAGAGATGAATAATATATTTGTATATATAGAAATCGAGGATGGAGCGATTGCCGACGTGAGTTTGGAATTGCTTACCAAAGGTCGTGATTTGGCCACAAAGTTGGGCGTGAAGTTGGAGGCTGTGGTCTTGGGCCACAACCTGTCGGGCATCGAAAAGGAGTTGTCGGCCTATGGCGCCAAGACAGTATGGGTGGCCGATGATGCGGTTTTCGTGCCATATAGTACGTTGCCTTATGCAGCGGTTGTGAGTGGTTTGGTTAAGGCCGAGCAACCTCAAATAGTTTTGTTTGGTGCTACGTCGGTGGGGCGAGACTTTGCTCCGCGTGTGTCAGCGACTCTCAAGACGGGCTTGACGGCCGACTGCACGCAGTTGGAGATTGGCTCGTATGTAGATGAGAATACGGGACGTGAGTACGATAATTTGTTGTATCAGATTGGCCCTGCATTTGGCGGAAATGTAATTGCTACGATAATCTGCCCCGACAACCGTCCGCAGATGGCTACGGTGCGCGAAGGTGTGATGTGCAAGCGACCGGCAGATGTGCAGGTCGAAGCAGAGGTGAAACCGATTGCTTGGCGTGACTACATCTCGCCCGAGGATTTGGCTGTTGTGGTATTGGATAGACAATTAGAGCAGCGCAAGATAAATCTCAAGGGAGCCAATGTCGTTGTGGCAGGTGGTTACGGTATGGGCTCGAAGGAGGGCTTCAAATTGTGCTACGATTTGGCCGAGGTGCTTGGTGCCGAGGTGGGTGCCAGCCGAGCCGCTACCGATGCGGGTTATTGCGAGCACGAGCGAATGATAGGTCAGACGGGTATTACGGTACGTCCGAAGTTGTACATTGCGTGCGGAATATCGGGACAGGTGCAGCATACGGTGGGTATGGACTCGTCGTCGATTATCGTCTCTATTAACAGCGATGCCGATGCCCCGATAAACAAGATTGCCGACTATGCAATCGTGGGCAAGGTCGAGGAGGTAATCCCCAAGATGATTAAGTATTACAAGCAAAACTCGAAGTAAAGATGGCTAATTTCTTTTTAGATAATAAGGATTTGCACTACCACCTTGAGCATCCGTTGATGCGCAAGATTGTGGAACTAAAGGAGCGTAACTTTGCTGAAAAGGATAGTTACGACTATGCTCCTCAAAACTTTGAGGATGCTATGGACTCTTACCGTCGCATAATGTCGCTTGTGGGCGAAGTGTGTGGTGAGGTGATAGCCCCCAATGCCGAGGGCGTAGATAGTGAGGGCCCGCGTGTGGTGAATGATAGAGTGGAGTACGCTTCGGGTACAGTAGAGAATCTGAAGGCGGTGAAGGCGGCCGGATTGAATGGTCTGACGTTGCCACGCAGATTTGGAGGTTTGAACTTTCCCCTCACCTGCTTTGTGATGGCTAACGAGATGGTGGCACGCGCCGATACGGGCTTTGAGAATATATGGGGCCTGCAGGATTGTGCCGAGACGTTGAATGAGTTCGCAAGCGAGGAGCAGAAGCAGAGGTATTTGCCTTTGGTTTCGGAGGGTGCTACTTGTGCTATGGATTTGACAGAGCCTGATGCTGGCTCCGATTTGGGCGCTGCGATGATGAAGGCTACTTGGTCAGAGGAGAAGCAGACGTGGTTGCTGAATGGCGTGAAGCGTTTTATCACCAATGGCGATTGCGAGATATCGTTGGTACTTGCACGTACCGAGGAGGGAACGGTCGATGCCAGAGGTTTGTCGATGTTTGTATATGACCGACGTAGCGGTGGTATGAAGGTGCGTCGTATAGAGCATAAGTTGGGTATTAAGGGCTCGCCGACCTGCGAGTTGGTGTTTACGGATGCCCCAGCCGAGTTGGTGGGCGACAGACGAATGGGCCTTATCAAGTATGTAATGTCGCTGATGAATGCGGCACGATTGGGTATTGGTGCGCAGTCGGTCGGATTGTGCGAGGCGGCATATCGTGAGGCGTTGAAGTATGCGCACGAGCGTCGTCAGTTTGGTAAGGATATTATCCAATTCCCTGCTATCTCGGAGATGTTGTCGAATATGCGTGCACGTCTGCGTGGTGCGCGTGCTCTGCTCTATGAGACAAGCCGTTTTGTGGAGATATACAAGCAGTATGCTCATATCTCTCGAGAGCGCTCGTTGGAGGGCGAGGAGCGTCAGCAGATGAAGTATTATAACCGTTTGGCCGATGCATTTACTCCGCTGGTGAAGTTGTTGGCTTCGGAGTTTGCCAATATGTTGGCTTTCGATTCGATTCAGATTCACGGTGGTTCGGGTTATATGAAGGACTACGCTTGTGAGCGATTGTATCGTGATGCGAGAGTACTGAACATATACGAAGGTACGTCGCAGATGCAGGTCGTAGCGGCCATAAACGGCGTTACGAAGGGTGCGTATATGGAGCAGATTTCGCTTTATGAGGCGATGTCGTACTCTGAAAATATGCTGCCCGTAGTAGAGAAGTTGAAGGCCCTGCGTGCAAGAGTTGAGGCTATGGTCGAGCGAGTGGAGACTATCAATAAGGAGTATCCGCAGTATAAGGATTTCCACGCGCGCCGATTGGTCGAGAGTGTGGGCTATATCATTATCACCTATCTGTTGGCACAGCAGGCAACGCAGGTAGAGGAGTATGAGTCGGATACCAAGTTATTCTTGAAGTTGACAGAGGCTTACATCGCATCGGCAGAGGCTTATGTTAATACTTCGGAGGGTGAGGATGTGGCTTTGATTAGCGAGGTGCAGGAGCAGTATTAATAAAATTGCTGCCAAATATTATCCCCAAGGGTAGTTGTAGTGCATTGTGTGCGCTAAATTGCAATATGGGGTATATAATAATGAGGGTTGTTTCATTTGCGTGAAACAACCCTTTTGTTTAATCCTTGTTTTCGTAAAACTCTCGTTGGCGTTTGGCGATGATTGTAGATAAGCGCTTATAGAGTGCTTGGTCTTGCTCAGTGCCGTATTTGAGTAGATACCAAGTGTCATTACCTTGATAGTAGGCCAAGTTCTTCTCACTAAAGACACCGTTGCGCTCATAGGAGTCGATGTAGGCGGTCATACGCGCAGCCCAATTGCCCTGGTTTTGCAATGCTCGCTCGTCAAACTCCATCTCAAGTGACATATTGGCGGCTTTGGCTAAAGCGCAAGTTTCGTCAATGCGAGAATCTGGAATATAGTCGTGGAAGAAATGGTTGGGTTGCAGGTAGGCCTGGTCAAATCCTAACTCGGCCCAACGCTCATAACCGTCGGCCTTGAAGTAGGGTATCCAATAGAAATCCAAATCGAGTTGGTGAATGTAGTCGGCTATGCTTTTAACGAATGTTTGAGTCTCGGTAGCGTGTTCGGCTAACCAATAAAAACCACATAATTGTATATTCTCCAGATTGGCCGCCTTGACCTTCTCGATTAATAAGTCGATATACCATTTGCAAGCCTTGATGCGGTCCTCGTCGTTGTTGAAATCCAGCGCTTTGCCATCCAATTCGCCCCAATCGGTCTGTCCCAAAACGGGCTCGGGCAACGAAAGAACTATCTTGCGTCGGTGAAATTTACCTTTGATATTCTTGCGGGCATCGGCAATAGCATCATTCAATGCAGCAATGTCACGTCCTGGCGTGAGATAAGTATCAATCAGGCCCTCCCATTGCTCCTTTTGCACTCCTTGCTTACGTAGGCCTGTGGCATAACCACGATTTTCGTCGTGGAAAATTTCAAGGAATAGGAATCCATCAAAGAGCCATTCGGCCTGTGCGGTAGTAGTAGGCTCGGTGGCAACATAAGGTGCAAATTTCTCTTTGTTCCAATCGATGGTGCGGTGTGTACCTCCGTCGTAGATTAAAACCAGGTCACGTACTTCGGCGCGGCCAACTATCGATTTTGAGCAAGAGGATAGGGCGGTTACTAATAACGTAGCAATAATAATAAAAGAAATTCGTTTCATAAGCGATGTGTTTTTCGATATGGCAAAATTAATAAAAAATACTAATTGAAGATGGAAAGTAGATATGCAGGAGTGATTTTTTTAGGATAGTTTTTTATTCTATCCGATGAATCTATTATTTTTGTAGTACTAATTACTATATATATTAAGTGTTTTATGAAACGATATTTTTTAGGTCTATTTTATATAGTACTTGTCTTTTGTGGTGTAATGTCGTGTGGTCGAGGTGCTAAAAATGCAACTGCTCCAAATGAAATTGCCGCTGAGAATCAGAGCGGACAACAGGCTGCTACACCGCGAGTATTTGTGCCTCAGTTGGCTCCTGCGATGATGCCTCAGGAGGAGAAGATTAGATATATGGCCGAACATTATTGGGATAAATTCGATTTTGCCGATACGGTATTTATCAACGAGATTGAGCCCCAGCGTATGCTGACGGCTATGGCGGTATATGCTCGTGGCTATGTTCCCGACTCGCTGGCGCACCGCTCGATGACGGCACTTATGCAGAAGGCTTCGACATCGAAGCGTATGTTTGAGTATTTTCTGATGCTGGCAAATGGTGTGTTGCACGACCCGAACTCTCCGTTGCGTGATGATGAGCGATATATTCCCGTATTGGAGGCTGCTATTGCATCACCTCTGCTTGATGAGTATGAGAAGATGCCTTATGAGTATGACTTGAAAATTGCACGCCAAAATCGTGTTGGCCACCAGGCAAACGATTTTTATTATACTACGGCTGATAGCAAGCGCTGTAAGATGCATAATGTGGAGGCGGAATACCTTATTATATTTATAAGTAATCCAGGTTGCCCGATGTGTCGTGAGGTAAAGGAGACTTTGCTCTCATCGCCGCAACTGAATCTGCTTGCTGAGCGTGGAAAATTGAAGGTGCTGGTCCTCTATCCCGATACCGATTTGGATGCTTGGCGTGCGCATTTGGGTGATTATCCCGATGCGTGGATAAATGGTTACGATGCCAATCAAACTATAACGAAGGAGAATCTTTACGACCTAAGAGCCATCCCTGCGTTGTATTTGTTGGATAGAGAGAAACGAGTGATGGCTAAGGATTGTACAGATGTGGCTTATATAGAATCTTTGATTATGCAGGCGGAGGAGAAATAGTATATAAGCAAGATTTATGATAGGATAAATAAATATTATAAAATATCTATTGCATCAAATCAAAAAGACTATATCTTTGCATTAGGAAAATAAAGATAAACAATAATAAACAAACTTAAAACAGATAGAATTATGGCAAAGAAATTTCGTTGTACAGTATGTGGTTATATTCACGAGGGTGATGCGGCTCCCGCACAGTGTCCGCTTTGCAAGGTTGGCGCAGATAAATTTGTAGAGATTGAGGAGCAGGAGGGTGATTTGACTTTCGTGACCGAGCATAAGATTGGTGATGGCAAGGGTGCCAGCGAGGAGTTGTGGAAGGGCTTGCAGGACCACTTTATGGGTGAGTGCACAGAGGTAGGTATGTACTTGGCTATGAGCCGTCAGGCTGACCGTGAGGGTTATCCCGAAATCGCTGAGGCTTACAAGCGTTACGCTTGGGAGGAGGCAGAGCACGCTTCAAAGTTCGCAGAACTTATCGGTGAGGTTGTATGGGATACAAAGACTAACCTCTACAAGAGAATGAACGCCGAGAGTGGTGCTTGTGAGGATAAGTTCCGTTTGGCTCGCTTGGCTAAGGAGCAGGGCTTGGATGCTGTTCACGACACAGTTCACGAGATGGCAAAGGACGAGGCTCGTCACGGTGCTGGTTTCCAGGGCTTGTACAAGCGTTACTTCGGCAAATAAAGAATAAACTTAATACAAAGAGTAAGGGGTTGTTGCAACATAATTGTTGGACAACCCCTTTTGCGATTACTTATGCCATTGGTCCAAAATCGATTCTATGAATCGCATAATCACCCCATACCCCTTGCGGGCAGCGTATGCTACATCGCTGATTGTCGTTAGACGTTCGTTGATGTTCTCAATCGCTTTGCGCGCCGACAGGAAATAGATTAGTCGTGACAGAAGCAGAAAGAGTAGTCCTACAATAAATGCTGCCAATGCTCTCGATTCGACATACTCCGAGAGCCACGCTACAAGTGCAGCCACGAATAGTACAACCGACGTTATTATTGTCGCTATGTAAAATATAATCGAAACCAACATTTGGAGGGGAGTTTAGTGTCGCGGGAATGTATCTGCTATGGACCTGTGGGCAGACTACTTCTCGTTACATTGGCAACGAATCTTGTCGGCCTCCTGGTCAACGTAATCGCGGATTTTGCTGCGCAGTTCAGGGCCTGACTGCGGTGTTACAAGCATTGTTACAACCGAGCCTACCAACATACCGCCCAGAAATGATACTAAAGTACAAACAGAGTGTTTCATAGTGCGTAATTATTAATAAATTCGTAGGGTAGAGTTGCAAAATCCGAGCCAGATGGGTAAATTTGTATTATGGATTGCGCAAAAAACATAACGGTTGCATTTTCGGGCCATCGTACTTATGCTGGAGAGGCTTGCGAAGAGTTGCGAGAGGTGGTGTTGAGGCTCTATAATGAGGGCTATCGTCGTTTTTTGTGCGGTATGGCGTGGGGTTTTGATTTGGCTGCGGGAGAGGTCGTGGCGGAACTAAAGCGAGTCCACATCGATGTGGAGTTGGTGGCAGTTGTGCCGTATGAGGGTTTTTATAGACTTTTTCACGCAGAGGATGCCGAGCAATATCGAAGAGTGGCTGACGCAGCCGATGAGGTAATAGTAGTAAGCGAGGATGAGAGTAAGGTGGCTTATCGCTTGCGTAATGACTATTTGGTGGAAAATTCCTCTATAGTGGTTGCGTGGTTTAATGGTGTGCCGCGTGGTGGTACGGCATATACTCTGCGGCAGGCACGTCGCAAGGGTGTCCTTGTTGAAAATCTATTTCATTCGGCGCAGTTGTCGTTGGAATTCTGATTTTTTCAAGTTTGGGCAATCGTCTTTGCTGAAAAAATCGTATATTTGTATAGATAGAAAATACTAATCTAAAACAGTTATATTATGAAACGATTATTTACGTTGGCAGTTGCAGTGATGGCCACTATGGGTGCATCGGCGCAACTCTATTATCAGGATGTTACGAATGTCGATATGATGCGTCATTCGCAGAGAAACGAGGCTCATCGCCGCGAGATTGTTATTCCTAATGTGAATGGCTATACGGTTTATAAGGCCGATTTGCATACTCACACCATCTATTCTGATGGTAGTGTTACGCCCGAATATCGTGTGCGTGAGGCGTGGATGGATGGTTTGGATGTTATGGCTTGTACCGAGCATTTGGAGTATCGCCGTTGGGAGGGCCAATTCCTCCAGTTTTTGAAGGGCCACGTAGCCGAGGGAACAAAGGCTTCGGGTAACAAGGATGCAAAGGTTGATTTCAATCTTACAAATAAACTCGAGGCAGCAGCCGCAGTTGGTTATGGTATCACTATCATCCCTGGTGCAGAGATTACTCGTACACCCGAGACAATCGGCCACTACAACGCATTGTTCATTAAGGATGCCAACACTATTTGGGACGAGGACCCCGAAAAGGCTATCCGTAATGCTCGCGCACAGGATGCTGTGATTATGCACAATCACCCCGGCTGGCGTCGTAAGAATCTTCAGATGCAGGAGTTTGAGAAGAGGGTTTATGAGGCTGACTTGATTGACGGTGTTGAGATTATGAATGGCTCGGAGTTCTATCCTTCGGTTGTGACTCGTGCTCAGGAGTGCGGTCTGTTTATGGCGGCTAATACCGATATTCACGGAACTACGGCTATGGATTATCAGGGCGGTGGCCATATGCGCAATATGACATTCATCTTGGCAAAGGACCAGACTCTGCCCTCGTTGAAAGAGGCCTTGTTGGCTCGCCGTACATTGGCTTACTCGTTCGGTACGATTGCAGGTGATGAGCAGTTGGTTAAGGATTTCTTTATGGCCTGCGTGGAGTTCAAGGTGGTAAATAAGAACGCTAACGGTACAACTACTATGCGTTTGGTTAATAACAGTTCTATTGACTATGTTTTGCGTTTTGGTGGTAATCCCGTACCACTCAATGCTTTCCAATCTCGTAATGTAACCGTAGCCAAGGATGGCTCAATCAAGTTTACTGTTGAGAATATGTGGATTCCTGGCGAGAAGCAGCATCCCGAGATTAAACTCAAGTTCTAAAATAGTCTAATAAGTGTAGAAATAAAAAGGCTGTCGAATTCGACAGCCTTTTCTGTTATTGTAATCTGTGGATTACCACTCCAAAATCTTCTTGAAGTCGTAAGCCTCGGGGTTAGCAACGTAAGCCTTTGCAGCCTCGTAATCCTCCTCGGTAACGTAGTGCAAGAGGTTGTTGATAACCTGCTGAATCTTGTCTGACTCGATGTTTACCAAACGGGGAGGAATCTTGCCTGTTGTGGGGTCCTGCAAATCCTTCAAGTAAAGAGGCGATACGAAACCATCCTGTGAGATGTAAACCATACAGCCTGTCTTACCCTCTGCGAAGAGTTTGTAAACACCCATACCCAACTCTGAGCAATATACCAAGTCGTAAGCGATAGGAGTCTGGCAACGTACCTCGTAACCAATCTCTACGGGACGAGACTTAACCTTGATACCCAAAGCCTTCAACTTGTTCTCCAACAACTCGTTGAAGATGTTAGCCTTTGATACCTTACCCAACTCGGGGTGACCGTGGTCGTCGTAAGTGAAGTGGATGCCAGAGTTCTTGATTTCCTCGTCAGAAAGAGCGTGGAATACACCCTCTGAAATCATAGCAACACCGTAGTCGATACCCATAATCTTGCGCTTGATGATTGAAGAAACCACCAAGTTTACAATCTTCTCGATAGTAATCTCTGTCTTGTTGAACATCTCGGGGATTACAATCATAGGATAGTGGCAAGCCGAACCGATACCGAATGCGAGGTGACCAGCCGAACGACCCATAGCTGCTACAACAAACCAGTTAGCCGATGTGCGAGCGTCGTTATAAACGGCACGACCGATTACTGTACCACCCTCCTTTGCTGACTGATAACCGAAAGTGGGCGAGCCAGCGGGCAATGGAAGGTCGTTATCGATAGTCTTTGGAACGTGGATGTTAGCAATAG
>JAFYRX010000042.1 GCA_017546725.1 Alistipes sp. | reverse complement strand
CAAAGAATACTGTAGTAGAACTTGAGACACCATCTGCAGATGCCTTATATATAAAGGTATTTTCAAGCAGCAAAACAAGCCGAACTTATATATGTAAAGGCATATCATTAACATACATCAAGTCGGAATAAGTCTTGCGTATATAAACAAGGTAATAATGCCAAAAACAAAGAGCCTGTATAATAATTAAAAGTGAAGAATCCCCAAATGTTTTTGTCTAAACTTTTGGGGGAGGGCTTCATGCACAAAAGACACGATTACGTTGCATTGCTCAAATATATGAAGATGCTCGAAGATGGTTATTCAGTTGGTTATATTGCCAATAAATTTGGCGTAAATAGGAAACGATTGAAATGCAGTTAAGTGAAATTGAGGAAGCCTATCGTATTTTTGAGAACAAATTGGATGGAGTGATTAAGGTGGCAATTGTCTGATTTATAATTACTATCGAGTATATAATTATATAAGTAAATAGTTACATAAAAGCATAATTCAATAACGATGCAACCTCCACAAATAAATAACTCTACCAAAGAAGAAAGGCGAGCCTATGTCCTTGAAGCCTGGAAATGCCTGCACGATTGTGAGGCTTGCGGTAAGTGCCGCATCCTGAAAGGTAAGGTTGCCGAAATGCTATATGCCGACTACATAGAGGGCAAGCGGAATTATATGGACGTTACTTTGGAGATTAGGAACCGTTCTATGAGGCAGTAAATACAGAATTGATTGTAATATTTCAGTATTACAATAACTCTTGGTGGACATTTGAAATTATAAACGGCTAAAACGATTTTTGTGCTCGCCCTCCTTATTCAATAAGATGCAAACTGTTAACACACAGCGTATTACGCATTGCTTACTTGCCGATGCAATATTTTTTTACCATAAATAAAATAAAGCAATCATTGTAACTATCTAATATACAGTCTGATGCAAAATCCCCCCTCGAGGGACAAACGGCTTTTCGGGTGACAGGCAGGGGACTGCATTTTTGCAAAGAAACCCATAAAATCTGCAAAACGCAATTTTTTTTTTAGATTTTTTAACATATTTGCATTTCGTTGCATGGTAATATTGCCTTTAATTGGAGCTGAAATTACACCTGCGATAGCTATTAAATTTAGTAGTTTAGTTTAGTCCAATGTATATATAGAATAGGAGTAAACTAAACTGGCTTTATCGCCAAATTTAAGAGGTCTGTTATAGCAGTGGCTTTATATTCCTTTCAAATGTGCTTTGTTCCTCTCATTAGCAAATGTTATATGTTTCTTTATATCCGTCTACCTTTTAATAGGAATTTCTGAGAAGTGCCAAAACATACTCTTTTTGCTTCTCAAAAGAAGAGAAGTCTTTGTTTTTTTCTTTTGACCAACAAGGATTATATATGAGTTTTGTGATTTTTTCAGGTAGTAAAGATAGGATTATGTGAAAAAGAGGCTAGATTTTTGTTGATAAAACGCGGGAGTAGCAAATATTTGAACAGAAAAGGAAGAAATACTTCTTTTATTGTTCAAAATATTACTATCTTTGCATTATGAATAGGCAATTAAAGGAAATAGGAGCAATCCCTATAACGACTTCAATCATCGAATCGTTGTATCCGGAACTCAAGTCATCAGACAAGAAGGTTGCCTGGCTTGAGAAGAATGGATATATTATAAGATTGAAGAGGGGGCTCTATGTTGTCAATCCCGAACATTCGGGAAAGATGCTTTCAAGTGAACTGATTGCCAATCATATCTATGCGCCTTCATATATCTCTATGTCAACAGCATTAAGATATTATGGATTAATTCCAGAGGCTGTGTATACACATCAATCGATGACGGTAAAGCATTCTCGAAGTTTTCAGACTCCTATTGGTAATTACGATTACAAGTATATTTCCCGAGCTGCTTTCTCTGTTGGAGTAAGAAGTATTCATAAGGGCGAATATGCTTTCTTGATAGCATCACCCGAAAAGGCTTTGTGCGATTTGATAGCAAATTCGTCAAAGGTCAATCTGCGTTTTCTGAAGGATGTGGAAAACTATCTTGAGCATGACATCCGAATGGATATGGATGAGTTCTATAAGTTTGACGCTACTATTCTTGAGGAGTATATAAAGGTAGGTAAGAAGGCCGACTCTATAGCAACCGTATTAAAGTTTCTGAGACGATGAAGAATGAAATTTACGATAGTATGTTGTCACGATATGATCTGACGACAGAGCAGAATAAGCGAAACGCTATTTTTGAAGTAAACCAACAGGTGATTCTTGCAGGTTTGTATAGTGGTGGATTTTTTGAATCCGCAGCATTCTATGGCGGTACATGTCTAAGAATATTTCACGGATTGCAACGTTTCAGTGAAGATATGGACTTTTCTCTGCTAGCACAGGATGATGCATTTGACTTCAGTAAGTATTTCCAACCCATCGTTGATGCATTCGCTTTGGTAGGACGTGAGGTAGAAATCAAGAAGAAGGATAAGAAAAATTTCGGCAAGGTTGAGTCTGCCTTCTTGAAGGACAATACCGATGTATATGATGTAATGTTTCAAACAGAGAAGTCCATTAAAATCAAGATTGAGGTTGACACTTGTCCTCCATTGAATTTCAAGACTGAGCAGAAACTACTGCTCCAACCTCATTCATTTATGACTCGCTGCTTTACATTGCCCGATTTGTTTGCCGACAAGATGCATGCCCTAGTATATCGCGCGTGGAAAAACAGAGTCAAGGGACGCGATTGGTACGACTTTGAGTGGTATGTACGTCATAATGTACCACTTGATTTTGCACATTTGGCTGAAAGATGCAAGCAATTCAACAACGAAGATATTACTCCAGAGCTATTCAAGGATATGCTCAAGGAACGCCTTTCTACAGCTGATATAAAGCAAGTAAAAGAGGATGTACTTCCTTTTGTGCGCAATCCAAAGGAGTTGGATATCTGGTCGAATGATTATTTTGTTCAGTTGGCGGATATGGTGAGAATTGAATAAGAAAAAGGAATAGGCTAAAGATTATCAAACTTGAAGAGATTGGTATGCAAGAATAAATTTATTTGTAAAATTAATAAAGACCAGTCCCCTTAAAAATATAACAAACAGCGTTAGAAGAAAATCTAACGCTGTTTGAGTGAATTATAAGAATTCGATAATTATTTAATCCCCCTTTACTACATCGGCAGGGTTTTCGCGGGCGGCTTTGAGGCTGCGGGAGGTGACGAGCGAAAGGGTGATAAGAAGCACCAGCGCAAGTGCTGACACATACACCCACCAGCCGATTGGGGCTTTATAGACAAAGCTCTTTTGCCATTCGTGGATGATGTAGTAGGCAATGGGCGTAGCCACCATAAAGCAAGCCACCACAATCTGCACATAGCGAGAGTTAAACATCCACAACAGCCCCGATGTAGTTGCGCCAAACACACGGCGTATGGCAATCTCCTTGCGGCGGTACTGCGTCTCGAAGATGACTATTCCAAAGACGCCCATCAGCGAAATGATAATCGAAGCCACCGAAAAGAGCGATAACAATACAGTATGGTTGCGTGTCTCGGCATACATCTCGGTAATCTGCTCCTCGACGCGTCTGATGTTCAGGTGATGAGGGTTAGCCCCAAAGCGCTCCATAACATTCTGCACAAATTCTTGAATCTGCTGATAGTCGGCCTTTTCGTGCATACGCAGATAGAAGGTGAACAGATTACTTGTATCAGCCATCTTAACTATCGCATAATGCACATCGGGACGATTGACCGAACGGAATCGGCAACTGCGGATAAGACCCTTGAGGCAATCTTGTAACTCAAATTCATTCTCCAACTCTGGGATGATAGTGTTAAACTCATTTGTGATGACAACCTCTTGCTTTGAATTGGGAGAGAAACCTTCGCCATCGACGGGCATACGGAAGAACTGCAAAAAGTTGTAGCGTACATTCAAACAATCTAAAATGACCTGTTTTTTCTCTTTGTCACGATATATAAGCGCGTCCATAGGTTGCAGGATATCGCCCATTGACATGGTCGCATCGACAATCATCGGGTTTTTAATCAACTCGTCGAGTATGGCCTCGTTATGCTTTACTACTTTACTTGAGTATGTCTCGAATTTCATCACATCTTCATAGTCGAAGCCCATATCGTAGTTCGTCATATGACGATACTGCAACCAGCAGGCCAAAGTGACTATTATGAGTGCCATAGATATCGAGAACTGCACAATCGACAGAATTGCGCGCAGGCGTTGTCCCGCCTTCGAACCTCCGAAACGACCCTTCGCTGCAAGCGATGGCGAGAATGAGGTGATATACCACGCAGGGTATAGTGCGGCAGCAATAGCCATCGCCACCACGATGCACAGAATCCACGCAATGGTCGCAATATTATCCTGCAACGCCAACGAGCAGGTGACAAGTTTGGCTATTGATGTATCCTGAAGAGCAGCTATTAGATAGAGAGCCAACCCCAGCGAGATAAGCGTCAAAGCCAACGCCTCGAACAGAAAACTCCAACGCAACGAGCGATTTGTTGCACCAAAGACCTTGCCTATGTTTACAGCACGGATACGCACGGGAATCAGTGCGAAGAAGAAGTTTACGAAGTTGATAAAGGCTATCAACACCGTCAGAATCGCCACAGCCATCAGACTGTATATTGTCGTCGGGTCGCTCTGCTCCTGCTCTTTTCTTCTTACGCCTTGGCTTTTTACCTTGTAGGAAGAGAAATAAAAATCTTTCAAGGCTACAAAATGTGTGGGGTGCTTTCTCACTTTTCTCCCGTAAGATGCCATATGAGTAGTAGTGTAATTTTCGACCCACAAATCCTCAAATTTCTTAATATCTGCACCCTTGCGCAACTTTATGACTCCCGCATAACTGTTAGTATAGAGTATATTTATAGATTGGTCATTGTCGTCTAACTTTCGCAGAATATGGGCGTCAAAAAATATAGAATTTTTGGCGAAAGCCTTGAATACACCCACTACCTCACACGATTCATCCATCTTGCCATAGTCGCTAACGGTGTTGGCGAAGTAGAGCATATCGCCTAACCCGACACCCATAGTCTTGGCCACAACATCAGATATGATGATTGTATTGGGTCGGTCGAGTTGCTTTTCGTCGCCCGAAATCATCTCTATTTGCAGAGCCTCCAATGCGGGCAGTGTGGCCAAGTAGGAGAAAAATTCATAGCGGTCATAGCCCCCATTGTTTGATTTATATACATCCATATACTCTGATGTGAACGAGAATAAACCTCCCACCTCCACATCGGGAGACTGTTCGATAGTCTGCAATGTGATGCCTGCTGCACCACCGATAGTGAGGTCCTCTGTTCCAATCGAAGGAGAAATGTTGATATAGACCCTATCGCTGTCGGGGATAGAGCCATTGAAGGTTAGTCCATTATACGCCTGCGCCATCATAATGTAAAATGTAATGAAGGCAAGTGTTAAGCCTGCGATGTTGAGCACCGAGGCTGTCTTGTAACGCTTAAGCGTTGTTAGAAAGTTTTGAAATGCGATTTTCATATTTTTAAGTTTTTATTTATTCGCCCTTTACTACATCGGCAGGGTTTTCGTTGGCGGCACGCCAACTGCGGGAGGTTACAAGAGCCAAAGTAACACCCATAATCATCAGTAGAGCCACAACAAATACCCACCAATAGATATCTATTCTTTCGGGATATTGTTGCAACCATTTATCCACAACATACCACGCCACGGGCGTAGCCGCGATAAAGCACGCCACAACTATTTTCGCATAGCGGGAGTTGAGCATCCACAGCAGTTCGCTGGTTGTAGAGCCAAAGACCTTGCGGATAGCAATCTCGCGGCGGCGGTGCTGTGTCTCAAACAACACGATACCAAATACGCCCATCAACGAAATCACAATCGCCACCAACGCAAACCAACCAATCACAAACATCGACTGTCGCACATCGGTATACTTACTTTCAACCACCTGACTAAAGAATTGTATTTCAGGCATCTCCTCTTGTGGATTTATCTTCGCAATCGAGGCTCGAATATGATTCTTCACCTCCTTGATATCTGCCGTAGGTTGCAAACGCAAATAATAGTTGCGATGGTCGTTTTGGGTGATAATATATGCAGAAGGATATCTCCTACGGTCAATAGATGTTGTGTAAACATCACTCACATAACCATTCAAGTGGCGAATCACACGGTTTGATTTTCGTCGCAGGTCATCTTTGAGGTTGATATTATACTTTTGTGCATCCGAAATATTCATCAGAGCCACAGCAGGTTTGCTAAACATTCTATCTACGGCATAACTATCGTCAATCCACTCACCCTGCATCAGTTTTATGCCTATTACATTAAAGAAATTAGGACTTACACTATGTACATTAATCAAATTCTCATCTTGGTCCACGCCAATAGCCTCCGTATCGGGCTTCGTGAAGTAGAACACACATAATGCAGTCTCATTAAAAAATATATTTTCTGATGATGCCACATCCACCACATCGGGATGTGAACTCAATTCGGCTCTCAACGCCCCACTCTTTTGAGACATCGCATTTGAAGTCTTAAAGGTGAGCAGATTATTCTGCTCGAAACCAAGGTCGAAATTAACCATATGGTGATACTGCAAGCCGACAAAGAGAGTGGTAATTATCAAAATCATCGAAATGGTAAACTGCACGCAGATAAGCATTACTCGTAAACGCTTACCATAGGTTGAACCAGCAAAACCCGCCTTTACTGCCAACGAGGGGTTAAACGAGGTGATGTACCACGCAGGATATAGCGCTGCCGCTACGGCCATTACTATGCCTATAACAACGACCACGAATAACGCCAATGGGTTTTGCGATACTTGAATAGGAGATGCCAAATATCCATCAAGTGGCAAATCCATCAAGGCAAACGACAAATATGTCATCAAAACCAAAGCACATATCACAAAACCGACAGCCTCAAATACAAAACTCCATCGTAATGTATTAAGTGATGCGCCAAATACCTTGCTGATATTCACTGCACGCAAACGTACAGGCACCAATGCGAAGAAGAAGTTTACGAAGTTGATAAACGCCATCACAAGTATCAATAGCGCAATGGCCAATACCACAGACATTACTTTGGGGTTGCTTAAATTTACGCCACAATTTGCGCCCACTTTGGCGTCCAGATTAGCCCACTGCATCTCTGTAATAGGGAGCATCATATTGGCCTCGATGTCCTCACTCGCACGTTTCTCGTCTTCTAACTCGACACACAAAAAGTCGTAACGAATCTTGTTATAAACATTTAGGAAATCATCAGGCGAAGCCCCCTCCTTTATCTTGATGAAATAGGACTGTGCACCATATCCCCAATAACGCTTTTCTATCATCTTATCGCCGATATTCTCAAACATAGCCACATCGGCAAAATCAGAGAAATAATTATTTAACGGCAGGTCTTTGTAGATGGCAACCACCTCTACCTCTCGCTCTGGTGCATCGTCAGAGTCTTCGCTATACTGATTCGGCATTGCTATAATATCGCCGAGGCCTACACCCAAACGCTTTGCCTCGCTTTGGCTTACGATGACGGTATTAGGACGCGCCAAATCTCTCTTATTACCTACAACCTCATAGATTGGTATAATATCAAGCATCGGCAACGATATTTGTCGAATAAATGGAGTGCGGAATCTTATCATCTCGCCATTCTTACGATGTACCCACAAGAAATGTTCTGCAGGGTCATACATAGGACCGAGTACCATTCCTCCAGCCTCAACTATCGGAGATTGAGATATGGCTTGCTCTGCCAGATAGCGCCCCATAAATGTACTTATTTCATTGGCACGCTGTTCGCAAAGCAGAAAAACTCGCTCATTGTCGGGGATACATTGATTGTAACGGACATAGAATATAACCTGTGTCATAATTACATACATTGCAAAAAATGCAAGTGTCAAGCCTACGATGTTGAGCACCGAGGCTGTCTTGTAACGCTTAAGCGTTGTGATGAAGTTTGTAAACGCAATTTTCATAGTATTTAAGTTTTTAATTATTTATTTTGTGATGCGAGGGGGCATCACCCGCCCTCGCACCTAAAGCGTGTCGTCGGAAAAGTCGACTCAAAAGCCTACTCCGCGACAACGATTACATACGGCTACGAACATCCGTTACCAACTTACCATCAAACAAGCAGAGGATGCGCTGTGCGTAGGATGCGTCGTGCTGTGAGTGGGTTACCATAATTACGGTTGTACCCTCGCTGTTGAGTTCGCGCAAAAGATTCATCACCTCCTGGCCATTCTTCGAGTCGAGGTTACCCGTAGGCTCATCGGCAAGGATAAGTTTGGGGTTGCTCACCAGGGCACGCGCAATGGCTACACGCTGCTGCTGACCTCCCGACAACTGCTGCGGGAAGTGCTTCGCGCGGTGGGTCATATCCATACGCTCCAGCATCTTCTTTACGCGCTCCTTACGCTCGGTAGGTTTCACACCCATATAGATGAGTGGTAACTCGATGTTCTCCGATACGTTCATCTCGTCAATGAGGTTAAACGACTGGAACACAAAGCCGATATTACCACGGCGGAAATAGGTGCGGTCACGCTCACGCAAATCGCCAACCTCCTTGTCCAAGAGCATATACTCGCCACTTGTCGGGTTGTCCAGCAGGCCCAAGATATTGAGCAGCGTTGATTTACCGCATCCCGAAGGACCCATAATGGCGACGAACTCACCCTCCTTAACCTCGAAAGATACGCCTGCAAGGGCTACGGTCTCAATCTCCTCGGTGAAGAAACTCTTCTTCAAATCTGTTACTTTAAGCATTGTCATAATTGTAAAATTTTAATTGGTTAATAAATATGTTTATTCTGTTTTAATCATTTCGATTGGGTTGGCGGTGGCGGTGTGCCAAGTGCGGGCAACCTGAATGGCATAGACAATAGCCAAAACGAGTGCTGCTCCTGCGGCAAATATCCACCACGAGAGCGGAGAGCGCAAGCCCGCAATGGTCTGCATCCACGCCGAACCCGCCATATAGGCGATAACAACACCGAAGGCTGTTGCTGGGATGGTAATCCATAGCAGGTCGGCGGCAATCATCACCATCACCTCGCCGACGGTAGCGCCCGCCACCTTGCGGATAGCAATCTCCTTGCGGCGGCGCTGCATCTCGTTATCCATATAGCCAATCAAACCCGACAGAGCAATAATAAGCGTAATCACGCAGATAACGGTGATGATATTGCGCATACTCACTTGTCCTGATAAATATGTCTCTATATCCTCCTTGTATGGAGTAAGTTTCGCTCTATCATAACCTGAAATAGTTTTCAATAGGTCTGACACCTGCTCTTTATCTGCCGAAGTAGCACTATCGGATAAGCGAATGGCTATAGTATACCAATTTTGTTTTTCTGAAATTTTAGAATTTTCCAACATTATCACCGTCGGAGCATCCATTCCCTGCACACTTGCACCATTAAAATTCTTGACGACACCAACAATTTGCAGAAGGTAGTGTGATGTATCAATTTGCTTGCCGATGGCAGAATCTTTCCACCCCATACGCTCGACGAAGAGTTCAGTAACGAGGCATTTATCCGTAGCATCGTCTTCGGTCAAGTAACGACCATCGACTAACTCTATATCAATCATTTTTGGCATATTGTGACTCCAACGAACATCCGCATACCTAAATAATGGAGTATGCTTTTCATCATCTGCAAGTATGTAAGATTGCGTTAAAAAGAGTTCGACAGGACTCGTCCCCAATGCAACATCTTCGATAAATGGCAATCGTTTCAATTCGCTGGCAACGACATCATAAGATACGACTTTTGTATTGGGAATATAATGCAAAAATTCATCTTGAGGCCTGGAGATTCCGGCTCTATATATATTTTCTGTTCGAAATCCATAATCGAAGTTGATGCTATAATTTAACTGTCGCATACATATTAGCATAAATATAAAAACTGCGATAGTGCAACTCATTTGAATAAATAACAGCGTGCGTTTCCAGAAACGATAATTATCGCTACTGCCACGGAAAGCCGTCTCCAATCTAACTTGTGAGAACAACCACGCAGGAATAATGCCCGCAAGCAAGAATGCCGCGCAGCATACCACAGCGGGTATCCACATTTGGCGCAGTGAGAACATCTGCTTTAGCGACCACCACAGATATGTTAATATGTCATTCTCCAAACACCATATCACAAAGGCGGTCCAAAGTATTGCCGTAAGTAAGATTAATAGAGTCTCAACCAAAAAGAGTAGAAAAACATCTCTCTTCTGTGCTCCGTGACAACGCAGCATTGCGATTGTACGGCTACGCTCGGCAAGTGACGAGATAGAGAGCAAAACATAATTTAGACAAGCAATACTCAAGGATATAAAAGCCAATAGAGATAGCAGTGCCATAAGTATTGTATCTTTAGTCTCGACAAATAGTTCGGCAATACGTGTAAAGTGTAGTTTTGGTTCAAATTTTTTCGTTTTTTCGGGAGCGCCTACCCTATCGAAAATACCCTCCATATTACGCTCAACATCCTCGATTTTAGCATTTTTCCGCAATTTTATATAGAAAGTAAAAGGCTCTAACCATTTTAACGAAGGATGCATATATTTATCGATGTCAAACCTTGTTATAACGCCAACACGGCCATTAATGTAGTCCAACCGTGTAGCCTTATCTGCAATATTTTTGAAGACTCCTTGAACGGTTAATTCTTCAACTGTTTTTTCGTTATATACTACCTTAATACTCTTTCCCAAAGGATTCTCATTGCCAAACAATGTTTCTGCAAGTATATCGGAAATCATCGCTGTATTTGGAGAAGAGAGTGCGTGTTCGGGGTCTCCGCTAATAACTTTAACCCCAAAAACAGAAAAGAATGAACTCGTAGTCTCAAGCACATCACTTCCAACATCATCTTTGCCATTATATGAAACCTTCCTATTAAAGTATCCATATGTGGGTACCACACTCTCTATTTGAGGATTATCATTAGCCATAGCCTCATATATAGGGTAGAATGTGCGATAATCAACATCGGGCTCTGGACTTTGTTCAACGCCAGAATATTCACCGACGCAGTAAACTCGTTTGTGATTAGGTATCCAGCGATTCATAGAGTAATTATACCCCACCTTTGCAAAAATTATCAGCGCGACAAACAGTCCAAGTGAAAGTGAAACAAATCGCGCCAGGGTGTTGCCTCGGCGGTTGGCCAAATAACGGAATGAGTAGTTTAATGTTTTCATAATGTTTTGAGGTTTTATTATCTCTTCAAAATCAGTACATCGTGAGAGCCGAAGTTTTCGTAAGCCGATGTGATGACCTTCTCGCCTGGCTCAAGCCCCTCCAACACCTCGTAATGCTGCGGATTTTGGCGACCTATGCGTATGTCTCGACGATAGGCCTTTTCGCCCGAGGGGTCTACGACATATATCCACGAGCCGCCCGTAGTCTGATAGAACGCACCTCGAGGGATAATGACAGCCTCGCTCGCCTCGCCGAGTTGCAGATTTATGTGGTAGGTCTGACCGATACGGATATTTTCGGGGATGTCGCCCGCAAAGGTGAAGTCGGCGCGGAACTGACCGCCACTTACCTCGGGATATACTTTGCGGATGACCATATCGTATTTGCGCTCCTGACGCTCGATGGTGGCAGGCAGCCCGACAACGATGCGGTCGATATAGTGCTCGTCAATGAGTGTCGCAACCTTGAATGCCGACATATCGTTAATCTGACCAATAGACGAGCCCGAGCCGACATTGCGACCCAGCACCACATCCAATGCTCCCACCTCGCCGTCGATAGGAGCCTTCACCAGAAGATTATCCACGCGTTGGCGGATGAGTTGCATATTACGAGCCATCGATTGCAGGTCGCTCTCCATCTGTTTCACCTGATTGGTACGATAGAGCGAATCCTGCTTCTGTCGCTCCATAATCAGCGAGCGGCGTTTTACAGAATATTCGTAGTCCTCTTTCGATTGTAACCACGTTTCACGCGCCAACAACTCTTTTTTGTAGAGCACATCGTTGTTTGTGAAGGCGCGACGCTTGCGCTCGACCTCCATATCAAGTTGCATCTGTTCCTGACGGAGGTTGAGGCGATTCTGCTCCATCGAGATGAGCGTGTTGCGTAAGATGTTCTGTTTCTCGGCAAGGTCGGCCTCCGAGTTAAGAATCTGCATCGAAAGAGAGTTGTTGGAGAGTTCGACAATCACATCGCCCTTTCGGACCATCGTACCCTCCTCGGCCACGATGCGCTCCACCAAACCCGACTCCATAGGCGAAATCTGCACCGTGGTGATGGGCTTAACGGTACCCGACAGACGCACATAGTCGTTGAACTCGGTCTGCTCGACGGTCGAGATTGTGAGGATGTTGGCATCCACTCGCAACGTCGATGAGTTATCGCGCAGCAGCAGCGACACCACCAAAATCATAAATACTGCGGCAACGGCATAAGGGATGTTTTTCTTCTGAAAGATTGCTCTCCAGCCAGTCTTCTTTTCAAGTTTAATATCCATAGTAGTAATTTTTTATTCGGTTTTAATCATCTCGATGGGGTTTGAGGTGGCAGTGTGCCAAGTGCGGGCAACCTGAATGGCATAGACAACAGCCAAGACGAGTGCTGCTCCTGCGGTAAATATCCACCACGATAGCGGAGCGCGCAAGCCAGCAATGGTCTGCATCCACGCCGAGCCTGCCAGGTATGCTATGGTGATACCGAAGGCGGTTGCCGGAATAGTTATCCACAGCAAATCGGCTGCTACCATCACCATCACCTCGCCAACGGTAGCGCCCGCCACCTTACGGATAGCAATCTCCTTGCGACGGCGCTGCATCTCGTTGTCCATATAGCCAATCAAGCCCGACAGAGCGATGATGAGCGTAATTAAGCAAACCACAAGCATTGTGATGCTCACCTTGCGTTCGCCCGCATACTGTTTCATATACTCTTCTTTTGCGCTTCTCATATCAGTTGATGTGAACACCTCTTCACAATATTTTTTCAAAATATCGTTAATGTAATCTATATCATTTTTCGATGGTTTCTTCTTGAAACGAATAATATAGGGGCTGAGAGCCATCCGCTCGCCTTTGCTGTTACGGACTCCGCTTTCACTAATATCCTCATTGGGATTGAATGTGCCATTCTGAATTACAACGGGTTTTTGCTCTCCTCGTCCCACACGGAAATCCTTAACCACACCGATGATGCGATATCTATCTTTTGAAATATCTGCGTAAGAGGTATCTCCTATAGAGATGAGTTTTCCGATGGGAGAACCCTCGATTCCCATCATTTGTTTGAATGTTTCATTTATCAGGACATTGCAAGTTGCATGATAATCAGCCCTATAAACGGGGTACTCGTCGTCGTAGAATGTTCGTCCTTCCAACAACTCCACTTTGAAAACATCAAATGCTTGGGCATCCCACGATGTGATGAAGAATGGGAACTCAAACTCATTGTTGTCGTTTACATACCAAGATGCATCCCTGTCAACTGCATTAGCAACATGAGCAATAGAACCTGCAGACAATGATACAGCCTCCACAGCGTGGTGTTGTGCTATCTCATCGCGAATGGACAAAATGCCCGAATAACTGTTCGCAAAGCAATATCCCGAATATACATTGTCGATATTGTAGCCCAAATCCTTGTTCTGCACATAGTGCATTTGGCGCAGGCAGATAGCCAAGAAAACGACTGCCGTGATGGTGCAGGTCATCTGCACAAACAATAGGCCTCGTTTCCAAAAGCGGTAACTATCGCTACCACCGCGAAAGGCGTATGAAAGTTTTACATTGGCAAACATTAGGGCAGGAATCAAGCCCGACAATAGGAACGCCACCAAGCAGACAAGCAATGGTATCCAGATGCGCTCCCACGCAAACAATAGATTGTTGTGATAGCCCGTAAGCAAGAATATCTCTTTGTCCAGACACCAAATCATAAAGGCGGTCCAAATCAAAGCGGCACCGATTATGAGGGTTGTTTCTACGGCAAATATTTTGAAGATGTCGCTCTTTTGCGCTCCGTGACAACGCAACATAGCAATGGTACGACTACGCTCGGCAAGCGACGAGATGGATAGCAAAACATAATTTAGGCAAGCCACTACCAATGCCATAATGCCTACAATCGAGAGCAGCAACTGCGTTTGGCGGATATTGTTATCGACAAAATAATTATCCTTTAGCGGCACGAGATGATAACTCATCCCCAATGGGTCGATGCGCTCCTTAAAGCGCTTGTTAATCTCTACCAAGTTACGCTCAACATCCTCAATCTTTGCGTCCTTGCGCAATTTGAAGTAGGTCTCGTATGTTATTCCCCAATAATCTAATGTTTTACCCTTATAAGTTTTCTGGAATTTATCGTAGTAGAGTATATCAAACTCTCTGAGTGAAGTGTTTGCAGCAGGAGTGGCAAACACACCACTGATAGTGTACTCTTCGGGCTCTATATATGCATCATCAACCAAAACTTTGCCAAGTGGGTCGTCGTTGCCAAATACCCTTTTTGCAAAACGCTGCGAAATCATAACGCTGTAGTCGGTCATCTGTTTTACATCTCCGCTGATTATTTCGAAATCAAAGACATCAAACAAATTTTTATTATCTTCCATACGCAGAGAGCCTGTGTAAGAGTATTTTTCGCCATTATACTTAATAAAATAACCACCACCATAAGAGTGATGGACTGAAGTTACGGCCTCAATCTGCGGAATTTCGTCGGCCATAGCGTGTGCCAAAGGAAGGGGAATCTCTTGTTTGAATCCCAGACTTGGCGAATATTGCCAAACAGCATAAATTCTGTCTCTGTCACTGAAACAGCGGTCGAACGAGAGATTGAAACCGACATACGAGAAGATAAGCAACGCAACCAAAAGGCCCAATGTGAGCGATACAAATCGCGACAGAGTGTTGCCTCGACGGTTTGACAGATAACGGAATGAGTAGTTTAATGTATTCATAGTGTGGGTGTGTTATTCTGTTTTAATCATTTCGATTGGGTTGGCGGTGGCGGTGTGCCAAGTGCGGGCAACCTGAATAGCATAGACAATAGCCAAAACAAGCGCGGCTCCTGCTGCAAATATCCACCACGACAAGGGCGCACGCAAGCCCGCAATGGTCTGCATCCACGCCGAACCCGCCATATAGGCGATAACAACACCGAAGGCTGTTGCTGGGATGGTAATCCATAGCAGGTCGGCTGCAACCATCATCATCACCTCGCCTACGGTAGCACCTGCCACCTTGCGGATGGCAATCTCCTTGCGACGGCGCTGCATCTCGTTATCCATATAGCCAATCAAACCCGACAGAGCGATGATGAGCGTAATCATGCAAACGACGGTAACCAAATTACGCATACTCTTGATTTCTTTTAGGTTATCCTCCAAACGGTCTTTATATGAATACATCCCCAATTTATCGTTGTCGGTCATACTTTTCAGCAATGTAAGCACCTGCTCGCGCTCTTCGCTGGTAGTCGTTGGTGAGAAATGCATTATAACGGTGTAACTTCTATCCATATATTGTTGTGCCTTTTTAGTTATTATGGTTGGAATTACCGTACCTGCACTTACTGATATAAAGTCTTTTACTACTCCAACAATTTGATATGTTCCCCACATATCGAAACATTTTCCAATAGCAGAGTCCTTGCAACCCAAACGCTCAACAAAGAGTTCATTAACGATACATTTATCCAAGCCATCCTCTTCAGTTAGATAACGACCATCAACCAACTCTAACCCCAAAAAATCGGGATAATTAGGAGCACCTTCCAATAGACCATAAGTAAAAAGAGGCTTATGCTCTTCGTCGGCAGTTTTTATAGGTATATTTGACATATCGTTATATAGAGGACTTGCCCCGAAAGACATATCCACAATAAATGGAAAACGTTTCAACTCACTAAATACGGCATTAGGAGATACTAACGTTTTGTTTGGCGTCTCCATATCATTAAAAATAGTTACAGCGTGCATATTATCTATGCGATAGCCATAATCCATATTACGACGATACTGCGTCTGGCGAATACATATAATCATAAATATCAACACCGCCACAGTACAGCCCATCTGCACGAATAGCAAAATTCGTTTCCAAAAACGGTAGTTGTCGCTACTGCCACGGAAGGCTGTCTCTAATCTTACTCGTGAGAATAACCACGCAGGAATGATACCCGCAAGCAGGAATGCCACGCAGCATACCACAACGGGTATCCACAATAGATTAAGTGAAAACATTGTATTAAGATGCCAACCAACCATTGTTAAAATTTCCTTTTCTAAACACCAAATCATAAAGGCTGTCCAGAGTGTTGCGCTACCGACAATTAACAATGTCTCAACCAAAAAGAGTCGAAAAATATCGCTCTTTTGCGCACCGTGACAACGCAGCATTGCTATGGTGCGACTGCGCTCGGTAAGCGACGAAATAGAGAGCAGAACGTAGTTCAAACAGGCAACAACCAGCGCCAAAATAGCCACACCCGACAATACGCGCAAAGTGCTATGGTTATCGGTATAAAATTCGCAAACAGGAGTAATGTGACATACGGTTTTATTTACCTCACAATTGTGGATAAACTTTTCAGGAGCACCTGCTCTTTTGGCAATTCCGATTACATCTAATTTAACATCCTCCACCTTTGCTTTTTTATGTAACTTTACATATATTGATACAGGCATAAGTTCCCATTTATATACGGGATGGGAAATTTCGGCGCGAGTAGGGTGATATTGCATCAAAACCTCAGGCCCAACTAATCCGTAGAGGCGTGTTGGTTTACCCTCCCAACCGCGATAGACACCTTGAACAGTTAGTTCAAATGATACTTCGGTATTGTCATCAGAATAAACTTTAACACTCTTTCCCAAAGGATTTTCTTCGCCAAACAACTTCTTTGCACACTTTTCTGAAATCATTGCAGTATAGGGCGATGATAGTACTGTTTTGGGGTCGCCGCTGAGTACCTTTATGTCGAAGACATCAAAAAATGTTTCGGAAACATATCCTATGGTAGTGCTTACAGCATCTTTATCATCATACGATATATCACGAACATCTCTACCGACAATTGTTCCAGCCTCAATTTGAGGAGTCTCGTTAAGTATTCTCTCATATATAGGGTAAAACAGTCGATGGACAATGCGAGGGCTTCCATACGAACTTGTGCCCAAAGTATATATGCGTTTATTATCAGGTATCCAACGTTCGTAAGAGTATTCAAAGCCCACTTGCGCAAATATGATGATTGCGACAAACAATCCAAGCGAAAGTGAAACAAATCGCGCCAGGGTGTTGCCTCGACGGTTTGACAGATAACGGAATGAGTAGTTTAGTGTATTCATTTATTGTCGTTATTTAATTATTTTTAATTTTGTTACTAATATAATCATTTTTGGTAGTATTTGCTTGGGGCTTGGAGGGCTTTTCATTTCGAGCCGCAAGTGATGAGAGTATAACGTTGATAGTTGAGATTAAGTTATGCCATCATCACCCGCACCGCCCGAAATTGATACAACGCCTAATAACAAAAACACTATTTTTTCATCGCTGCCGACTCTAAAAACGACACCCCGTTGTAGTAATCCACAACGCGACATTGGATAATGTAATAGAGCCTTATGCGGAGCATATCGGCCTCAGCCTGCAACAACGCATTGGCCGCAGTCTGAAGGTCCAAAGGCGAGACCATTCCGCACTCAAACTTCTGCTCCATACCTTCGTAGGCAACCTTTGCAGTATCTACACGTTTGCGATTGACAACATATTGCGCACCGTAGCCCTGCATCTGCTGATAGGCTCGAGTTATTTCAGTCTCCAGCGAGCGACGCACATTCTCGGCACTGATTTGGGCATTGCGCAGATTGTTGCGTGCGCGAATCTTGTTGTGACGACGGCTGAAGCCCGAAAAAATCGGGATAGAGATTGAGCCGAGCGATAGGTTTGTACCCTTGTTGTCCTTAATCTGCGAAAGCCAATCGGAGGTTGGAGTGGCTAATCGGCCCATACGGGTATAGTAATTTGTACCGTAACTGAAACTTATGCCTGATGAGAGGCTGGGAGCCATCTGCCACTTGGCATTCGATAGGCTTATCTCGGAACTGCGCACCGAGCGTTCAGCATTAAGCACCGAATTGTGATTGGCGAGCGCGTAATCTATCACGCCGTCGAGCGACGATGCAATAATGGGGCTGTCTATGCCTATGTCGGGGTTGATTTCAAGCGGCTTATCTTCCTGATAGTTCATCGCCGAGCCTAACGATATGTAGGCCATTTGCAGAGAGTTTTGATTCGACAGGAGCGTGTACTCATTGCTCGCAACCGTCGCCTCTACCTCCTGCATATCGGCACGACTGCGCTGGCCGAGTTCGAACTGTGTCTTGATGAGTTCCAATGAGCGTTGACTCGCCTTGAGGCGTTGCTCGGCAATATCTACCAGCCCGATGTAATAGACCACGTCGAAGTAGCACGACATCACCTCACGGGTGACATTCTCCCTTGCGGTCTCGAGCGTGCTTTGGCTTATCTCGCGCGAGAGTTTGGCCTGCTTGAGCGAATTGATTAAACGCCGTGCAGAGAATATTGGCACCGATACGCTTGCACCATAAGAGTTGCTGAACGTTGTAATTGTCGTGTAGGCATTGTTGGCAGGGTCGATGGCTCGACCAAAACTCAAAGATGCCGAAGTCGATGCGCTCATCGTTGGAAAGAATTCTGCAATGGCAGCCTTGTATTCGAGTTGGGCATTGCTGAGACTGTTTTCGTTCTGCTGAATCGTAAGCGAATTTTCCAAAGCATACTCCATACATTCCAGCAGAGTCATTTGCTGTGCAAATGATGCGTGCGATAAAAGTGTCAAAAAAATTGACACCGAGAGGGTTAAAATAGCCTGTTTCATATCGTTTTTGAGTATTTCTTCGTTTGTGGTTGTAGTATACCGAAACCATGCCAAAAATATTAAATGATTGAAGCGTAGGCGATTAACGAAAAATGAAAATTTGAAAAGTGTCAAAAAATTAGACAGTGGTGTAATTTTTTTTGACAGTGGAGGTTTTTCTCTATAAATTTGTAACAAACAAGAGCGATGGCAAAGCAAGGACGATTGATTATAGTAGATGACAACAGGGGTATTCTGTCGGCAGTTAAGTTGCTGACAGATAAACATTTTGCATCGGTTGTCGGAATCTCGTCGCCCAATCTGCTCATCTCGGAACTACGCCTTCAAGGGGCAGATGTTGTTCTGCTGGATATGAATTTCACAGCGGGTATAAACTCCGGCAATGAGGGACTATATTGGCTTAAGCAGGTGGTGGAAAAATTTCCAGAGACCAAGGTGGTGTTGTTTACTGCTTATGCCGATATTGACCTGGCTGTAAAATCGATGCAATTTGGTGCCGTAGATTTTGTGGTGAAACCCTGGGATAACGATAGGCTTATTACTTCGCTGCGTAATGCCTATAATATGAGCCATGGTGAAAATCGCAAGCGCAAAAAGGAGTCTAATGCCCGTGATGAGGTGCCAATGTTCTGGGGTCAAAGCGAGGCGATGAGCAGGGTGAGAGATGTTGTGGATAAGGTGGCAGTCACCGATGCTAACATACTGATTACGGGAGAGAACGGAACAGGTAAAGAGGTGTTGGCAAGAGAGATACATCGTCGCTCGTTGCGTCGCCAATCTCCGATGGTCAGCATTGATATGGGAGCTATCCCAGAGTCGTTGTTTGAGAGTGAATTGTTCGGACATAAGAAGGGTGCGTTTACCGATGCACACTCCGATCGTGAGGGAAAGTTCCTCACCGCAAGCGGCGGCACGTTGTTCCTCGACGAGATAGGTAATCTCTCGCAGCAGTCGCAGCAAAAGATGCTTGTGGCTCTGCAAAATCGTAGCATCCTGCCGTTGGGTAGCGACGAGACTATAGCGGTGGATATTCGTCTGATTACCGCCACAAATCGTGACCTGTTTAAAATGGTAAATAATGGGGATTTCCGCCAAGATTTGCTATATAGAATAAATACCATTCACATCGAACTACCCCCTCTGCGCCAGCGAAAAGAGGATATTTTGCCTTTGGCTGAAATCTTCTTAACACGCTATGCCAACCGCTACAATAAGGGTGAACTACGCTTCACCGAGGAGGCACAGCAGGCCCTCAAAGAGTATCTTTGGGAGGGTAATATACGCGAGTTGCAACACACCGTAGAGAAGGCTGTTATTATGGCTGAAAATCGCGATGTGGATGTCGAACAATTGCGTCTGCAACCCATCGCGCTATCTTCGCAAAAGAGAGAAGGCTCGACACTTGAGGAGATGGAGCGTCGTATGATAAGTGAGGCTATTGCATCGAGCGATGGCAATATGACAACCGTCGCACAGCAGCTGGGCATCTCGCGCCAGACGCTATATAACAAGATTAAACGCTATGGGTTATGAAACAGCGCACCATTCCATATCGTAAAATCCTGCTCTCGGCAGGGGCTGTGGCACTCTCTGCCGCGCTGATTGTTGTGGCTGTATTCTACGACATCCGTTCGTTGCTCATAGTCTCCATTCCTGTGCTGGGCTTGTCGATGTGGCGTCTTCTCGCCATATATAGCGATATAATGAAGCGAATACAGAGTGTGTTTGAGGTGATTGAGGGTAATGATATGTTGCGCCTGAATGACAACCCACAATACACAGACAATGCAATGGTCAATTTCCTGCTCAACCGCATTATGGAGGTGATGAATTCGGTGAAGATGCAGATAAAGGAGAAGGAACGCTACATTGAGCTGATTATGGAGTGCGCCAATATAGGTATTCTCACCGTAAAGGAGAATGGAATAGTTGTACACGCCAATTCAAAAGTTGTCAATCTGTTTGGACTGCGCCGATTTTCGCACATTGACCAACTGCGACCACAGTCAGAGTTATTGGCTGAGAGGCTGATGAACATAAAAAATGGCGAGCAAAAGGTGGTGCGCTATGTCAATGAGATGGGTGAAATGACACTCTCGATAGGATGCTCGCAGATGATGCAGGGCGACCAGCGTTTGCGTGTGATTACCGTTGGCGATGTAAATAATATGCTTAATCAAAAGGAGCAGGAGTCGTGGGATAAGCTGACTCGTATCCTTACACACGAGATTATGAATTCATTAGCTCCCGTGACATCCATCAGCCACACCCTGCTCAATTCACAACTCGATGAGGATAAAGTGCAGAACGGGTTGCAGACCATACATTCAACCAGTGAGCGATTGCTATCGTTTGTACACTCTTTCCGTCAGGTGACACGCATCCCTACTCCCCAACGAAGCCCACTGTTGCTAACGGAACTTGTTGAGCACGCCGTAACTATCCTGGAGTGGGATGGGATTGAGTGCAGTGTTGAGATTGTACCCTCCGAGACGATGGTCTATGTGGATCGTACGCTTATGGCACAGGTGCTGGTCAATATATTGAAAAATGCGCAGGAGGCTTTGGCTTCAGTAGATGGGGAGCGATGGGTACGAATAAATAGCCGTCTGGATATAAGCGAGCGCATCGTTATAGATATAAGTAGCAATAGCGGGCCTATTGCCGATGAGATAGTTGAAAATATCTTCACCCCCTTCTTCTCGACCAAGCCCGATGGCTCAGGTATCGGACTCGCCTTCTCCCGCCAGGTCGTTCGTATGCACGGCGGCACCCTCTACCTCTCGGCAAACACCCCCGCCAAGGTGACATTCACGATGGTGCTGGAGTAGGGGAGACTTATGTAAAAACATTTATTCAATTAAGCTTCGCATTGACACCCCATCTGCTATTGTGTTTTCCGTTCTCTCTTTTGAGCAGACTTTGCTCGATGTAGATTTCTGCGCTTGAACGTTTTACCGATTTGCTGATATATTTTGCAATATCAATCCGTGTCGTATGAGGCTTCTGATGTGGGAATTACTTTCCGATGCAAAATATTTTTTTAATACCTATCCACAACCTTGCAAGCATTTGATACATAGTGTATTACAAAGTTTTACCGAGGGGCAAACGTCTTTTCGGGGGACAAGCAGGGGACTGCATTTTTGCAAAGAAACACATAAAATCTGCAAAGCGCAATTTTTCTTAGAATTTTTAGCATATTTGCATTTCGTTGTATGGTTAAATGGTCTTTAATTGGAACTGAAATTACACCTGCAATTGCTATTAAATTTAGTGGTTTAGTTTAGTCCAATGTATATATAGAATAGGAGTAAACTAAACTGGCTTTATCGCCAAATTTAAGAGGTCTGTTATAGCAGTGGCTTTACACTCCTTTAATATGCGCTTTGTTCCTCTCATTTGCAGATGTTATGAGTTTCTTTATATCCGTCTACCTATTACTAGGAGTTTCTGAGAAGTGCCAAAGTATACTCTTTTTGCTTCTCAAAAGAAGAGAGAAGTAGGACTTTCATAGGTATGGTATACCATCAAATTTTTCTTTTCCAAAGCAGTCGTTTGTTGAGCCCCATACAGTCTTTCAGAAGTTTACTTCAATAATAGAGAGTTTCATTCTTTATTTTGGTGTCATTCTTGGTATCATCCTATGCTTTTGAAGGTCATTTCTACATTCTTGAGCATCATTTATCCTTTATTGAGTATCATTTCTGCTCATTTCAAGGAAAAACAAAATCGTAAATGCTAAAAAGTGCTTCACTAATAACATCTTGTGTAAAATTTTGATTACTTTTGCGTAGATAATTACGCATTAACAGAAAAGAATGAACAATTATTCAATGACATACAGTCTTTTAGACAGTTGCGGAAATCACTCGATTTCAGCAAAATATGTCGTGGATAATTTGCTTATGTGCGGAATTCGTGTAAACACACATTCTCATTGCGCGTATTTTATAGAAAATATATTAAATACCAAAGAGTTAGCAATTCCTTTTTCTACGGTTTTGCTAACCGTTTCCTCAGACTTTTATCTACGCAATGGTGCTCCGCCCCTCCGTGTGGCGGCTGCCGAAGCATTGCATTATCATATTACGACGTTATCGGTCGGCATTCATCGTGCCTTTTCCGAAACGTCGTATTTTATATGATTCAATTAGCAACAAGATAAATTACAAAAATCAAAAGATATGAAAAGTAAAGAGTTTTTTTACGAGCCTCCTATGGTAGAGGTAATAGAGGTGGAAGTTGAAGGTGGATTTGCTATTAGTGGCTATGGCTCTGATAGCGATGATTCTGAATTTTATTATTAATAATGTGTTATGAAGAAGAAAAAATATTTATTCCCTACATGTAAGGTAGTCAATATTGAAATCAGTCATATGCTGGCAAGTTCTATTACAGGATCAGCTCCCGATAGTGATGATACCGAATTTGGCGCTCCTGCACAACGACGCGGAGAATGGGGAAATCTTTGGGAACATAAATGGGAATAAGCATAAAAATTGCAGAACATTATGAAGGATATATTTAAACCAATACTATGCGCATTGGCCATGTTCACGTTTACTTCTTGCAGCAACGACGACATCGTGCCCGACACCCCTGAGCAGCCGAGCGTGAGCAAATATGAGCAGCTCACCTTCAGCAGTGCTGACGAGCCTTCTACCCGTGCCGTATGGGCAGACCCCAATGGCAGCGGTAGCCTTGTCTTCAACTGGGAGGCCGATGATAAAGGTACTGAGATGGTGGCATTGCTCTCCGATGGCTCGGCCTTCGTTCGCAATTATTCGTCAGAGAATCCTACAGACGAGGACTTGCAAGAGGCGCTGTATCACACCTATAT
>JAFYRX010000041.1 GCA_017546725.1 Alistipes sp. | reverse complement strand
TGGGAGCTCTTGACCGAGGTCTACAAGTTGCCAAAGGAGCGTATGTATGCAACCGTATTCGAGGGTTCGGAGGAGGATGGTGTGCCATTCGATCAGGAGGCTTACGATATCTGGAAGGAGCGCCTTCCGGAGGATCACATCATTCGTGGTAACAAGCACGATAATTTCTGGGAGATGGGTGAGACAGGCCCTTGTGGCCCTTGCAGTGAGATTCATATCGACTTGCGTGATGAGGCTGAGATTGCCGCTAAGCCAGGTCGTGATATGGTGAATATGGGTCACCACCTCGTAATCGAGATTTGGAACCTTGTGTTTATGCAGTTCAATCGCAAGGCTAACGGCGAGTTGGAGCCACTTCCAGCAAAGCATGTTGATACAGGTATGGGCTTCGAGCGTTTGTGTATGGCTATGCAGGGCAAGAAGTCAAACTATGATACAGATGTCTTCCAGCCAACTATTGCTCGCATTGCATCAATGGCGGGCAAGAAGTATGGCGAAGATGAGAAGGCCGATGTGGCTATGCGTGTTATTGCTGACCACTTGCGTGCTATCGCATTCTCTATTGCTGATGGTCAGTTGCCCGCAAACGCAAAGGCGGGATATGTAATCCGTCGTATCTTGCGTCGTGCAGTGCGTTATGGTTATACATACTTGGGCTTCAATGAACCTACATTGTGCAAGTTGGTTGCTGGCTTGGCCGAGCAGATGGGTCACCAGTTCCCCGAACTCAAGAAACAGCAGACTCTCATCGAGCGCGTTATCGAGGAGGAGGAGGCTTCATTCTTGCGTACATTGGCTACAGGTATCAACCTGTTGGACCGCGTAATTGCCAAGGTTGGCAGTGGTGGCGTTATCGCTGGTAAGGACGCTTTCGAGTTGTACGATACATTTGGTTTCCCCATTGACCTTACTGAACTTATCGCTCGTGAGCAGGGTGTAGGTGTCGATTTGGAGGGCTTCGAGAAGGAGTTGCAGGCGCAGAAGGAGCGTTCACGTAATGCTGCGGCACAGGATATCGACGATTGGCAGGAGTTGAAGTCAATCGAGCAGTGTGAGTTTATCGGTTACGACACATTGTCGGCTCCGATTCATATCGCTCGCTACCGTCGTGTGACATCAAAGGGTAAGACAACTTACCAGTTGGTGTTCGACCAGACTCCGTTCTACGGTAATTCAGGTGGTCAGATTGGTGACACTGGTTATATCGAGAGCGCAGACGAGAAGATTGACGTTGTTGCAACCGAGAAGGAGAATGGTTTGATTATCCACGTTGTTACTAAGTTGCCCGAGAATCTTGAGGCAGAGTTTACTGCTGTGGTGGATGCCGAGAAGCGTCAGGCTGCAGCAAATAACCATACTGCTACCCACCTTTTGGACCAGGCTTTGCGTCAGGTGTTGGGTACTCACGTCGAGCAGAAGGGTTCTATGGTAACTCCCCAGGGATTGCGTTTCGACTTCTCGCACTTCCAGAAGGTTACAGCCGAGGAGTTGCGCGAGGTGGAGCGTTTGGTAAATAAACTCATTCGTCAGAACCACCCGTTGGAGGAGAATCGTGAGGCTACAATGGACGAGGCCAACGCAATGGGTGCCATCGCATTGTTCGGCGAGAAGTATGGCGATAAGGTGCGTGTTGTAAAGTTTGGTGACTCTGTGGAGTTGTGTGGTGGTACACATACATCGGCTACAGGTACTTTGGGTGTATTCAAGATTGTTGGCGAGAGCGCTATCTCGGCAGGTGTACGTCGTATCGAGGCTGTAACAGCCGAGCGTGCCGAGGAGGTGCTTTATGCCGTAGAGGACCAGATTCACGGTATTGCCGAGTTGGTTAATAATCCTAAGGTGGAGGTTGCTATCAAGAAGATGCTCGAGAGCAATGAGGCTTTGCAGAAGGAGATTGAGCAGTTGCATAAGGAGCAGGTTGATGCTTTGGTCGAGAAGATTATGGCTAACCGTAAGACCGATGAGAAGTATTTCGTGGTTGCTCGCCAAATGCCTCACGCTTCAAATATGTTGAAGGATTTGGCCTATGCTTTGCGTGGTAAGGTGTCAGATATAATTATGGTATTGGGTAATGTTACTGATGGTAAGCCTATGTTGGCCGTAATGTTGGGTGACGACATCGTAGCAAAGGGCGTTGATGCAGGTGCTGTTGTTCGTGAGGCTGCCAAGGTGATGAATGGCGGTGGCGGCGGTCAGAAGTTCTATGCTACGGCTGGTGGTAAGAACCCTGATGCTTTGCAGGCTGCAATCGAGAAAGCTGTTGAGATTATTTTATCGAAGTTGGATTAAGAATTTAATGAAATTATAAAAAGATGGATAAGAAAGTTTTATTGATGATTCTCGATGGTTGGGGAATCGGCGACCACAGCAAGTCGGATGTGATTTATACTATGCATCCCTGTCATATCAATGCATTGACAGAGAAGTTCCCTAATGCCAAGTTGTACACTTCGGGCGAGAACGTAGGTTTGCCCAATGGTCAGATGGGTAACTCGGAGGTAGGTCACCTCAATATCGGTGCAGGTCGTGTGGTATACCAGGACTTGGTAAAGATTAACCGTGCTTGCGCTGATGATTCAATCTATAAGAATGAGGAGATTGTAAAGGCTTTCGAGTATGCAAAGGCTAACGGTGTGAATGTACACTTTATGGGTCTTACATCGGACGGTGGTGTACACTCTTCAATCGAGCACCTTTATAAATTGTGTGAGATTTCGGCTCACTATGGTATCGAGAATACATTCGTTCACTGCTTTATGGATGGTCGTGATACAGACCCCAAGAGCGGTAAGGGCTTTATCGCCGACGTGGAGGAGCACTTGGCTCAATCTACAGGTAAGATTGCCTCTATCGTAGGTCGCTACTACGCTATGGACCGCGACACTCGCTGGGAGCGTGTCAAGGAGGCTTATGACTTGCTTGTTGATGGTGTAGGCGAGGCTGCTACCGATATGGTGGAGGCTATGCAGCGTTCTTACGATGCAGGTGTAACAGATGAGTTTGTTAAGCCTATCGTTCGCGTTGATGAGAATGGTGAGGTTATCGGTCGTATCAAGCCCAACGATATGGTTATCTTCTTCAACTATCGTAATGACCGTGCAAAGGAGATTACAGTTGTACTTACACAGCAGGATATGCCCGAGGCTGGTATGAAGACTATGCCGTTGTATTACTGCTGTATGACTCCCTATGATGCCAAGTTTGAGGGCTTGCACATCTTGTTTGATAAGGAGAACGTAAGCAATACTTTGGGTGAGTATGTTTCAAAACTTGGCCTTAAGCAGTTGCGTATTGCCGAGACTGAGAAGTACGCTCACGTTACTTTCTTCCTCAACGGTGGTCGTGAGGAGAAGTTCGAGGGTGAGGAGCGTATCTTGGTTGCATCACCGAAGGTTGCAACTTACGACCTGAAGCCCGAGATGAGTGCTTACGAGGTAAAGGACGAGCTGGTTAAGGCGTTGAATACACAGAAGTTTGACCTTATCTGCTTGAACTTTGCTAATGGCGATATGGTTGGTCACACAGGTCTTTACAAGGCTGTAGAGAAGGCCGTTGAGACTGTTGATGAGTGCTCGGGTTGTGTAGTTAAGGCTGCTGTAGAGAACGGTTACGATGTAGTGATTATCGCTGACCACGGTAATGCCGACAATGTGCTTAACCCCGACGGTTCGCCCAATACGGCTCACTCGTTGAATCCCGTGCCTATCATCGTGGTGTCTGACCGCGTGAAGAGCGTTAAGGATGGTATCTTGGCCGACGTGGCACCCACAGTTTTGAAGTTGATGGGCTTTGAGGCTCCTGCCGAGATGACCGGCGAGGTATTGGTTGAGATGAAGTAATTTTTTCGACTCAAATATTTAGGGCGTAAACTGCAAAAGTTTACGCCCATTTTTTATTCTAACGGAGAATATTGTACCGCCTTGCTTGTCTCTCCCGTTTCGGGATTGGTGTATTCTACGAATTCGGCTCGTCGTGCAGGCCGCCCATCTACGAAGATATACTCAAGGTCGTGGAAATACATTTCTTCCATATCAATAACTTTGCTGTTCTTGTCGCGCTCTTTTTGTTGTGGTAACCACATTCGTAGGGTATCACCGCTTACTTCTAATCTTTTGGGCAGACAATTAAGCGTTACCAGATTGGCGTTTTGGATGCTTCTTGTTGTTGTCAGTGGTCTCTCGGTTAAATCCTCGCCGTGAAGTTCCAACACCCTTATCTTGTCGGTGTTTGCAAACTTGTCGAGATTCTCTTTGCACCATTTGTTCCAGATTGTGCGGTTGGTAATCTGTGATGCTATGGGCAAACAGAAGTAGATAACGAAAAATATAATCGTAAGTTTATTTCCTGTTTTCATCTTTGTGGTTGTTATAAGCGTTAATAATCTCTTCGGGCTCAATGTTGAGTAGTTTCATCTGCTCAACAAATGATGGTAATGTATGTGCGACGAACTCCTCGCGGCGACGGCTGACGATAGCCTCTTTGGCGTTCTCGCCTACAAAGAAGCCTATGCCTCTTGCACTTCGGACCGTTCCGTCCAATGTCAGGCGCTCGTAGGTGCGTGCTACGGTGTTGGGATTTACGCCAAACTCGGCGGCAAGTTCCCTCACTGATGGTAATTGCGTCTCTGCCGACCATTCGCCGCGCAGGATATGGTCTTCAATCCACCTCTTGATTTGCAGGAAGATGGGTGTGGTGTCATTCTGCGTAATCATAACGAGCGCTCTTTATGTTTGTAGTACGATATAGCGTAGAGCATAATAGGCAAAGTGCCATAGATGAGATAGTGTAAAATCTTTCCCAACTCGGATGAAGCCCAACTAATTTCCATATTGAACACAATATGCAATCCTTCGCGTGTTACCCCTGTAAAATCAGACCATATAAATGGATAGGTTAGGGGAGTATTCACATAGAATGCTAAAAATAGTATTGTCATTACGACCACCGTGCGAACTGCAATGTGGCTGTTGTCTGCTCTCCAAAGAGTAGTAATGCTATGGAAGAAGAGTATGGCATATAAATATGATGGCAATGAATATATATGCTCTTTATCAGCGTTTATCAATACAATGTTCTCTTCACTATTTTGGCATATCAATGCAGTCACAGTGTCGGTCACAAATAGTATTACAAACATCACAAGCGGAAGCAATACCAAAGAGTATAATACCTCTGCAAAGAATTTCGCTTTGTGTGATGCTGGGAGCATCATTGCGTCGTGTATGCGCTCTTTATCCCCGTAGGTTTTGAGCGTGCAGGCGAAAGAGTACACGGCTGTAATAAATACTATGAGCGCGGTGCATAACTCTCTATTGTGCTTAAATAGCGTAAGTAGTTCCTGATTCCAGCCAATGTTGCTATATATATTTATTATATTGATATATTTATATATAGTAACCACAGATAATGCGCCAATGGCAAATAGCCCTACCCACCAGTTTTCGCGGTAGTGGACAGCGATTAATCTGCTAAAATCCTTAAAAAATAACTTTATCTGTTGCATACTGACTCCTTTCCCGAGAAGTTCTCGATTACATATTGGCGAAAATCTTTACTCTTGTGAATTGCCATATATAGCATCTCCAAATCAACGTCACTCCACTCTGCCTCGGCTTTGACTATTGCTCGCAGACCATCGGTGTATAGTGCATCGTTGCAGTTAGTCGATGAGGTGAAGGCTATGTTTGCGGCTATGGCATCTATTGTACTATTTATTACAACCGCTCCATCGTGGATTATTGCTACAGCCGACAATATATGTTCGAGGTCGGTTACGGCGTGTGACGAAATAAGGATTAATCTGTTCGTCAAATCCTCTGACGCCAAAAGTGAACGGAACGAGCGTTTGGCCTCAATGTCCAATCCGTTTGTAGGCTCATCCATTATAACCAAAGGTGAGTTGCAAGCCAATGCAAACGAGATAAGGAACTTTTTGCGATTTCCTAGAGAGAGTCGGTGCAGATGTTCCCCAAATGTGAAGTTCATCGCCTTTAGTGCAGACTCGAATTTCTGACGCGAAAAGTTGGGCCTGAACTGTGCGTAAGTATCAACATACTTCTCAACGGTTAGCGTGGGGAGTGAAAACTCATCGGGGATATAGAATATCTCCTTCAAAAAATCGCTTTCACGCTTTTGCGGCGTGTAGCCCATTGCCGAGATTTCCCCATCGAGTGGGAATAGTACACCACAAATTGTTTTGAGTAGGGTAGTCTTGCCACTTCCATTGGCACCAAGCAGACCATAAATGTTGCCTTGCGCAAAAGTCGTCTGTAACTTTTGCAATACAGGATGCCTCTTTGAGTATCCTGCCGATAAATTGTTTAATTTAATCATATATATAATATAGTTAAGAGAAATGTTCTTCTGCTTGTTGTTGGCTTTCTACTGTATTAGTGTTGTAGTACAGTGCAAAAGTAGAGAAAAAATTTTATTCTGCAAATAAATTTGTGGAAATTTTTCTATTAACCTCATAAAATAAAAAACACCCACATAAATGTGGGTGAAATATCTGATTTGGATATGTCTTTGATTATTTCCTTTTCGCTTTGTACTCCTCGATATTGTGGGCGATGCAACCAATCAGTCGGTCGATGGCCTCGACTGACGACCACGCATTGTGGGGCGAGGCGAGTAGGCGATACTTATCTTTTATATTATATAGAGGTGACTCACGCAAGGGCTCTGTCGAAAATACATCCAAAGCCGCTCCGCGTATTGTGCCCTTATCCAACGCTTCGGCCAATGCTGTTTCATCGACAATGCCACCTCGTGCAACGTTTATCAAAATGGCCGACGGTTTCATCTTTGCCAACTCCTCGCTGCCAATCAAGCCTGCCGTACGTTCATTGAGCGGGCAATGTATCGACACGATGTCCGAAGATGAGAGCAACTCCTCTAATTCAACTCTTTGGTATGGCTCTTCGCGTTCAGCACCCGATGTAGAGTAATAGACAACCTCGCAACCAAAAGCCTCAGCCAAACGGCCGACTTCACGTCCTATGTTGCCCAATCCGATTATGCCCCAGCGCTTGCCACGCAGTTGTGCTGTAGGACGGTCAAAATTGAAGATTCTTTCGGATGTTGCGTAGTGGCCCGAATGGAAGAAGTCGTTGTAGTAGGTGACTTCGCGTAGCAACGATAATGCCGAGCAGAGTGTCGTCTCGGCAACAGAGTATGTCGAATAACCTACCGCATTACGCACTTCGATGTTGTGGTCGGCTGCAGCGGCCAAATCAATGTTGTTCATACCCGTAGCGGCAACACAGATAAGTCGCAGGTTGGGTAGGGCAGCAATAGTCGCAGCATCGAGCACCACCTTGTTGCTGATAACAACCTCCGCGCCCTCGCAATGAGCCAGCACTTCATCGGGCGATGTGGTCTCATAGCCTGTGTATTCGCCTTGAGAGGCTATTGACTCTATGTTGCGTCCGCAAATGGAATATTCATCCAAAAATACAATCTTCATATTATTTGTAGTTTTACGTTTGCTAAAATTCATCTATCAGGCCCCTAATAACCACCGATGCACAGCCAATGCCGAATACGGCGGGTATGTAGGAGATAGTACCCATATTTGATTTCTTGTTCCGCTCCTCGCAGAGTATCATTGCACCCTCTCTGACGGGCTCGGGCGAAAATACAGCCGAGAAACCCTTACGGATGCCAATCTTGTGCAGTCGCTTGCGCAGCATATGCGCCAGTGGGCAGTGGTGGGTCTTGGCTATGTCGCAAATCTCCATTTGTGTGGGGTCGGTCTTTGCTCCTGCTCCCATAGAACTTACAAGCGGAATTTGACGCTCTAAAGCCCCCTTTATTAGTGCTAATTTGGGCGATAGGGTGTCAATGGCATCTACCACATAGTCGAACTTGTCGCTGTCGAGCAGAGCATCGGTCTCGTCGTCCTTGATGAATCGGCTCACGATGGTCAACTCAATCGAGGGGTTAATGTCGCGCAGACGCTCGGCCATAACCTCTGTTTTTGGGCGATTGACTGTGGAGTGTAAGGCTATGAGTTGGCGATTGATGTTGCTCTCCGACACCACATCGGCGTCGGCAATGGTCATACGGCCCACGCCAGCACGGGCAATCATCTCAGCGGCATAGGCTCCTACACCGCCCAATCCGACTACCAAAACATTGGCATTTTGTAACTTCTTTAACTTCTCATCACCTAATAAAAGTGACGTTCTTTCAAGCCATTTTTCTGACATATAATCTACTTGAAAATTTTATTATAATTTTCCAAAATTGCCTGCTCCAAAAGGTCTTGATTGCAACCTTTCAAGTGGGCTATTTCGCTATAAATATCTTCTATATTTTTGTTGCTTTCGTCGCTCTCGATAAATATTTTGTCAAGCGATGTATTGCGCAGAGCCTCAATGGTTTTGGACGAGCGAGCGGTACTTGCTCCGAACGATAAAAAGTACCCCTTTTGGGTTGCTCTTTTGGCCTGTTGCACGGAGCCTATAAAGCCGTGAAAAATCACTGCTCGCAGGTCGTATTCTTCGAGGATTTTCATCGTTGGCTCGAAGGCCTTGACGCAGTGTAGAACGACAACCTTTTTTAGCCTCTCGGCAATGGCGAGTTGTGCTCTGAAAACCCTCTCTTGCTGTCCGCGCTCAACGTCGCACACATAGTCCAAACCAATCTCGCCTATGAGGTCGGCCTGGGTAAACTCATCCTCGCTGGGCATCTGCTTAACGGCCGAGTGCCACGGGTGGATACCAACGCCTTGCGGCTCTATGTGCAGACCCGTAGGGAAATGGGTGTGTATGTCGATATAACGGCTCATTGCACTACAAATGTAGGGAAAAATAATAAATTTCATAGTAAAATGAAAATAATAACCCAAATAGTGCAAAAAAGTGCAAAAAAAATCGTACCTTCGTGCGCGTTTTTAACGAAGGTTACCAATTAGGGTAACTTTTGTGGTTAGCAACGGAAGAAATAACACACACAAATTACATAAAATTCATTTCAAATTAATTACAAATCTATGTCGAAAATCATTAAACTAAAGAAGGGTCTCGACATCAATCTTCAGGGTAAGGCTGCAGAGTCATTGGTAGAGTTGCCATTGGCTAATGAGTACGCCGTATCACCGCTGGATTTTGAGAACGTGACACCTAAACTGTTGGTGAAGGTGGGCGACAAGGTGAAGGCAGGTGAGCCTTTGTTCTTCGATAAGAACAATCCTCGCGTATTGTTTACTTCACCCGTTAGCGGTACTGTGTCGGCTGTTAATCGTGGCGAGAAGCGTAAGGTTCTCAACGTAACAGTTGCTGCCGATGCCCAGCAAGAGTCGGCCGAGTTTGCTCTGCTTGATTTGCAGAAGGCTACTCGCGAAGAGGTTATCGAGACTTTGCTCAAGTCAGGTTTGTGGACAATGATTCTTCAGCGTCCCTACGGTATTGTAGCAAATCCCGCTGACGAGCCTAAGGCTATCTTCGTTTCAGCATTCGATTCAGCACCTTTGGCTGCTGATATGAACTTTGCACTTAAGGGTGAGAAGGAGAATTTGCAGAAGGGTCTTGAGGTTTTGTCAAAACTCTCTGGCGGAAAGGTTCACCTCTCTGTTAAGGCTAATGCCGAGGGTGAGATGACTTCACTCAAGGGTGCCGAGATTCACACTTTCGAGGGTAAGCACCCTGTAGGTTGTGTGGGTGTTCAGATTCACCACATCGACCCCATCGCAAAGGGCGACATCGTATGGACTGTTGCAATTCAGGATGTAGCCGCTATCGGTCGCTTGTTCTCAACAGGTAAGGTAGATTTGCACAAGGTTGTTGCTCTTGCAGGTAGCGAGGTTGAGAAGCCTCAATACTACCGCATCATCAACGGTGCGCCTATCGCTTCAATCGTTGATGGTAACATCAAGAAGCAGGCCGAGGGTGATTCAGTACGTATCATCGCTGGTAACGTACTCACAGGTAAGAAGGTTGCAGCCGATGGCTTTATCTCGGCTACTGCTACACAGATTACAGTTATCCCCGAGGGCGATAAGTACGAGATGTTGGGCTGGATTGCTCCTCGTTTCAACAAGTTCTCTGTATCACGTTCATACTTCTCTTGGCTCTGCCCGAAGAAGGCGTACAAACTCGATACTAATGTCAATGGTGGCGTTCGAGCATTCGTTGTAACAGGTCTGTTCGAGGAGTACTTGCCTATGGATATCTATCCTATGTATCTGTTTAAGGCTATTATGGCTAACGATATTGACAAGATGGAGAATCTTGGTATCTACGAAATCGTAGAAGAGGATATTGCTCTTTGTGAGTTCGTTGACCCCTCGAAGACCGAGATTCAGCAGTTGGTTCGTGACGGTATTAACTTAATGATTAAGGAGTGTTAGTTATGGGATTGCGAAAATTAGTTGATAATATCAAGCCGACCTTTATGGAGGGCGGTAAGTTGAGTTTCCTTGCATCTACATTCGATGCTTTCGAAACATTCCTTTTTGTTCCTAATATTACCACCAAGAAGGGTGCGCATATCCGCGATTGTAACGATATCAAGCGTACAATGACGATGGTAATCTTGGCTCTTATCCCTGCTTTCTTGTTTGGTTGCTTCAATACAGGTTTGCAGGTTGGTTTGGAAGGCTTTAATGCTTTTGTTTACGGTTTGGTACGCGTTCTTCCTATGGTTGCTGTATCATATATCGTAGGTTTGGGTATTGAGGTTACTTATGCACAAATCCGTAAGGAGGAGGTCGCTGAGGGTTATTTGGTAACAGGTCTTTTGATTCCTATGATTATGCCCGTTAGCACTCCTCTGTGGATGGTTGCTTTGGGTGTTGCCTTCTCTGTAATCTTCGCAAAGGAGGTATTCGGTGGTACAGGTATGAATATCTTCAACCCTGCACTCGTTGCTCGTGCATTTGTATTCTTCGCCTTTACTCCTCAGATGTCAGGTGAGAAGGTTTGGTTCTCAGATTGGAAGTTTATGGGCGCTACTGATGCTACAACAGGTGCTACTGCCTTGGAGCAGTTGGCTACAACAGGCAATATGCAGTGGAGCGTGATGGATGCTTTCCTCGGCTTCATCCCTGGTTCATTCGGTGAGACCTCTACACTCTGCATCTTGCTCGGTGGTTTGTTCTTGCTTTTGACAGGTGTTGCTTCTTGGCGTACAATGTTGAGCGTATTTGTTGGTGGTTTGGCTGTGGGCTATTTGTTCCAGGCGTTGGGTGTTACTGAGTATCCCGCTTACTATCACCTCGTAGTTGGTGGTTTCGCGTTCGGTGCTGTGTTTATGGCTACAGACCCTGTTACATCTGCACAGACTAACGCAGGTAAGTATATCGTAGGCTTCTTGACTGGTGCGTTGGCTGTAATGGTTCGCGTTGTGAACCCCGCATATCCCGAGGGTATGATGTTGGCTATCTTGTTTATGAACGCATTGGCTCCTACTGTTGATTACTTCGTTGTAGAGGCTAACATCAACCGTCGTAAGAGTCGTATTAAAACTGTAAAATAACGAGAGAGTATGGCAAAATTTAATGTAAATAGCAATGCATATATCATCATCTACTCAGTAGTGATGGTAGTAATCGTGGCTGTTCTGTTGGCTGTTACGTCGCTCTCGTTGCAGGAGCGTCAGGGCGAGAACATCCTTAACGAGAAGCGTCAGCAGATTGTTAAGGCTTTGGGCGAGAACCCTGCGACAGCCTCTTATTCGGATGTTGTAGCCGAGGCTGCAATGCTCGATAAGAATGGTCAGAAGATTGAGGGTAAGACTGATGCCGACATTTTCTCGGCTTTGGGTGATTTGACTGCATCGTTTGCAGCAGGTGAGTACCCCGTATTTAAGGCAACGAATGGTTGCGTAGTAATTCCTGTGTATGGTGCAGGTTTGTGGGGCCCGATTTGGGGTTATATCGCTTTGGAGCCCGATATGAATACCGTTAAGGGTATCGTAATGGACCACTCTGGCGAGACTCCTGGTTTGGGTGCCGAGATTACTACAGACAAGGTTCAGTCTTCGTTCGTTGGCAAGACTATCTTCGAGGGTGCTGATTTCGTGTCAGTATCTATGAAGAAGGGTGGTGCTACAAACAACCACGAGGTTGATGCCATCTCTGGTGGTACCAAGACTTGTGACGGTGTAAACGCAATGTTGAAGTCAGGCATTGAGAGTTACCTTCCTTATATTAATGCTAATAAGTCTAACAAATAAAAACAAGCGGAACTATGAGTAATTTGAAAAATTTAACCGGACCGCTGAGTGCAAACAACCCCGTAATCGTACAGATTTTGGGTATTTGTTCGGCTTTGGCGGTAACCGTAAAGATGGAGCCCGCGTTCGTTATGGGTCTCTCTGTTATGGTCGTTACAGCGTTCGCTAACCTTGTGATGTCGTTGTTGCGTAATGGTATTCCTTCACGCATCCGTATCATCGTTCAGTTGGTTGTAATCGCTGCGTTGGTAATTATCGTTGACCAGGTATTGAAGGCATTTGTTTACGATGTGTCGAAGCAGTTGTCTGTGTATGTTGGTTTGATTATTACTAACTGTATCATTATGGGTCGTGTCGAGGCTTATGCTTTGGGTAACAAGCCCTGGGATTCATTCCTCGATGGTATTGGTAACGGTTTGGGTTATGCAGCAATCTTGCTTATCGTAGCCTTCTTCCGTGAGTTGTTCGGTTCGGGTACATTGTTTAATATCCGCATTATCCCCGAGAGTTGGTATATCACCAATGGTGGTTTCTACTCTAACGTGGGTATTATGCTCTTCCCGCCGATGGCTCTTATTATAGTAGGTGTAATCATTTGGGTACACCGTTCGTTTAACAAGGAATTGCAGGAAAAATAGGAGGTAGAGTATGGAAACATTGAATCTTTTTGTACGTTCGATTTTTATCGACAATATGGTATTCGCCTTCTTCTTCGGTATGTGTTCATATATTGCCGTTTCGAAGAGCGTAAAGACTGCAATTGGTTTGGGTGCTGCCGTAGTATTCGTTCAGACTATGACAATTCCTTTGAACTACTTGTTGAATGAGTATGTATTGGCTCCTAACGCATTGGTAGAGGGTGTCGATTTGAGTTTCTTGACCTTCATCGTCTTCATCGCCGTTATTGCATCGTTTGTGCAGTTGGTGGAGATGGTTGTTGAGAAGTTCTCTCCTTCACTCTACAACCAGTTGGGTATCTTCCTTCCGCTTATCGCCGTTAACTGTGCTATTATGGGTGGTTCACTCTTTATGCAGCAGAAGGTTGTTGCTGGCGAGATTAGCAGTTTGTGGCAGAGTGTTGTTTACGGCTTGGGCTCTGGTTTGGGTTGGGCTATCGCTATCGTTATGATGGCTGCTATCCGCGAGCGCTTGCAGTACTCTCACATCCCCGCAGGTTTGAAGGGTCCCGGTATCGCATTTATCATCACAGGTTTGATGGGTATTGCGTTTATGATTTTCTCTGGTATTCAGTTGTAACCTTTAATAAGAGATTAAGAAATGGATATTTTAACAATTGTAGTTGCGATAGTTGCCTTTCTTGTGGTAACACTGCTTTTGGTAGCGTTGCTTCTCTTTGCGAAGGCTAAACTTACATCGTCAGGCGATGTAACTATCGATATTAATGATGGAACAAAGGTGTTGACCGTCGAGGCGGGCTCAACTTTGTTGAATACACTTACAGCACAGGGTATCTTCCTTCCGTCGGCTTGTGGCGGTAAGGGTGCTTGCGGTCAGTGCAAGTGCCAGGTATTGGAGGGCGGCGGTGAGATTCTTCCCACCGAGACTGGTTTCTTCAACCGTAAGCAGATTCAGCAGAAGTGGCGTTTAGGTTGCCAGGTGAAGGTTAAGGAGGATATGAAGATTGCCGTGCCCGCATCTACTCTTTCAATCAAGAAGTGGGAGTGTGAGGTTGTTTCAAACCACAATGTTGCTACCTTCATCAAGGAGTTCGTTGTTAAGTTGCCCGAGGGTGAGGATTTGAACTTCCGCAGTGGTGGTTACATTCAGATTGATGTGCCTGCAATCACAGTTAATTATAAGGATATCGACGTTGATCCTGAGTACCGCGAGGATTGGGAGAAGATGCACGTGTTCGATTTGCAGATGGTTAATCCAGAGCCTCAGGTTCGCGCAT
>JAFYRX010000040.1 GCA_017546725.1 Alistipes sp. | reverse complement strand
AGGGCGATACAGTTCGCATCATGGAGACCCGCCCCTTGAGCAAAACCAAGCGTTGGAGATTAGTACAAATCATTGAAAGAGCTAAGTAGTTATGATACAGCAAGAAAGTAGACTCGTAGTAGCAGACAACAGCGGTGCGAAGGAGGTTCTTTGCATCCGCGTGCTTGGCGGAACAAAGCGTCGCTACGCCTCTATCGGCGATAAAATCGTCGTAACGGTGAAGAGCGCAAGTCCCTCGGGCGACGTGAAGAAGGGCACCGTATCTAAAGCGGTAGTAGTAAGAACGACCAAGGAGATTCGACGTGCTAACGGTTCGTACATTCGTTTCGACGACAACGCCGTAGTTCTTCTTAATAATCAGGGTGAGATGCGTGGTACTCGTATCTTTGGTCCCGTAGCTCGTGAGTTGCGTGATCAGTATATGAAGATCATCTCATTGGCACCTGAAGTATTGTAATATTAAAAACACAAAGAAAGATGTCAGTTAAGTTACATATTAAGAAAGGGGATATGGTTTACGTCAATGCGGGCGACAACAAGGGCCAGCAGGGCAAAGTCCTGAAGGTTGAGGCCGCCAAGCAGCGTGCAATCGTCGAGGGCGTAAATATGTGCAAGAAGGCTACAAAGCCCAATGCTCAGAATCCTCAGGGTGGAATCGTAGAGCAGGAGGCTCCGATTCACATCTCAAACTTGCAGGTACTCGACCCCAAGAGTGGTAAGGCTACTCGCGTAGGTCGCAAGGCAGATGCAAATGGTAAATTAGTTCGTTACGCTAAAAAGTCAGGAGAGGAGATTAAATAATGGCATACGTACCTACACTCAAAACACAGTATAAGGAGCAGATTGTTCCTGCCCTTATGAAGGAGTTTGGTTACACTAGCGTAATGCAGTGTCCCAAATTGGAGAAGATTGTTATCAATCAGGGTATGGGTCAGGCTGTAGCCGATAAGAAGCTTATCGACGTAGCACAGGCCGAGTTAACCCAGATAACAGGTCAGAAGGCAGTTCAGACAAAGTCTCGTAAGGATATCTCTAACTTTAAGTTGCGTAAGGGTATGCCTATCGGTGTTCGTGTAACACTTCGTGCAGACCGTATGTACGAGTTCTTGGAGCGTCTTATCGCAGTGGCTATGCCTCGCGTACGCGACTTCAAGGGTATCAACGAGAAGTTTGACGGTCGTGGTAACTACACCCTCGGTATCACCGAGCAGATTATCTTCCCGGAAATCGATATCGACAAGATTACCAAGATTTTCGGTATGGAGGTTACATTCGTTACAACAGCCAAGACTGACGAGGAGGGTTATGCTCTTCTCCGTGAGTTCGGTCTTCCTTTCAAGAACGCTAAAAAGAATAGCCAATAGGATATGGCAAAAGAATCAATGAAGGCACGCGAGGTAAAGCGTGTAAAACTTGCAAATCGTTACGCTCATAAGCGCGAGGAGATTGCCGCAAAGGTTAAGAGCGGTGAGATGGACCACGAGGAGGCTTGGATTGCCCTCTCAAAGTTGCCCCGCAACTCTAACCCCATTCGCCAGCACAACCGTTGTAAGTTGACTGGTCGTCCGAAGGGTTATATGCGCCAGTTTGGTATCAGCCGTATTCAGTTCCGTGAGATGGCATCAAGCGGTCTGATTCCCGGTGTGAAGAAGGCAAGTTGGTAGTCGCTTCAACGTGGGTTTGTCTTATGAGGCAAACCCTCGTCTAAATCATACTTTACTTCCGAGGGGCGTCATTGTGCGCCCCCGAAGAAGTAAGTATCAGTTGTCGGTGAGTGGAAGGCGAAGCCTCACCCCGCCGATTTTGGATGGCAAGGCCATCTTCAAGAACTCTATTTTTGCAGGTGCCATTGGTGCCTACGCTGGCGGGAGCCGTATATATGAGGTGCTATGCCTAATATAGATATTTTGTGGCTCGTGTTAATATAAGATAGCCCTGTTTTATCGGAGCTATTTTTGTCTGGCAGCAAAAAAGTGTTCTATACGGACACAGAGTCCCAAGTATGTGGGGCTGCGCATCGAGGAAAGTGCTTCCAGGTGGGAGTAACTTCTTGGTGCAGGCTTGATTGAACGGGTTTTGTGTCGTGTTACACATTCAAGAGTCGCTTAGGGTAAAACTATGTGCGATGGATGAAGGGGTGTTACGTATATTACATAATATTAATATATTAATAATATATGTAACGGTGTGTGACGACAGGTTGTGGCTGTACTACAATGTTAGTATCTGTTACACCTTTCGTTGTGTCCATCGGGGTAGCAAACGGAGGCGTTGCAGTGGCGAAACGAGTAATGGGTTGAGACCATAGAAGTTACGCGCAATGTTATCTTATTGTTATTTTTTCGCATAAAACGGCGTAAATGCCTAATTATTACCTCTATTATAGCGATTTATTGGATTTTTTTGCGTATATTTGCGCGCTCATTGGCGCGTTGGCCAACGAAAACGGCTAAAGTAGTTAATACTGTGGCAGTTGCGAGAGGCGGCGCGAGGTGAGCAAAAATAAAACAAATTTAACTTAATTATTAATTTTTAACTTTTAATTCACTATGACAGATCCTATTGCGGATTTTCTCACGCGAATTAGAAACGCGGTGAAAGCCAATCACAAAGTGGTTGAAGCTCCCGGCTCAAAAATTAAGCGAGAGATTACAAAGATTCTCTACGAGCAGGGTTACATCTTGGCTTACAAGTTCGACACAGACGAGAAGGGTCATCCGACCATCAAAATCGCTCTCAAGTGGGACGCAGCAAGCAAGACAAACGCTATTAAGAACCTTAAGCGTGTTAGCCGTCCCGGTTTGCGCCAGTACGCATCAGTAGACACTATGCCTCGCGTATTGAACGGTTTGGGTATCGCTATCCTTTCAACATCAAAGGGTATTATGACTGACGCTAAGGCTCGCAAGGAGAATGTAGGTGGTGAGGTATTGTGCTACATTTACTAATCCACAGTCAGAGTATTCTCAAGCATTAATTAACAAACAAACAAATTAAAGAAAAATGTCAAGAATTGGTAAATTACCTGTAATCTTACCGGCAGGTGTAACCGTAGAGGTTGCAGCAGACAACACGGTAAGCGTGAAAGGGCCACTTGGGACACTGAATCAGAAGGTTGATTCAGACATTAAGGTCGAGGTTGGAACTCACACCGACGCGAAGTCAGGCAAGGAGTTGGCGGCCGTTATTGTTACACGTCCTACAAACCAGCCCCGTCACCGTTCATTGCACGGTTTGTACCGCGCACTCATCAACAATATGGTTGTTGGTGTATCAAAGGGTTATGAGATTAAGCAGGAGCTCGTAGGT
>JAFYRX010000039.1 GCA_017546725.1 Alistipes sp. | reverse complement strand
CCCTCTACCTTAGAGGGAGAATTTTATTTGCGTTTCTTAACCCTCCGTCTGCGCGTCGCCCTTCATCCGAAAACTTGCCTGCCGCGTTTAGGCTTCGCACGGGAATGATTTTTTGTATAGTAAAAAATTCCTCCTCTTGCGTTAGAGGAGGTGGCACTCGCTCGGCGAGCGACGGAGGAGTCTGTTAATCTTAACTATCAAAATCTAATTTTGAATTCTGAATTTTGAATTCTGAATTTTGAATTAAAATGCATACACCCTCCCCCTGACGGGTACTCCCTCTACCTTAGAGGGAGAATTTATTTTGTATTTTTTTAGAAAAAAAATGTAGTTTTTCGGCGTTTTATGCGACTATAATATATAAAGGAACGAATTTTTCGAATTTATCACTAACTTTGCATTAACGTAAAGTACAAGAAAAATTAAAAAACATTAAAGATATGGAAGAGAACAAAGTAAATGAGATTAAGGCTGAAGAGACTCAGAATCAGAATATTGAGCCTACTCCCGCCGAAGAGAATGTTGCAGAACAGAACGCTGTAGAGAATACTACTCCCGCAGAGGAGCCAGCCGTTGAGCCCAACGAGGAGGCCACTCCCGCTACTCCCGCAGCAGAGGAGACTCCCAAAGCAGAGGCAGCGCCCGCCGCACCCGCCGCAAAGCGTGTGGTAAAGAAAGCCCCCGCAAAGGCTACGAAGACATCGTTTGGTAAGATTTTCCTGGCGGCGTTGCTGGCTGTGGTCGTTGGTAGCGTATTGTCATTCGTGATTATGATGGGATTCTTCTCAAGTGTGTCGGCACTTATGACTCCGAAGGCTGCAGCAGTGCCCGAGAGTGCAATCCTGAAGATAGACTTTGCAGAGAGCATCGTTGACCTGCCATCGTCAAACCCGATGGATTCGTTCGACTTTATGTCGATGAGCCAGAACTCATCTATCTCGCTATACAGCACGTTGCAGGCTCTTGACGCAGCCGCTGCAGATGAGCGCATCAAAGGTATCTACATCAACCTCACAGGTATGGGTGGCGCATCGAACGCCATTATCGAGGAGGTGCGTGACGCCATCGTAGAGTTCAAGAAGTCGGGCAAGTGGGTTGTGGCTTATGGTGACCGCTTCACTCAGGGCCAATACTACCTCTGCTCGGTAGCCGACAAGGTTTACATCCAGCCCGAGGGTACATTCGAGTGGATTGGTAATGCAGGACAGACTCTATTCTTCAAGGGTCTGATTGACAAGTTGGGTGTAGATGTACAGATTTTGCGTCCCACCGTTTGTAAGTACAAGAGTGCCGTAGAGCCTTACTTCCTGACTGAGATGTCACCTGCCAACCGCCAGCAGATGCAGGAGTTGGTTGATGGCATTTGGAGTGTCGTTACAGAGGCTGTATCGGCTTCACGTAATATCAGCGTCGAGGAGTTGAACGCTTTGGCTGACAACCTCTCGGTAGTGTTGCCCAGCGAGGCCGTTGAGCACAAATTGGTCGATGGCTTGAAGTATGCCGACGAGATGGAGGAGTTGTTCAAGAGCGAATACGGCATCGAGAAGCCCGAATACGTCTCTTTGGGCGCGTATGCCGCAACACTTACTCCCGACCTGAAGAAACTCGATGCTCCGAAGGTGGCAATCGTATATGCACAGGGTGAGGTACTCGATGGCGAGGGACCCGAGAACCAAATCTACGGTTATTCGGTAGCGAAGAAGATTCGTGGCGTAGCCGAAGATGATGACGTGAAGGCTGTCGTTTTACGTGTGAACTCACCCGGTGGTAGCGCATTGGCTGCCGACATCGTATGGCGTGAGGTGAAGTTGTTGCAGGAGAAGAAGCCCGTAATCGTATCAATGGGTGACTACGCAGCCAGCGGTGGTTACTACATCTCGGCTCCCGCAGATGCTATCGTGGCTGATAAGATGACGCTCACTGGCTCAATCGGTGTGTTCGGTATGATACCAAGTTTCGGTGATGCATTGAAGGATAAGTTGGGTGTGACAATCGACGGCGTACAGACTAACAAATATGCAGGTATGGGTAACGGCTTCGCTCCGCTCAAGGAGGGTGAGTACCAAGCCTTGATGCGCAGCGTAGACCGCGTATATGAGCGATTCACATCACTCGTAGCCGAGGGACGTAACCTGCCGATTGAGAGAGTATTGGAGTTGGCTGAGGGCCGCGTATGGAGTGGAACAGCTGCTCAGGCAAACGGCTTGGCTGACACAAATGGTGGTTTGAAGGCCGCTATCGCCATCGCTATCGACAAGGCCGAGTTGGGCGACAACTACCAGATTGAGGAGGTCAAGACTCCCGCCGAGGGCTTTATGGCCATCCTGGAGTCACTCAACGTGAAGGTACGCCAGCAGATGACCGCACGCACGGAGTTGGGCCGCTTGTATGGCGAGTACAGCCGTATGGAGCGTTTGTTCAGCGGCGGCAAGGGCGTGTATGCCTTCTGCCCCTACATCTATATGAATGAGTAAAGGGTGCGAGGGAATTCAAGATTCAAAATTAGGATAATACAAAAATTTCTCCCTCTAAATTAGAGGGAGTACCCTTTAGGGGGGAGGGAGTGTGTAACTGAAATTCAGAATTCAAAATTCAAAATTCAAAATTGGATTTGCAGACTCCTCCGTCACTCGCTTGGGGCGAGTGCCACCTCCTCTAACTTAGAGGAGGAATTAAAGAGATGCTTACAAAGAAATAGAAAATAAATAAAATTCTCCCTCTAAGTTTAGAGGGAGTACCCTTTAGGGGGAGGGAGTGTGTGATTACTCAAAATTGAGATTGTGACATTGATGACGCTGCTCGCAATGACATAAGTCAAAATAATATGATTATCAGCCGCTTTGCCGAGTGCAGGGCGGCTGATTTTTTTGCAAATAATTTGTTTTTTCATTTATTAGCCCTATCTTTGTCGCCGATTCAGGCATAATGGGAACCGCCTTAGGTGTTTTAGGCGGGTTGAGTAATGCCGCAGGTAATAACATTTAACATTTATTAAAACTATGAAAACACTTCAGATTAGCGCAACTAAGCGTGAGGGCTTCGGCAAGAAGTCAGCAAAGGCTTACCGTCGTGAGGGTCTTATCCCCTGCGTAATGTATGGCGGTGGCGAGGAGGTAGCATTCAACGTTGACACTAAGTCAGTTAAGCCTCTTATCTATTCACCCAACTCTTACATCGTTGAGATTGAAATCGATGGTAAGGTAGAGAAGGCTGTAATGCGCGAGGTACAGTTCCACCCCGTTCGTGAGCAGATTCTCCACATCGACTTCTACCGTGTACAGGAGGGCAAGCCCGTTGCTATCGCTATCCCCGTACGTTTGACAGGTACTGCCGAGGGTGTTAAGGTCGGTGGTAAGTTGGCTTTGTCAGCTCGTAAGTTGGTTGTTAAGGCTATGGTTGACCAGTTGCCCGACGAAATCGTTGTTGACGTTACTCCTTTGAAGGTTGGTCAGACAATCTTCGTTGGTGACCTCCAGTTCGAGAATCTTCAGTTCGTAACTCCCGCTACTACTGCCGTTTGCGCCGTTCGCGTAACTCGTGCAACTCGTGCAGCACAGCAGTAAAAAAGTTAGCGAATGAAATACCTCGTTGTAGGATTGGGAAACATCGGTGCCGAGTACGCCGATACCCGTCACAACATAGGATTCAGAGTGTTGGATGCCTTAGCAGAGGCATCCAACGTCTCTTTTATGGCAGGACGTTACGGCTCGACTGCGACGCTGCGTCACAAGGGCCGCCAGATTATCCTGCTCAAGCCCTCGACGTATATGAATCTCTCGGGCAAGGCCGTACGTTACTGGATGGAGCAGGAGAAGATTCCCATCGAGAAGATTCTCATCATCTCGGACGATATATCGTTGCCATTCGGACAGTTGCGTATGCGTAAGAAGGGCAGCGCGGGCGGTCACAACGGCTTGAAAAATATCACCGAATTGTTGGGCCGAGAGGATTATGCGCGTATGCGCTTTGGCATCGGAGGCGATTTCGCACGCGGTCAGCAGGTGGATTATGTGTTGGGCGAGTGGAACGCCGAGGAGCGCGAGGCTATGCCTGCACGATTGAAGGTCTTTGGAGATGCTATTCTGTCGTTTGCGACGGCTGGCGCCGACTTTACGATGAACACATTTAATAAGAAATAGATTTATTATCGCCGCCAAAGTGGCAACAATGCTTGAGGGAGTGTATCTACATACATAACTATCAGCGTGTTGCCATTTTTTATTGGAAATATATAGTTAATACTGTTGTCATTACGAAGGAGCGTAGCGACTGTGGTAACGCTGCGATTAAGGCGAGAGCAGAGTATGTTTACATACTTTGCCGAGCCGTAGCAGTGAAAAGCCGCGTAGCGGATTAATCTCCCACTTTCTGGTATGCAGGAGATTGCCACGTCGGACTGATGTCCTCCTCGCAATGACATCAATGTTTTATAATAAATTTCCTCCTCTTGCGTTAGAGGAGGTGGCACACCAAAGGTGTGACGGAGGAGTCTGTTAATCTTTCATCTTTGAACTTTCATCTTTCATCTCAAAAAGCACACTCCCTCCCCCTAAAGGGTACCCCCTCTACCTTAGAGGGAGAATTTTATTTGCGTTTCTTAACCCTCCGTCTGCGCGTCGCCCTTCATCCGAAAACTTGCCTGCCGCGTTTAGGCTGACGCACGGGAATGATTAATTATATATATAGTATTATTTCCTCCTCTAAGTTAGAGGAGGTGGCACACCAAAGGTGTGACGGAGGAGTCTGTAAATTTTGAATTCAAAAAGCACACTCCCTCCCCCTAACGGGTACTCTCTCTACCTTAGAGGGAGAATTTTTGTTTACTTTACCTCTCTTTCCTCTCTCCCAAATGTTACCAAAATAATTATGTATTACAAGGTTGCACGGAGCCAGAGATGAAAAAAATCGGAAGATGTTAATCTTGTAAATGAAAAAGCATTAACTTTGTAGTTAGCGTTTTACAACATTAGTCTATAAAGATTATGGCAACTATCAGACTCACAAAGGAATTTACATTCGAGGCAGCACATTTTCTCGAGGGATACGACGGCGCGTGTCGCCACATTCACGGCCACTCCTATCGTCTGTTCGTCACAATCAAGGGCGAGCCCTCGGTTGATGAGTACGACCCCAAACAGGGTATGGTTATGGACTTCGGATTGCTCAAACGCATTGTAGGTGAGCAGATTATATCACAGTTCGACCACGCATTCATCGTGCGTCGTACCGACTATGGCGAGCAACTTTGTGAGATGTTGGGTGACGGCTACAACAACACCGTGATGGTCGATTACCAGCCTACGTGCGAGAATATGCTGGCCGACTTTGCCGAGCGACTGTTGGAGAGTCTGCCCGATGAGGTGGAACTCTACTCGTTGCGTCTGCACGAGACAGCATCGTCGTATGCCGAGTGGTATGCGGCCGACAATCTATAACACAACTCACTGATTTCCACCGATGAAACGTCTTTTCCTAATCGATGCCTACGCGCTCGTTTTCAAATATTACTACGCCTTTATGGGGCGACCTATGCGCAACCGTCACGGAATGAATACCTCTATTCTGTTCGGTTTCACCAAGTTTCTGCGCGATATCCAGAAACGCGAATCGCCCGACCTGTTGGGTGTAGCGTTAGACCCCAAGGGAGGCTCATTCCGCAATCAGTTGTTCGCAGATTATAAGGCCAACCGCCCCGAGACACCCGAGGATATCATCGCCTCGGTACCCTACTTGCGCCGACTGCTCAACGCTATGCGCATACCCGTATTCGAGATTGAGGGCTACGAGGCCGACGACGTCATCGGAACATTGGCTTTTCGTGCGTCAGAGGCTGGTTATGAGGTATTTATGGTGACACCCGACAAGGATTACGGTCAGTTGGTCGGCACCAACCGCCACCTCTACAAGCAGAAGGGCGACGGCATTGAGATAGTGCGCAGCGAGGATATATGCGCGAAATATGGCATCACGGACCCGTTGTTGGTGCGCGACATTTTGGCCATTTGGGGCGACTCATCGGACAATATTCCTGGTGTGCCAGGCATTGGCGAGAAGGGCGCCTGCAAGTTGGTGGGCGAATGGGGAGAGGTGGAGAACATCCTGTCCAACGTCCAGAACATCAAGGGCAAGCAGGGTGAGAAAATCGCCGCTTGGGGCGATAACCTACTGATGGCAAAGCGATTGACCACCATCTGCACCGACGTACCCGTAGAGTTCCGTCCCGACGATTTGGAGATATGCGAGCCCAACCTCGACGAGTTGAAGGCCTTGTATGCCGAGTTGGATTTCACCTCGTTCCTGCGCGACATCCACAACCTTGCGCCCGCCGAGCCTACCGATGTTCCGCAACAGGCATCCCAGCGACAACTCACCGAGATGGCACAGGCCAAGTCCGCCGCCAAGAAGCAACAGGCTATGGCTGGTCAGGGTGACCTCTTTGCCGATATGTTCGCCGCACCTGCCGCACCCGCAGCACCTGCTACGACATCTGCGCCCGAAGCAGCGACCACGATGGCTGAGGCAGTGGAAGATAATCAAGTAAACAGCGCAGAAGATATTGTAGCAGAGGAGTTTAAGACGGCTGCCACAACACCCCACACCTATCATCTGATAACCGATGAGGCCGAATTGCAGGCACTCGTTGACAGGCTGATGGGCGTCGAGGAGTTCTGCTTCGACACCGAGACTACGGGTTTTGACATCTACTCCGACCGCATCGTGGGCCTTTCGCTCGCCATCGAGCCACACGAGGCGTGGTACATATCGTTCACAGTGAAGAATACGGCTCGCTTTGCCGAGATTGTACGCCCGCTGTTCGAGGCCGAGCGCATCACGAAGGTGGCGCAAAATATGAAGTTCGACCTGATGGTATTGGCAAGGATTGGCATCAAGGTCAAGGGGCGCAAAATTGACACGATGATTCTGCACTATCTGATTGATGCCGAGTCACGCCACAATATGAATTTCCTCGCTGAACGCTATCTGCACTACACCCCCATAGCCATCGAGACACTCATAGGACGTGGTGCACGACAACTCACGATGGACCAGGTTAACATTATGAGTGTCAAGGAGTACGCCGCCGAGGATGCCGACATTACGCTACAACTCAAGCATTGCCTCTGGCCCGAAATCGAGGCGCAGGGACTCAAGGAGTTGTACGAGAGAATAGAGGAGCCGATGATTGAGGTGCTGGCCGATATGGAGATGCAGGGTGTGAGAATCGACCCCAAGCAGTTGGCCGACTATGCCGTCGAACTCAACAACGAACTGCAACAGTTGGAGAGCGAGATACGTCGCGAAGCCGATGAGCCTGCGCTCAACGTCAACTCGGCACGCCAATTAGGCGAGGTGTTGTTTGCCAAGATGCGCATCACCGACAAGCCCAAGATGACCAAGACACGTCAGTTCAGCACCGACGAGGAGTACCTGCAGGGCTTTGCGGGCAAGCACCGCATTGTCGATATGATATTGCAGTACAGAGGCGTAAAGAAGTTGCTTTCGACCTATGTCGAGGCTCTGCCAACGCTGATAAACCCCGCAACGGGCCGAATACATACATCGTTCAATCAGGCAGTTACGGCTACGGGCCGATTATCATCGACCAACCCTAACTTGCAGAATATACCCGTGCGCGACCAGATGGGCCGTCGCATCCGCGAGGCATTCATTCCGCGCGATGAGCATCACTTGCTGCTCTCGGCCGACTACTCGCAGGTGGAGTTGCGACTGATGGCGCACTTGAGTGGCGACGATTCGCTCATCGAGGCGTTCCGTCAGGGTGAGGATATCCACTCGGCTACAGCCGCCAAGTTGTTCCACAAGACAACCGATGAGGTGACCTCAGAGGAGCGTCGCCGAGCCAAGACCGCAAACTTCGGTATAATATATGGTATATCAGCCTTTGGATTGAGCCAACGACTCGACATACCGCGTAAGGAGGCCAAGGAGATTATCGACGGCTACTTCTCATCGTACCCCAAGGTGAAGGAGTATATGGATGGTGCTATTGCCGATGCCCGCGAGAAGGGCTATGTGGAGACTGTGTTTGGCCGCCGACGTTATCTGCGCGACATAGCCTCACGCAATGCTGTGGCACGTGGTGTAGCGGAGCGCAACGCCATAAACGCCCCCATTCAGGGTAGTGCCGCCGACATTATGAAGATAGCGATGATAGAGATTCAGCGCCGATTCCGCGAGGAGGGCATACGCTCGAAGATGATACTTCAGGTACACGATGAGGTCATAGTCGATATGCTCAAGGAGGAGCAGGAGCGCGTAGTCGCAATCGTAAAGGAGTCGATGGAGGGTGCTGCTGCGTTGAGTATTCCGCTAATCTCGGAGGCTGGCGTAGGTAAGAATTGGCTGGAGGCGCATTAGTGGTACAGTGGCCAGAACGGAGAGTTTAAGGCGCAAAAAATGGGGCGATTCAGAGTGCTTATGGGATAATTTTAGGCATTTTTTCACTATTTTTGCAAAAATAGGCGCTCCACATATTCCACTTTTATAAAAGATTAAGCCGTTATGAATCAGCAATAAAGATTTTAAAAAATCTATATTGCAGGTTTAAGCGCAACGAAAAGCAATGGAGTCGAACATTTTTTGACTATATTTGCATAAAGAAACATTTTTACGATGTAACACACTTGTCATTACAAAGGAGCGCAGGAGATTACCACGTCGGACTAAAGTCTTCCTCGCAATGACATACAATATAAAAGATTTACCACGGCCCCGCATAATGGAGGCCACCGAACGAGATATTTGCTAACAGATACAATAATAAACCGCAACGAGACGTTTATTAAGAAAACAGAATAGTGTTAAACCTTTGAAAAAATGTGCGCTATGAAGAATATACAGAGATTTTTGCTCGCGGCCGTGATAGCGGTTGTAGCAAGCGGATGCACATCGGCTTACTTTTCATCGGTAAGCGCATACGACGACCTTTATGCTACGCACGACGTGAAGGCTATTGCCGAGCGTCAGAAGGCGGAAGCCGAGGTGCGTAAGGCTGAGGCTGAGGCTGCAAAGGCCGAAGCAGAGGCTCTGATAGCACAACGCAAAGCCGAGGCAGCAGAGTATGAGGCCAAGGTAGCGGCCATCAACGCTGCATTGAAATCGGACAACTCATCGATTCGCGTAACAACGACAGCAGACGGTCTGCTCATCACCGACGACAACGTACCCACAGTGGCCTCGTTGGAGAACAGTTATGTGGCCGACTCATACGAGAGCGCCTACGCTCGCCGTTTGAAGGGATTTTCATCACCTACGTATCGAATGCCGTCGAGTTACTTCAACTTGCGTTACAACTCTACAGCATCAATCGTAACGGCTTATGACCCTGCGCTATATAATATTATGGTATCGGGCGATGAGGTTTGGGTTGAGCCCAAATACATCACTTCGATGTTCGGCACTTGGGGTGCAATCAACGCAACGATAGCATTCTCTTCACCCTGGTACTACGGCTGGCGCAGTTGGGGCACTTACGACCCCTGGTACTACCGTTCGTTCCGCTCGTGCTGGGGATTCCCCCGTTACTCGTGGTGGGATTGGAATTGGCATATGTGCTACGCTGACCCCGACGTATATCGCTGGACAGGCTCACTCGGCTGGTGGGGTTGGGGAGGTATGTACTGTCCCTCATACCATTGGGGATGGCACCACCCACAGTATCACGGCCATTGGACAGGCCACTGGGGTCACCTACACGTCCACTACGGTTGGGGTGGAGGCTGGGCTCCTGCATATCCTCGTCCCAACGCTCCTCGCTTGGAGAAGGGACCTAACCCCAACTACGACCGTGGCGGTAGCATCTACGGCTCTCGCAACCAGAATACAGGTCAGGGTGGCAGTCGCAACAACGGCTCGATAGTAAATCGTGGCTCATCGCACTCTACACCCTACCGTTCACCGAGCAACGGCGCAACCTACGGAGGTGGCACACGCGGCAAGAGCGCAACAGCAGCCATCCAGCAGCAGCGTGCGGCACAGAACTCACGCTCTTCATCGGTAGGCCGCAGTTCATCGAATTCGGCAGGACGCAGTAGTTACAGCAATAGCAGTTCATCGAGCCGCAACAATGTATCTATCAACCGCGGTTCTTCGAGCAGTTCTTCGTCATACAGCAGTGGCTCATCGTACAGTGGTGGCTCGTCATACAGCGGCGGTGGCGGCGGCTCACGCAGTGGCGGTGGTGGCGCATCAGGCGGTGGCGGTGGCTCACGCGGACGCTAATACAGAGATAAATAAAGGCCTCCACACCTTGCCCCAGAGGCGAGGTGGGAGGTTTTTGTAAGTTTTTACACTATAAACGGCAAGCAAAATCGGTCTCGCAGGGAGACCACAAACGTGTGCAACTATGAAAGTTTTACGCAAATTATCGCTTTTGATAGCAATGGGAGTGGGTGCTATGACAGCATCGGCTCAAGAGTATAGGTTCGGCGGAATGATGATGGACCACGACGGTATGATGTCGTCGGATATGTTCTCACTCTCGCAGGTCAATTTCGGGTTCGGCACAGCCCGCTCGATGGCTATGGCGGGTGCATTCACCTCGTTGGGTGCCGATGCCTCGGCTATAGGTATAAACCCCGCAGGTTTGGGTATGTACCGCCACAACGAGATTTCGTTCTCGCCCATCATAAGCGTTACACGCGCAGAGAACAACGCAACCGCAACAGATTGGGGCAACAACGAACAGAGCCGCTTTGCGATGAGCAACTTTACGGCGGTAGCAAAACTGCAGGAGAGTGCTTCGGGAGGATTGGTATCGGTTAATTTGGCTGTAGGTATGAATCGCATTGCCGATTTCAACTATCGTATGGGTTACACCTCAACGAGCGCTCCTTCGACTTCGCCCTATCGCTCTATCAACGACGCATTTATCCGCCAGATGGGCCAGGGAGGCGTATTCCCCAACGGAATGGGAATCCTGAACTACAACTATGCCGACTCATACTACTGGGGCGGAGCATTGGCCTACAACAACTACCTCATCGATGCATACACCGATGAGTATGGCGATTACTGGACATCGGCCGACCGCTTGGGTGCCAATGCAGGCATAGGTCACACCGTAGAGGAGCAGAGCAAGGGCTCGATTAACGAGTTTGACATCGCACTCGGTGTGAACTACAACAACAACCTCTATATAGGTGCTACAGTCGGCATCCAGAGCGTTCGCTGGAAGCGTCAATTATACTACGGCGAGGATTACCTCTACAACGGTCAGATACCCGTCTATTCCGACGGAGAGCCGTTGGCAGAGCCCGCACAGTGGATGGATTACAATCAGGCCATAAACCTCAAGGGTATGGGTGTAAACCTCAAGTTGGGTGTTATCTATCGCCCCATAGAGTCTATACGTTTGGGTTTGGCTGTACATACACCGACAGAGTACCTCTTGAACCGCTCTTATCAGGCATATATGGCCTCGAACTTCAACCCCAACGGCGACACAACACGTCCGCTGGATGATGAGGGCGAGAATGCTTGGGAGTTCTATTCTCCTACACGTTTGATGTTGGGAGGCTCATACACATTGGGCCGCTGGGCTATCTTCTCAGTGGATTATGAGCGCACCTGGTACAACGGTATGCGTGTAACAAACATCCCTGGCGGATTCGACATTTCGCAGGAGGCTTACCGCACTGAGATTACCAACAACTACAAGGGTTCGAACACACTGCGTGCCGGCATCGAGGTTAAGCCTCTGCCCATACTCTCGCTCCGAGTGGGTTATGGTTTGTCGGGCTCGGCTCTGCGCAACGCACAGGACCTCTACTACAACTCGCCTACGGTTTATAAGACCGACTGCTTGTCGGCAGGTGTAGGCTTTGCATTTGGCCGAGTATCGTTGGATTTTGCTTACCAGCACTTGAAGTATCACCGCACGGAGTATCTGCTCTACTATGCACTCCACACACCTCGAGGCGGACAGAGTTACTTCGACACAGCAAGCCCCATCTACAAGAGCGACTTGAACCGCAACTTGCTTGTAATGACAATGGGTGTTAAATTTTAATTGACATAGGAACACCTTATGAAGAGACTTCTTGCTGCGGCCGTAGTGCTTATGACGCTCGTCGGCTGCTCACGCAAAGCGGAATTTAACGCCGCATCGTTCAACATACGCTACGCCTCATCGGCAGATGCCAAGCAGGGTGACGGCTGGGATGAGCGCAAGGACGATGTAGCGCAGGTGATACTAAAATACGACTTCGACATCGTAGGCACACAGGAGGGCAATAAGGGGCAGATTGAGGATATGAAGCAACTGCTGCCCGACTACGACTGCACGGGCCACCCCTATGGCGGCAAGACGGGCACGTCGCATACGGCTACGATATTCTATAAGCGTGATGTAATGGAGTGCTTGGAGCAGGGTACATTCTGGTACAGCCCCACACCCGAGGTGGAGAGCATCGGTTGGGATGCTACGGACCTGCGTCTGTGCCATTGGGGATTGTTCCGCCACAAGCCTTCGGGCAAGGAGTTTTATTTCTTCAACTCGCACCTCTACTGGAAGTTGGAGGTGGCTCGTGCCAACTCGGGACGAGTACACGTCGATATGATAAAGAAGATAGCTGGCGACAAACCCGTAATCAGCGTGGGCGACTTCAACTCCGAGGAGGATACAAAGCAAGTGAAGGATATTTTGGAGGTGCTGGGTGACTCTTACCGCCTGACCTCGACACCCCCGCAGGGGTGCGAAAGCACCAACCTCGGTGGCGGCAATTTCATCGGGCCTGCATACAATCGTATAGACTTCATCTTCGTGAGCGATGATGTCGATGTAAACTCATATATCACCATCGAGGATAAGCGCGAAAATGGTCACTACCCCTCGGACCACCTGCCCATAGTGAGCCGCGTAAGGATAGAATAGGGTGATTTTCAACCCGAACGAGCGAAAATTAGGCAATAAATTGCATAATGTAAATAAAAAATGGTTACTTTTGTACTTTAAGTGCAGGGGTAACCCTTTTTTATGCGCAGAATTATAATTGAACAATAAAGATATGGCAGTAGAACTTAAAGATTTGACCAAAGTCGAGGATAACTACTCGAAGTGGTACAACGAGTTGGTCGTGAAGGCTGGCTTGGCCGAAAACTCGGCCGTAAGAGGATGTATGGTAATCAAGCCCTATGGCTATGCCATCTGGGAGAAGATGCAGCGCGTATTGGACGATATGTTCAAGGCTACAGGTCACGAGAACGCATACTTCCCATTGTTTATTCCCAAGTCGTTCTTCTCACGTGAGGCTTCTCACGTCGAGGGCTTCGCAAAGGAGTGTGCCGTAGTGACTCACTACCGCTTGATGAACAACCCACGTGGTGAGGGTATCGTTGTGGACCCCTCGGCAAAGTTGGAGGAGGAACTCATCGTGCGCCCCACATCGGAGACCATCATCTGGAATACATACAAGAATTGGATTACATCATACCGCGACCTGCCCATCCTCTGCAACCAGTGGGCTAACGTAGTTCGTTGGGAGATGCGTACTCGCCTCTTCCTGCGTACAGCCGAGTTCCTCTGGCAGGAGGGCCACACAGCACACGCTACACGCGAGGAGGCTATCGAGGAGGCAGAGCGTATGATTCGCGTATATCAGGACTTCGCGCAGAATTGGATGGGTGTGCCCGTTATCGTAGGTCACAAGTCACCCAACGAGCGATTTGCAGGTGCTGAGGATACACTCACTATCGAGGCTTTGATGCAGGACGGTAAGGCTCTGCAGAGTGGTACATCACACTTCTTGGGCCAGAACTTCGCCAAGGCATTCGACGTGACTTACGCTACAAAGGAGGGTAAGCAGGAGTACGTTTGGGCTACATCGTGGGGTGTATCTACACGCTTGATGGGTGCTTTGATTATGGCTCATTCTGACAACAACGGACTCGTTTTGCCGCCGAAGTTGGCTCCTATCCAGGTTGCTATGGTGCCCATCTACAAGGGTGAGGAGCAACTTGCCGAGATGAAGCAGAAGTTGGAGGCTATCGCTGCCGAGTTGCGCGCCAAGGGTGTATCGGTTAAGGTTGATGCACGCGACAACGTGCGTTCGGGCTTCAAGTTCGCAGAGTATGAGTTGAAGGGTGTACCCGTACGTTTGGCACTCGGTCCACGCGACTTGCAGAACGGCACTATCGAACTCGCCCGCCGCGACACACTCACCAAGGAGGTTGTTCCGCAGGAGGGCCTCACAGAGCGTATCGTAGCATTGCTTGACGAGATTCAGGAGAACATCTATAAGAAGGCACTCGACTACCGCAACTCGATGATTACCGAGGTAAACACTTGGGAGGAGTTCATCGACGTATTGGACAACAAGGGCGGTTTCGTGTCGGCTCACTGGGACGGCACCGTAGATACCGAGGTGGCTATCAAGGAGGCTACAAAGGCTACAATCCGTTGTATTCCGTTGGATGCAAAGGAGGAGGAGGGCAAGTGTATCTTTACAGGCAAACCCTCGAAGATGCGCGTACTCTTTGCTCGCAGTTACTAAAAATTATTACAAAGCAAACTAATGAAACGACTCTCGTTAATCGTTGTGGCGTTGTGTGCCGCATTGGCCGTGGTGGGTTGCAAACCGCAGAGCCACTACCAGATGAAGGGTATCATCGTCAACACGCAAGACCTCGCGACTGTCGATTGGGGTAAGTTGGCCGCCGAGAATGGCATCAACACCGTAGGTACTCATATGTTCCCTGGTGAGGTGATTGAGTTCATCCAGTCGGAGAAGGGACAGGCCTTCCTCGCTTCGTGCAAGGAGCACGGCGTGGATGTGGAGCACCAGTTGCACTCGATGGCGGAATTATTGCCCCGCGAACTCTTTTCCGAGGACTCTACTATGTTCCGTATGGACGAGAATGGTCGCAGAGTAGCCGATGCCAACTGCTGTGTGCACTCGGAGCGTGCGCTCGAGACCATTGCCGAGAATGCTGTGAAGGTGGCCGAGATATTGCGCCCGACTAACCACCGCTACTATTTTTGGCTGGATGACGGCAAACCCGTATGCCAATGCGAAAAGTGTAAGGAGTACACCGAGAGTGAGCAGGCGCTCATCATCGAGAACCGCATCATCGCGGCTCTGCGTGAGCAGGACCCCGAGGCACAACTTGCACACTTGGCCTACTACAACTCATTGAAGGCTCCACGCAAGGTGAAGCCCGCCGAGGGTATCTTCCTGGAGTTTGCGCCATTCCTACGCTCGTGGGAGAAGCCATTGGCAGACCTCTCGGTCGAGGACAGAGGTATGTCGCACGCACAGAATATGGCTCACCTGAAGGAGAACTTGGAGGTTTTCCCCGCCGAGACGGCTGTGGTGCTGGAGTATTGGTTGGACGTGTCGTTGTTCAGCGGTTGGAAGAAGCCCGCAGTACAGTTACCCTGGAGACGTGACGTATTCCTCTCGGATATAAACACTTATGCCGAGTTGGGCATCAAGAACGTAACATCGTTTGGTGTCTATATGGATTCGGCTTACTTCGAGGCATATCCCGACACAACTCCGCTGAAGGAGTATGGCGAGGGATTGAAGAATTATGTACTCGAGAGCAAGTAATAAGAGCATATAAAAACACTTGACAGACAAAACAGAGATTGACTTTGCGGTTAATCTCTGTTTTTATTTTGCCAAACGAAAAAAAAGCCCTATTTTTAACTCCTAATAGAGGAGTTAAGCCTTGTAAACAAGTAGATTAATCAATTAACAATTAAATAAAACAAAAAATGAAACGATTTTCATTACTAACAATCGCAGCGGCAACGATGCTGCTCGCAGGATGTGACCTGATGACAGAGAAGACACAACCTGTGGATTATGTAAACAACCGCATAGGTAACATCAGCCACTTGCTGGTGCCCACCTATCCTACGGCTCACCTGCCCAACTCAATGTTGCGTATGAACCCCGGACACGAGGAGTTCACAACTGACCGTATGAGTGGTCTGCCCCTCAACGTGCCCTCACACCGTCAGGGTACAGTGCTAACGATGATGCCCTTTGCTGGTGACGAGAGCGTCATCAAGCCCCACTTCGGCTATCGTTACGACCAGGAGAAGACCGAGCCTTACCGTTACTCGGTGCTGTTGGATGACTTTATGATTGCGGTAGATTATGCTCCTGCAGCACACTCGGCCATCTTCTCACTCACTTACGAGCAGACTGGCGGCCGCTACCTGCAGATACGCTCCAACGACCACGGCGAGTTATACAGCAAGGACAATGCTCTGTGGGGCTGGGAGAACTACGACGGCACAAAGCACTACTTCTATATGGAGTTTGACCAGGCACCCGAGAAGGTGAGTGGCAAGGATGGCGACAGAACTCGTTATGTATCATTCGCACCCTCGACAGGCCCATCTACTGTAAACGTACGTTACGGTATCTCATATATCGACGAAGAGCAGGCTAAGAAACATATGCTCAACGAGATTCCCGAGTATGACATCGAGGCTGTAGTGGAGGCTGGTCGTAAGGCTTGGAACAAGGCACTCGGCAAGATTCGCGTCGAGGGAGGTACAGAGGATGAGCGCACTACATTCTATACTGCTCTCTACCGTTGCCACGAGCGTATGATTAACATCTCGGAGGAGGGCCGCTATCGTGGACCATTCGACAAGCAGATTCACGACGACGAGGGCATAGCATTCTGGACCGATGACTGGGTATGGGATACTTATCACGCTTTGCACCCTTTGCACTGCATCCTCAACCCCGCAGCCGAGAGCGAGAAGATGAACTCATTTGTCAGAATGTGGCGTGAGGCGGGCTGGATGCCCACATTCCCTGCAGTATGCGGCGACTCACACCGTATGAACGGTAACCACGCGGCTGTTGTATTTGCTGACGCATTGGCCAAAGGTATAGACTTTGATGTCGAGGGAGCATTCGAGGGTATGAAGCACACTGTACTCAACGAGACTATGATACCCTGGACTTTGGGCCCCAACACCGAACTTGATGAGTTCTACCACGCCAATGGCTGGTTCCCCGCACTCCACCCAGGTGAGCAGGAGTGGGTTAAACAGGCCGAGGGATTCGAGCAGCGTCAGGCTGTAGCCGTTACGTTGGCTGCATCGTACGACGACTGGTGTATCGCACAGTTGGCTAAGGAGTTAGGCAAGAAAGATGATTATAACTTCTTCCTGAAGCGCAGTTTCAACTACCGTAACCTGTTCAACAAGGAGACAGGATTCTTCCACCCCAAAGATGCTAAGGGCGAGTTCATCCAGCCTTTCGATTACATCTTCTCTGGCGGCATTGGCTCACGCGCTTACTACGACGAGAACAATGCGTGGACATACATCTGGGATGTACACCACAACATTGGCGACCTCATTGCATTGTTCGGCTCAACAGAGCGTTTCGTTGAGAAACTCGACCAGCTCTTTGTCGAGGGCTTGCATCGCTCGAAGTGGCAATACTATGCCGTACACCCCGACTCATCGGGTAACGTAGGCCAATATGTGATGGGTAACGAGCCAAGTTGCCACATCCCCTACCTCTACTGCTATGCAGGTGAGCCCTGGAAGACTCAAAAGCGTATCCGTATGTTGATGGAAGCGTGGTTCCGCAACGACTTGATGGGTAACTGCGGTGACGAGGATGGTGGCGGTATGTCGGCATTCTACGTATTCTCGGCTATGGGATTCTACCCCGTAACTGCAGGTCTGCCCTACTATGTTATCGGTAGTCCGTTGTTCGACAAGGTATCAATCGACCTCGACAATGGCAAGACATTCACCGTAGTGGCAAAGAACAACTCTGCTGACAACAAGTACATACAGTCGGTTACACTCAACGGTAAGCCCTACAACAAGACTTACTTCTCACACGAGGATATCGTAAGCGGTGGCACATTGGAACTTGTGATGGGTAACCGCCCCTGCAAGACTTGGGGTGTAGGTGCTGACGCTGTACCCCCTTCACAGGGTAGCGCACTGACTTTGATGGAGTAGGAGAGAGAGAAGAAATAGATTAGAGATTACAATCCTCGACTGAAGGAAAGAGCAAAGAGCAAAGAGCAAAGAGCAAAGAGCAAAGAGCAAAGAGGAAAGAAAATTTTGAATTAAAAAAATGCAGCATTTCGATTGCGATTATATGGAGGGCGCCCATCCGCTGATTCTGGAGCGGATGGTCGAGCACAATATGGTAAAGACTACGGGCTACGGCTGTGATGAGATTTGCGCCTCGGCCCGTAAGAAGATACTCGCAGCGTGTGGCAATCCCGACTCGGAGGTACACTTCCTCATAGGCGGCACGCAGACCAATGCTACGGTCATCAAGGCTCTGTTGCGCCCGCACGAGGGGGTGATAGCGGCCACAACGGGCCACATTGCTGTTCACGAGTCGGGTGCGATTGAGGCTACGGGGCATAAGGTGCTGACGCTGCCGCAACACGACGGCAAGTTGTGGGCCGAAGAGATTGATGCCTACATCGAGCACTTCTATGCCGACGAGAGTTTCGAGCATATGGTATTCCCCGCGATGGTCTATATCTCGCAACCCACCGAGTATGGTACAATCTATTCGCTCGCGGAATTGGAGTCCATCGCTGCGGTATGTCGCAAGTGGCAGATTCCGCTCTTTATGGATGGTGCACGATTGGGCTATGGCTTGGCATCTGCAGAGGCCGACTTCACGTTGGAGGATATTGCCCGTCTGTGCGACGTCTTCTACATCGGTGGCACCAAGGTAGGAGCGATGTTTGGTGAAGCGGTCGTAATGCGCAAGGGATTGGTGCCTCGTTTCTTTACACTCATAAAGCAGCAAGGAGCACTTCTGGCAAAGGGATGGATGCTCGGCCTGCAATTCGATACGCTCTTTACCGACGGACTCTACCTGAAGATTGCCCGCCACGCCATCAACGAGGCCACACGTCTGCGTGAGGGCTTGGTGGCAAAGGGTTACAAGAACTACTCCACATCGCCAACAAATCAGATATTTCTGCTGCTCTCGCCCGAAGAGTTGGCCACAGTAAAGCAGGTGACAACCTTCACCGAGTGGGACCGACTACCCGACGGCAACACCATAATCCGTTTGGCTACGAGTTGGGCCACACGCAGCGAAGATGTGGATGCACTGCTTGAGGCACTATAAAACAACGATAACCGAAAAAGACCATAGAGTATGAAAAGAATTTTTTACGCACTGCTTCTGTCGCTCGTGACGCTATCAGCTTCGGCACAGACACGCATAGCCCTGCTGTGCGACCTGCACGTCTCGCCAGGCAACCGCAACGAGCAGATATTAAAACAGGTTGTCGAGGAGATAAACGCCGATGCGACGCAGATTGTCGTCGTGGCGGGTGACCTTACGAACGAGGGCAGCGACGAGGAGTTGCGGGCCGTAAAGGCTGCGCTTGACGGGATAAAGAAGCCCCAATATGTCATCCCCGGCAACCACGAAGACCAATGGTCGCAGAGCGCCTGCAAGCGATTCAACGATTTGTGGGGTGACGACAGATTTGTTACCGAGTTGGACGGTATGGTCATAGTGGGTATCAACTGCGGCCCTTATATGAAGGCGGCAGACGGCCACATCAAGCGTGAGGATTTGACGTGGCTCGATGAGACACTCTCGCAGCACAAGGACAAGCGCGTCATATCGTTCAACCACTACCCCATAACTACCGAAGACCTTGACAATTACGACCAATACATCAACGTACTGGCGAAGTATCGCGTCGCGGTGCATCTATGTGGTCACCACCACCGCTTCCACCACTACAAGGGCGGAGAGATTGATGCGCTGATGAACCGTTCGCTGATGATGGATGGCAACTACGGCTACACCATCATCGAGATTGATGGCGACACCCTGCGCCAATGGGACAAGCAGTTGGGTGCAGAGCCTACGCTGGTGATGCAGATGCCTATCGACGACAGCCCCAAGCAGCCCATCAAGCGTGAATTGGAGTCGTTCGACGAGCCCGAGCAGGCCACAGTGGAGTTGCTTCACGCCGACGATGCATCAATCTTTACGCGTATGGCAGTCGATAAGAATAGCATCTATTTCGGCAACTCGTTAGGCTTTGTGAAGGCCATAGACAAGGCTACGGGCGAGGTGCGCTGGCAACACAAAACGGCCAATTCACTCTTCTCGCAACCCTCACTCTGCGGTAAGCGACTCATCGTACCCACATCGGACGAGCGTCTGTTGTGGTTGGACAAGCGTACGGGTGAGATGCTCTTCGAGCGCAAGGCCAAAGGCCCCTATGCGGCTGATGGTGTGGTCGTTAAGGGCGTGCTTTATCAGGGCGGATACAAATGCTTTGAGGCGTGGGATGCCAAACGTGGCAAACTACTTTGGAGCAACACCGAGATGACAAACTACTGTCAGGCTGCACCCGCAGTGATGGAGCAGGACATAACATTTGGTGCGTGGGATACCCACCTCTATAATCTTGACCGCACAACGGGCCAGACTCGCTGGAAGTGGAACAACGGCCATTCGAGCCACCTCTACAGCCCCGGTAACTGCATACCCGCCGCCGTAGGCGACAGGGTATTTATCGTTGCCCCCGACCGTGCAATGACAGCCCTTGACCGCACTACGGGCAAGGAGATTTGGCGAGTGAAGGACTACCGCGTAAGGGAGAGCCTCGGACTCTCGGCCGACAAGACGAAGGTATATGCCCGCACGATGGATGGCGAACTCATCGCCGTGAGCACCCAAGCCGATGAGTACGACGTGGTGTGGATGGTCGATTTGGGCTTCGGCTACGAATTTTCACCCTGCGCTGTGGTGGAGAGTCGTGGCGTAGTCTATGCCGCATCCCGACAGGGTGTTGTGGCCGCTGTAGATGCCCAATCGGGCGAATTGCTCTGGCGCAAGAAGTGCGGCATATCGGCTGTAAACGGCTTTGAGGTCGATGAGCGAGGCGATATCTACATCTCGCTATTCGAGGGTAAGATTTGGAAAATAAGCCCCAAAAAGTAATTCAAAATTCATAATTTGGCGCATTGTAAGATAATGAAGAGTATAAAACTTGGACTTCTGCCACGCATCCTTTTGGCCATAGCGTTGGGTGTGGCTACGGGTTTTGTGATGCCCGATGGCGTGATAAGAGTATTTCTGACATTCAACGGCATCTTCAACCAGTTGCTGGGCTTTGCCATACCACTTATCATCGTCGGAATGGTCATCCCCGCCATATCGGACCTCGGCCGCAGTGCTGGACGAATGTTGCTGCTGACAGTGGCGCTGGCATATGGTGCGACGTTGGTGGCGGGCACACTCTCCTACCTGACGGGCGTACTTACCTTCCCCTCGCTCATAAGTAGTCAGGCAGCGGAGCAGATAGCCGAAGGAGTGAAACTTACGCCTTACTTCTCGCTCACGATTCCACCTCTGATGGATGTGATGACGGCACTCGTCGTGGCATTCCTCTTGGGCTTGGGCATAGCCTACATCAAGGGTGACGTGTTGCGTCGTGGCGCTGCGGAGTTCAAGGATATTATCAGCAACTTCATCGAGAAGATTATCATACCGCTGTTGCCGATTTACATCTACGGCATATTCCTCGATATGACGGCTGCGGGCGAAGTGGGGCAGATATTGGGACTTTTCATCAAGATTATAGGCATCATCTTCGCCCTGCACATCGTATGGCTCGTAGGACTTTACTGCGTGGCTGGTGCCATCGGAGGCCGCAACCCGCTGAAGATGCTCTCGACAATGATGCCCGCCTACTTCACGGCACTCGGCACGCAATCATCGGCTGCGACTATTCCCGTAACGCTGAAGCAAGCCCAAAAGATGGGCGTAAGCGACGATGTAGCGGGATTCGTGATTCCGTTATGCGCAACGATACACCTCTCGGGCAGTATGCTCAAGATTGTGGCCTGCTCGCTGGCGCTGATGATGATGCAGGGTATGGAGTACGATTTTGCGCTCTTTGCAGGCTTCATCGCTATGTTGGGCGTGACGATGGTCGCCGCCCCTGGAGTACCAGGAGGAGCGATTATGGCGGCTTTGGGAGTGCTGGCCTCGATGTTGGGCTTCACGGCAGAGGACCAGGCGCTGATGATTTCGCTCTATGTGGCTATGGATAGTTTCGGTACGGCGTGCAACGTCACAGGCGACGGCGCATTGGCGATAATTGTAGATAAATTCAATAAAAAGAGATAGGACAATGAAACTTGTATTTGCAACAAATAATGCTCACAAACTGCGTGAGGTGAGTCAGGTCGTGGGCGATGAGTTCACACTCGTATCACTACGTGAGTGCGGAATAGTGGAGGATATACCCGAGGAACAGCCCACGCTGGAGGGCAACGCCTTGCAGAAGGCACGTTACATATATGCCCGCACGGGGTTGGATTGCTTTGCCGACGACACAGGGTTGGAGGTAGATGCTTTGGGTGGCGAGCCTGGTGTGCGCTCGGCACGTTACGCCACCGACGGCCACGACGATAAGGCCAACAAGCGCCTGCTGTTGGAGCGTATGCAAGGTGTGGAGGCTCGTGGCGCACAGTTCCGCACAGCAATAGCACTCATCATCGGCGGCAAGGAGTATCTCTTTGAGGGCATCGTGCGAGGCCACATCACCACCGAGGAGAAGGGCGAGGGCGGTTTCGGTTACGACCCATTGTTTGTGGCTGAGGGGCACAGCCTATCGTTTGCCGAGATTTCAGCAGAGGAGAAGAACGCCATATCGCACAGAGGCCGTGCCGTAAGGAAATTGGCCGAGTTCCTGCAAAATAGTAAGGCCTTGTAATTCAAAATTCAAGATTCAAAATTCAAAATTGCGAGCCGTAATATTTGGTATATAATAAAAAATTCTCCCTCTAAAGTTAGAGGGAGCACCCGTCAGGGGGAGGGAGTGTGTTTGATATTGCAGATACTATTGCATAATTGGCAAATAAAGATTAAATTTGTCAATATGAAGCAATTACCTACCAACCAGATGATTAGCCGTGCAACTCGCAACTTGTTGTGGGGGGGGGCAGTTACGTCATTCGCAGAGCGTCTGGCGTAGGTAGATTATAAGAAGGGATAACCGCCTGCAAGGGTGGCTGTTCCCTTTTTTTGTTGCAGGAAAGCATAAAAAGTGAAAAATAAATAATAAAAACGAAAACCTATGAAAAAGTTGTTTAGTGCGTTGCTGCTGTCGGCAGCGGTCATCGGCAGTGTGTGGGCTGCGGGTGATGGCGAGGAGGAGAGAATCATTACGCACAAGGCCATATATTCGCCCGACAAAACACTGCTGTCGTGGTACAAACCCGATGTACCTGGGGCTGCATACTCTCACGTTGCAGGCTTGGCCGCAAAGTTCCTGAAGGATGTGCTACCCGAGGATGAGGCTACGGGGCTGAAATATTACTATCTATACGCTTCGTTTGACGGCTTCCAAAACAGCACCGAAGATACATTCCGAGGCGAGACACACCGCACAAATCCCGCCTGTATTGCAGCAGGATTGACCGAGAGTTTGGCCGTAAAATACTATATGTATGGAGGTGAGGCGGCTTACCTGCAGATGGTGCGCGAAAATCTGGATTTTATGCTTTCGAACGCCACTACGCCCGCCGACTTTCATTGGGCATCGTGCCCCTATGCAAGCAGTGACCCTGGCTCACCCATAATTCAGGGTACGAACTATCACGGAAATGGAAATGGCGATGCGCCCCTATGCCTGGAGCCCGACAAGGTGGGCGAGATGGGTGTGGCATATCTCCAATTTTATCAGATTACCGAGGAGGAGAAGTATCTCGAGGCAGCGCTCAACTGCGCCGATGCTCTGGCGGCAAATGTGCGCGATGGAAACTACAAGCAATCGCCGTGGCCCTATCGCGTACACGCAAGGACAAACCTTGCGATGGAGGAGTATTGTAGTTCGGTGATTTCGCCCATCAGATTGTTCGATATGTTGGCGAACATCAACCCCCGACTCAACTTGGGCGAGGAGCGTTTGGCGGCCTACAAGAGTGCGCGTGACAAGGCTTGGGAGTGGTTGTTCTCGATTGAGGGCCCGATGAAGACCTTCGTGTGGAAGGGTTACTTCGAGGATGTACCCTACGACCACGACAACAAAAACCGTGTGCAGATTGCTCCGATGGAGACAGCCCGTTACTTGATGGAGAACGCCGACCAAGACCCCTACCTCAAGGAGAACGTTACCGCGCTGATTCACTACTGCAATATGGCATTCGGCACGCATAGCACTTTAGGTTATAATGCACAGTGCGAGCAGTCGATTTGTATGCTCCCGATGGGTAGCCACACGGCTCGCTACGCTTCGGTATGCGCTATGTGGTACAACCTGTGCAAAGAGGATTGGTACAAGCAGGAGGCTTTCGAGAATTTTAATTGGGCTACATACTGCACCTCGGAGACAGGCTATGTGGCTACAGGCCCGACCTACAACCCATCGTGGTTCTCGGATGGTTACGGCGACTACATCAAGCACTTCTTTGACGGCATAGCGGCTATGCCCGAGTGGGCCCCCGCCGACGAAAATCACCTGCTGAAATCGAGCAGCATAGTGCAGAACATCACATACTCGCCCACACAGATTATCTACAAGACCTTTATGCCCAGCGCAAAGGAGATATTACGCCTTACGAAGATGCCCAAGCAGATATTGGTGGATGGCAAACCCCTCAAACGAGTGGATAACACAGATGATGCCGAGGGTTGGAGTTGGGAGAAGATGGCCAGCGGTGGCGTGGTGCGCATCAACCGCAAGGGCGGGCAGAGCGTAGAGATTTCATTGAAGTAGGCGTATGAGGCATCTGTTACGGATAGCGGTATTGGCTGTCGCATTGATAACTATGGCGGCGGGGTCGGAGAGCCTCACCGCCAAGACAAAGGGCGGGCAACTCAACCTGAAGCGGCCGCTGAAGGTGGTGTGTCTGGGTAACTCGCTCACGCATCACGGATACCTGGCCGAGATAGAGTGGTATGGCGACTGGGGAATGGCGGCATCTAAACGCGAAAACGACTTCTGCCACGTGCTCGAGAAGGAGTTACAGCAATACAACCGCAAGAGCGAAGTCTCGCCGCTCAACATCTACGGTTGGGAGATAAATCCGACGTGCGACCTCGACTCGTTAGCGGGCGAGGTATGCCACGGAGCAGACGTAATAATACTGCGTATGTGCGACAATGTGCGCGATATTGAGGCCTTTGAGCAGAATATGGGGCGATTGATAGAGTTCTGCCCCGAGAAAACGCCCCACGTCATCGTTGCAGGCACATTTTGGCGCAACGAGCGTTATGAACGCATACTCGCAGCCTCGGCCGAACGATATGGGTTAGAATATGTCGATTTAGGCTGGATAACACTGCTCAACGACATCTACCCCAAGGTGGGCGACACACTCTACGACATCGAGGGCAAGCCCTACACCATCACCAAGGATATAATCATAGGTCACCCCAACGACAAGGGTATGCGTCTGATAGCGCACTCGCTGATGCGCGCAATAAAGTATTTGGCGAGATAATAATTTCCTCCTCTAAGTTAGAAGAGGTGGCACGAGCATAGCGAGCGACGGAGGAGTCTGTCTGTCTATCTTTCATCTAAAACACACTCCCTCCCCCTAAAGGGTACTCCCTCTTGCCTTAGAGGGAGAATTTTATTGTCTACTTAAATTTTATTGAGTGTAGAGACTCCAATCCTCGCCTAAAGGCTCGGTGGAGTGACGTAGACATTTCCTCTCCTCTTCTTATCCGCCACAAAAAAAACAACGGCTGCACCATTAAGATGCAGCCGTCCAGCAATCAAAAACCATATTCTACAAAAAGAGTATTTTCTTCATTTGCTCATTATATCAAGAAAGCAGGCGAGTAAAACCAATCAAAAACAACCCGCCTTTCTCTCTCGATATGCCTACCACACGAGGAGTAAGTCCGCGCCTTTTGCATCTCGAACATTCTACGACTTCGTGTCAATCTGAATTGTCGCGTTATTCGGATTGTCACGTCGTCGCCGAAATAAGGTACCTATCAAAAGTCACTTCCGCTCGACGCGCAGTAGTGGCGAGGGCCGAAGCCCTCTTGTTTGACCTCCCTACAAACGGAGGTTATAGCGTAATCCTTAAATTATTTACCGAACTTAAGGTCCAAGCCGATACCCCAAGCCATTGAAGTACGCTTGTAAACATCCTTGAAGTCGATGCCGTTGCTATCCTTACCTACGGCTACAGCCTCATCGTAGATTGTGGGCATAACACCGAGGTTAAGGCGGATGTTGTCTGTGCAAACGAATGCCAAACCAGCACCGATTGACCAAGATGAGATTGAGAAGTTCATATCTGAGTATGCGTTCTCATCCATATTGAGCTGTGTGCGCTGTGTACCAGCCGATACCAACCAACGGTCAGAGATTGACCACTCGGCACCCAACAAATACTCGTTAGTGTTGCCCTTGATAACGGGTGAGAATGAGTTCTCGGCGTTCTTGTCGAAGTAGTGGTGCCACTCGGCTGTAACCTTTACGGGACCGAAGTGACGGCTCACTGCAGCAGCCAACAACGCGGGAGTCTCTGACTTAACCTTAGCACCGTTAGGGAAGATAGCGTTGATTACGGGGTCGTTTGCTGATACCTCGTCAGCCTCAATCTCCAACTCAGTAGCCATCTTGAACTCATACTTCAACGATGCATCCCACTTATCCTTGTGGAAAGCCAAAGCAACTACGGGGCTGATTGAAGAACCCTTCTGCTTAACGCTCAATGTGTGGTCTGAAACCTTAACAGCGTTCTCGCCTACAGTCTGCATACCTGCCTGCAACTGAGCCAAACCTGCCTCCAACTGAGTCAAACCTGCCTGCAACTGCTGTGCCTGTGCTGAATCACCCATACCTGCAGCAACCAACTGCTGATACATATTGTTGTACTCATCGTACTGTGCTGAGTACTGCTGATACTGGCCCTGCAACTGTGCAAGTGCACCCTGGAAGATAGTAGTAGCGGGAGTCATCTGACCACCTACAACTACACCGATATTCTTCATATGACCCTCATAGCCGTTTGAAGTAGAGCTATAACGAACCTGTGCAGCAACTGACAACCAATCTGTGATGCGGAATGCAGCACCAGCGTTGAAAGCCAATGTCATTGAAGAACCCTTCAACATCATATCCATATCGTATGCAGTTGCATCGATACCCAAAGCCTTCATACCTGCGGGCAATACTGAGAACTGACGCTCGAATGATGCCAAGCCGTCGTTGTACTCGATGGTACCACCACCACCGTTTACACCCATACCCAACATAATAGCCCAACGGTTATGCTTCCACATAGCGTGAACGCTGGGTACCAGCGGAGAGAATACTGAACCCTGGAAATCCTTTGTTGCCTGACCACCGTTCTTTGCACCCAATGCGAAGGGAGCGAATGTTGAAGTGGTTGTACGAGTCTGCTTAGCCATCTGGTCGTTGATACCGATGTGCCAGCCGTCAGCCATAAATACTGTACCTGCGGGGTTGTTATACACTGCATCGGGGTCGAGTGATGTACCGCGAGCAAGGCTACGCAAGAATGATGCACTCTGGTTTGTGTTAGTCATAGGACCACCCGCAAAGGCCTGTCCCGCAACTGCAACTGTGGCTACAAGAGCCAAAACTGTCTTTGTAAAAATTTTCATTTTGTTTGTGTTTAGTCCGCGCTTGTGTGCCAACCTATAATTTTGTCGGCACGCGGTGTTAATTTTATGGTTTTTTAATTTGCGTGCTGTTTGCTGAAATTGGATGCGAGTTTTCGGGGGAAACCTACAAACCAACTCGGATGCAAAAATCCGTTAAATTTCTTTAATCGCAAAATATATGTGGCTAACCCCTCCTGATTGTTGCGAAAAACGGTTTTTATGGGGCAAAAGGGCATATTTTGTGGCGAATTTCCCCGCAAAAATATCCTAAATGAGATATTTAGCATTTTAAACGGGCCGCAATACAGGGGCTAAAAAGGGGCAAAACGGGGGCGTTTTTGAATTCAAAATTCTCCATTTATAGGGAGGAAGTACACTTGAGATGAAAGTTGAAAGTTCAAAGATGAAAGATAGACAGACTCCTCCGTCACTCACATTCGTTCGTGCCACCTCCTCTAACGCAAGAGGAGGAATTAATAGAATATTACCGTGCGTTAGCCCAATCGCGGCAGGCAAGTTTTCGGATAAAGGGCGACGCGCAGACGGAGGGTTAAGAAACGGAGAATTTTTCACGAAGTAAAAACGCGTAGGCGTCCGTTTTACCGACGGCAAGCGGCGACCCCGAAAACTTGTCACCGCGCCGCTTTTTTATCACCTTTTTACGGCTAAAAAGGTGAAAAAGACACGAAGTGGATTAAATGGGGATGTAGGATATTGCCTGAACGTGGGAGATTAATCCGCTACGCGGCTTTTCACTGCTACGGCTCGGCAAAGTATGTAAACATACTCTGCTCTCGCCTTAATCGCAGCGTTACCACGTCGCTACGCTCCTCGCAATGACTCTATAACACTAATTGATATAATTCTGAATAAAAATCTACAAAATGCGACTTATATGCCTGATAAGAGATGTTTTTCGGTCTGCAAAACACCTATATTAAAAAAATAATCATTATATTTGCCACGAATGTGGCATTTCGGCTCAGCAAGGGCGGAAATGGATGAGACCAGGAAAAGGAAACAGAAAAATTCAATCAAATAAAAGTTAAACAAAAACAGATTTAAGACTATGTTTGCAATCGACAATTACGATTTCACTGGCAAACGCGCAATCATCCGCGTAGATTTCAATGTGCCCCTCAATGGCGAAGGTCAGGTAACAGACGATACTCGTATCCGTGCTGCTATCCCCACTATCAAGAAGGTATTGGAGAAGGGTGGTGCCGTTATTTTGATGTCACACTTGGGCCGTCCCAAGAAGAACCCCGACCCCAAGTTCTCATTGGAGCAGATTATCCCTGCTATCGAGGCTCGTTTGGGTGTTAAGGTTGAGTTCGCTGGTGACTGTATGGGCGAGAAGGCTGCCGAAATGGCTGCTGCATTGAAACCCGGTGAGGTTATGCTTTTGGAGAACCTTCGTTTCTATGCTGAGGAGGAGGGTAAGCCCCGTGGCTTGGCAGAGGACGCTACCGACGAGGAGAAGAAGGCTGCAAAGAAGGCCTTGAAAGAGGGTCCCCAGAAGGAGTTCGTGAAGAAGTTGGCTTCATACGCTGATTGCTACATCAACGACGCTTTCGGTACTGCACACCGTGCTCACTCATCTACAGCGCTTATCGCTGATTACTTCCCCAATGACAAGATGTTCGGTTACGTTATGGAGAACGAGTTGAAGGCTATCGACGGTGTGATGTCTAACCCCCAGCGTCCTTTCGTGGCTATCGTAGGTGGTTCAAAGGTATCTACAAAGATTACTATCATCGAGAAGTTGATGGAGAAGTGCGACAAGATTATCATCGGTGGTGGTATGACATACACATTCGCTGCTGCACAGGGTGGTAAGGTAGGTAAGTCAATCTGCGAGCCCGATATGTTCCCCGTAGCATTGGAGATTTTGAAGAAGGCTGAGGAGAATGGTATCAAGATTGTTACTTCACCCGACGCTCTTATCGCTGACGATTTCTCACAGGATGCTAACACTGAGGAGGCTTGCGTAAACTGCATTCCCGACGCTTGGGAGGGTGTTGACATCGCTTCAAAGGGTAAGGAGCTCTTCGCTGAGGAGATTAAGGAGTGCAAGACTATCCTTTGGAATGGTCCCGTAGGTGTATTTGAGATTGACAAGTTCGCTACAGGTTCAAAGGCTGTTGCTGATGCTATCGCTGAGGCTACTGCTAACGGTGCGTTCTCACTCATCGGTGGTGGTGACTCTGTTGCTTGTATCAACAAGTTCGGTTTGGCTGACAAGGTATCTTACGTTTCAACAGGCGGTGGCGCATTGTTGGAGTATATGGAGGGTAAGGAGTTGCCTGGTGTAGCTGCTATCCGCAAGTAGCAAAATTATTTCTCGTGGTGTTTTCTGCGTTACGCTTGCGCCATAATTGCTCACATACGCCAGTATGCTCCGCATTATGTCGCTGCGCAAGCCTTGAAAACCCTCACGATAAATGAATTTTCAGGGAGAGGGGTTTAACCAACTTCTTGAAAATTGTTTCTCGTAGGGAGCCCTCACGAAAAATGAATTTTTGAGATACAAAATAAATTTTAAGGGTCGAGTCCGCTCGGCCCTTAATTGATTGATAATAGATTCCTTAATCTTACCTAACGATGCGTCGCAGCGAATTTTTGAAATACCTCTCAAGCGGAGCGTTGCTCCTCGCTGCAGGGCGGTTGCCTGAGGAGGTCGTGGCGGCCCGCAAAGGGCGTGGTCTGCGCTTTGGAGTCATCACCGATGCTCACTATGCTGACCGCGAGCCGAGTGGCACACGCTACTACCGCGACTCTATGCTCAAGATGCAGGAGGCCATCAGGGAGTTCAATCGCTCTAACCTCGACTTTATCATCGAGTTGGGCGATATGAAGGATACCACTACGGACTCTGCAGCAGAGCCTACGTTGCGTTTCCTGGATGCCATAGAGCGTGAGTTCAAACGCTTCGACGGTCCGTCGTACCACGTTTTGGGTAACCACGATATGGATTGCCTGACGAAAGAGGAGTTTTTGGCACACACCACCAACGAGGGCCGCACAACGGGCAGGAGTTACTACTCGTTCTCGGCGAACGGCTACCGTTGCATAGTTCTTGATGCCAACTTCAACCTCGACGGCAACCCCTACTCGCGTGGCAACTTCGACTGGACCAAGGCGATGATTCCGCAGGAGGAGTTGGAGTGGCTGGAGCAGGAACTCGCAGCGCACAGCAAGCAGCCGACGCTGATTTTTGTGCATCAGATGCTGGATAGTTTCTCTACCGTAAGCCGTAAACTATGCGTCAGCAATGCCGAGAAGGTTGTCGAGGTGCTGGAGCGCAACGAGCAGGTGCTGGCTGTCATTCAGGGGCATCATCACCCTGGCCATCACAGCCACCGCGCGGGCATACACTACCTGACGCTGAACGGAATGATTGAGAAGTCAGCCCCCGAACACAACTCCTACGCCATTATAGAGGTTATGCCCGATGGCGACATCATCGTAGAGGGATTTCGTGACTGCCCCGACAGGGTAATGAGAAGAGGATAGATAAGGAAAATACACTTGTCATTACGAAGGAGCGTAGCAACTGTGGTAATCTTCCACTATCAGGGATGCAGGAGATTGCCACGGCTTGTACCAAGCCTCGCAATGACTTGCAAAAAAGTAAAAACTCAAGACAAAATAGATGAAACGTATTTTATTAACCATTACAACCATTGCATTTATGGCAAGTTGCAACAATGTGGCCGAGCAGCCTGCTACGCCCGCTATCGACCGTGCCAACTTTGACGAGAGCATCGCTCTGAACAACGATTTTTACCAGTACGCTACGGGCGGCTGGCAAAAGAATAACCCCTTGAAGCCCGAGTTCGCTCGCTACGGTACATTTGACGTGTTGCGCGAGAACAACGAGATTCGCCTCAACGACCTCTTCGCCTCGATGACCAAGTCGGAGGCCGAGCGTGGCAGCGTGGAGCAGAAAATTTCGGACCTCTACACTATGGGCTTGGACTCTGTACGCTTGAATCAGGAGGGTATCACTCCCGTAAAGAACGATATCAACCAGATTATGGCCCTCAACAACCTCACCGAGGTGGCTATCGCTACGGCTCGCATCCACACAGCCGCAGGTAACCCCTTGTTCAGCATTGGCGTGAGCGCCGACCTGTTGAACAGCAACATCAACGCCCTCTATGCCGAGCAGTCGGGTTTGGGTATGGGTAACCGCGACTACTACTTTGGTGATGAGAACGAGGCAAAGCGCAAGGGCTACACCGAGTGGCTCACAAAGGCATTTACAATCTACGGCGCCGAGAATGCTGCGGCTATGGCCGAGGATGTGATGGCATTTGAGACCAAGATGGCCGAGAAGTTCCGCACAAACGTACAGTTGCGTGACGTCGAGGCTAACTACAACCCTATGTCGAAGGCCGACTTCGTGAAGCGTTATACGGCATTCGATTGGGGTGTTTACTTCTCGGAGATGGGCATCGGCGAGTTCGATAAGATTATCTTGGGACAGCCCGAGGTTTTGGACCATATGAACGACCTACTGAAGAAGGAGTCACTCTCAACAATCAAGAACTACTTGGCTGCCAGCGTATTGCGTAGCGCAGCAGGTTACGTGGGTGACGACTTGTATGAGGCTAACTTCGAGTTCTTTGGTCGCCTGATGTCGGGCCAGCAGGAGATGCGTCCCCGCTGGAAGCGTGCTATGGCTGTACCCAACAACATCTTGAGCGAGGCTGTAGGTGAGATTTATGTAGCAAAATACTTCCCCGAGAACGACAAGCAGCGTATGACCGATATGGTGAAGAACCTGCAGGTGGCTTTGGGCGAGCATATCGACGCTCTGGAGTGGATGTCGGATGCCACAAAGGCGAAGGCTCACGAGAAGTTGGCTTCGTTCACCGTGAAGATTGGCTACCCCGACAAGTGGAAGGATTACTCATCACTCACAATCGACCCCAAGCAGTCATATTGGGAGAATATCAAGCGTGCAAACACTTGGTACACACGCGACAACATCTCGAAGTTGGGCAAGGAGGTTGACCGTGACGAGTGGTTTATGTCACCCCAGACCGTGAATGCCTACTACAACCCCACTACTAACGAGATTTGCTTCCCCGCCGCTATTCTCCAGCCCCCGTTCTACAACTCTGCGGCTGACGATGCTGTGAACTATGGTGCTATCGGTGTGGTTATCGGCCACGAGATGACTCACGGCTTTGACGACCAGGGCCGCCAATTCGACAAGGACGGTAATATGAACAACTGGTGGACCGAAGAGGATGCTGCCGCATTCAAGAGCCGTACCGACGTATTGGTTGAGCAGTTCAACAAGATAGAGGTGTTGCCCGCCAAGGGTGACCAGCCCGCAATTATGGCCGACGGTGCGTTGTCACTCGGCGAGAACATTGCCGACCAGGGTGGTCTGCGTGTAGCATACACCGCATTGCAGAACTCGTTTGGCGAGGCTGGCAAGCCCGAGCCTATCGACGGCTTCACTGCCGAGCAGCGTTTCTACCTCTCATACGCCACAATTTGGGGACAGAACATCCGCGACGAGGAGATTGCACGCCTTACGAAGGTCGATGTACACTCGTTGGGCCGCAACCGTGTGAATGCTACGTTGCGCAACATCGAATCGTTCTACGAGGCCTTCGGCATCACCGATGGCGAGATGTTCCTCGCCGAGAAGGAGCGCATTATCATCTGGTAAAGCGATTTAAGTCGGAAAAAGTTAGCGTAATCCCAGAAATTACGCTAACTTTGTTTTACAAACATATAAAACCTAATGCATTATGACGCAGAAAAAGACCGTAGCACTCATTTACGATTTTGACGGCACACTCTCTCCTGGCAATATGCAGGAGTACGACTTCATACCCGCCGTGGGTAAGAGCAACCGTGAGTTTTGGACCGATGCCAACGTGCTGGCCGAGACACAGGATGCCGACCCCGTATTGGCCTATATGGCTCGTATGATTCAGGAGGCACAGAGCAAAGACCTCTCGTTGCGTCGTGAGGCGTTTCAGGAGTCGGGCCGCCACGTCCGTTACTTTGCGGGTGTCGAGGAGTGGTTCGGACGTATGAACCGCTATGCCGAGGAGCGTGGTCTGCGCCTGCTGCACTACATCAACTCATCGGGACTGAAGGAGATTATCGAGGGTACATCCATCGCCCACGAGTTCAAGCACATCTATGCCTGCTCGTTCCTCTACAACGTCGATGGCATAGCCTATTGGCCTGCGGTGGCGATTAACTACACCAACAAGACACAGTTCATCTTCAAGATTAACAAGGGTGTGGAGTCGGTTTACGACACACGTCTGGTGAACCGCTATATGGAGGAGGAGCACCGCCCCGTACCGTTCAAGCGTATGATTTATGTGGGTGACGGTACGACAGACATCCCCTGTATGCGCTTGGTGAAGAACTACGGCGGACACTCGATTGCCGTTTACAACCCCGAGGACAAGAGCAAACGCCGTGAGATGAACACCCTCATACGCGACAACCGTGTGAACTACGTCTGCGCCGCCGACTACACCGAAGACTCGGAGATTGACAAAGTGGTAAAACGCATAATCGACAAGATTGCGGCAGATGTGGCTCTGGAGGAGTTGAAAACATTTTAATTAACTCATAATGAAAGCAATATACACCATACTACTGTTGGTAGTATCGAACATATTTATGACCTTTGCGTGGTATGGCCACCTGAAGTTGCAACAGATGAAACTCATTTCATCGTGGCCACTGTGGCTCGTTATCATCTTTTCGTGGGGTATCGCTTTGGCCGAATATTCGTGCCAGATACCTGCCAACAGAATAGGTTTCACGGGTAACGGAGGCCCCTTCACGCTGATGCAACTCAAGGTGATGCAGGAGGTCATCACGCTCATCATCTTTACACTCTTTACGACCATCTTCTTCCGAGGCGAGTCGCTGCAGTGGAACCACTTCGCAGCCTTCGGATGCTTGATTTTGGCCGTATATTTCATCTTTATGAAGTAACCCACCCCCACCCTGACTGAAAGAATGACACGCGAGGAGATAGAGATACTACTGCGCGAGGATGTACGCACCGCCATCGATAAGAACATCGAGCGTGACCCCGTACGCATTGCTCTCGACAGCAAGATTCCTCACGCCCGCGAGGTAGCCACGCAGGTGAAGTATCTGCAACGAGCACGCACCAAACTGCCTGCGCTATATTCGGCACGTTGCATCATCCCGCAACGCGCCTTCGAGCAGTCGTCGAGCGAGCAGTGTGCCGCCGCCAAGCGCATCGAGGGCGAGACATTGCTCGACCTCACCTGCGGATTGGGCATAGACTCGATGGCCTTTGCCGAGCGATTCAAGCGTGTGGTCGCCATCGAGCGTGACGAGGTGCTGGCCGAGGTGGTTAGGGAGAATCTGCGACGATTAAACATCACTAATATAGAGGTAGTTACATCTTCTGCCGAGGATTATCTGGCCTCGTGCAAGGAGCAATTCGATTGGGTATATGCCGACCCCGACCGTCGTACAGCCGAGGGGCGCAGAGTTGTGAGGCTGGAGGATTGCTCGCCCAATATGATTGCGCTGTGGCCCGCCATTAAGCGCGTGAGCCAACGTGTGGCGATAAAGAATTCGCCGCTGTTTGATGTCGATGAGGCCTTCAGGCTCTTTGGCGATTGCTCAGTGGAGGTCATTTCGCTCGGTGGCGAGTGCAAGGAGGTGATGATATACATAGATGGCTCTATGCCCCGCCTGGCAGCCGAGGCTGTGGGTGCAGGACGTTATGAGGTGAGCCGCGATGAGGCTATGAATGCAACTTTTTCGTCGCAGGAGTTCATCCCCGAGGAGTATCGTTACCTAATAATCCCCGACGTAGCGTTGCAGAAGGCCCGCCTGACGGCATCGGCACTGCAAGGCAAGGCTGACATCTGGAACAACAACTCATTCGGCTTTGCACGCCAGAGGCCCGAGGGGGTGCTCGGCCGCACAGAGCCAATCACAAAAATAGAGGAGTACGACAGCAAGGCCCTGCGCCGCCAACTGAAGGGCAAGGGTGTCGATATCATTATGCGCGACTTCCCCTCGTCGCTGGATGAGGTGCGCCGCAAGTGCTCTCTGCGCAGTGGCAACACCCACCGCATAGCCCTGACACGCATAGGCGGCAAATGCTACACCATCTGGTTGGAGTAGCAAGAAGTATATTCTCTTATTACTCCTTTATCCATCCCTACATTTGAGCAACGACGGTTTGAACTATTTGTGCCCATTTGTGGTATAAAATAGATTTTTATTGTTATATTTGTATCAATATGAGGCAAATATTGACAATAATCCTAACCTGCTCTATGCTCTTTGTGTCGGTAGTGGCACAGGCAGAGGGCCTTGCAGACTCTTACGGCAAGGACTCTTTGGCCGTAAGCAATACCGCCGCCAAGAAGGGCTGGTGGCACGAAAAGAGTGACTACACAACGACATTTCGACCAAAACAACTAATCGCTCCTGCCGCACTGTTTACTGTAGGTGCACTCGGCATTGGCGAAAACGCTCCGCTGAACAAGTTGGACCTCAAGGTCAGAGAGAAGGCCCTGCAGATACGTGGCAACTGCCCGATGCACTTTGACGACTACCTGCAGTATCTACCGACGGCTATGTATCTTGGTTTGTCGGCCCTGCCCACCAAGTCGAAACATACGTTCCCTGAGAAGGTGTGTGTGGCGGCTGTGACATTCATCGCAGAGACGGCCCTTGTGAATGGACTGAAATATACGATTCGTGAGCAACGCCCCAACTTCGCAGAACATAACTCCTTCCCATCGGGACATACAACTACAGCCTTTGCGGGAGCAGAGTTGGTCCGCACGGAGTATGGCTGGGCATACGGCATACCAGCATACGTCATCGCTACGGGCGTGGGATTTATGCGTCTGTATAACGACCGCCACTGGATTACCGACACCATAGGAGGGGCTGCGGTGGGTATACTCTCGGCACGCATAGGTTATTGGATGTTGCCCTTGAGCCGCAAATTGTTCAACCTGAAGAGTTCTTCGGCTGTAGCAGTTGCGCCTGTATACTACTCGGAGTTCAAGGCCGCAGGAGCATCGTGCGCGATATGCTTCTAATAATGTAAGATTGATTCAAGGTAATAATACTAAAAATTCTCCCACTCACATAGTGGGAGAATTTTTATTTACTTTCTTTTTCACCTTTTTAGCCGTAAAAAGGTGAGCAAAAAGCGGCGCAGTGATAAATTTTAGGGGCTAACCGAACAAATTTCCTAAAACGGACGCCTTCGCGTTTTTACTTCGTGAAAAATTCTCCGTTTTTTAACGGAAATTTCTCCGCTTATCCTTTTTCCTAAAATTCATCTG
>JAFYRX010000038.1 GCA_017546725.1 Alistipes sp. | reverse complement strand
GGCGACGAGAACTATCGTTTCCACGACCACGACAAGTTGGCTCACTATGCCAATGCCGCTACCGATGTAGAGTTCAACTTCCCGTTCGGTTTCAAGGAGGTTGAGGGTATTCACTCTCGTACCGATTTCGATTTGGGTCGCCATCAGGAGTACTCTGGTAAGAAGATTCAGTACTTCGACGCCGAGCGTGGTGAGAGTTATGTGCCTTACGTTGTTGAGACCTCTATCGGTGTTGACCGTATGTTCTTGCAGATTATGTCAGCCGCATATTGTGAAGAGAAGTTGGAGGGTGGCGACGAGCGCGTAGTATTGCGCATACCCGCTGCGTTGGCTCCTACTAAGGTTGCCGTTATGCCTTTGGTTAAGAAGGATGGTCTGCCCGATGTTGCTCGCCAGATTATCGACGACTTGAAATATGACTATGTTGTGGCTTACGACGAGAAGGACTCTATCGGTAAGCGTTACCGTCGTCAGGATGCCGTTGGTACTCCCTTCTGCGTTACTGTTGACCACCAGACTTTGGAGGATGGCACAGTGACGGTACGTCACCGCGATACAATGCAGCAGGAGCGTGTGAAGATTGAGGCTTTGCGTGCAATGGTTGACGAGCAGGTATCGTTCCGCAACTTGTTCAAGAAGATTCAGGCATAACTATGACTAAAACAAAGTATCGCCCAATGTGGGGACGCATAGTGCTTATCATAGCGGCTTGCTTTGTGGTTGGTTATGTAGTTGGCTACGGAATTGGTAAATTGATTGCACTTTTGTAAAGTGGGCCGAATTATTGCGATAGATTATGGTACTAAACGTACGGGGTTGGCTGTGACCGACCCCTTGCGTATTATAGCCAATGCGTTGGATACGGTTGAAACCAAAGGGTTGGAGAAGTGGTTGGCAGACTATTTTACGAAAAACGAAGTTGATATAATAGTCTTGGGCAAACCTTCGCAGATGAATGGTCAGCCTTCGGAGACGATGCGTTTTATAGAGCCTTTGGCTGCTCGCTTGCGTCGTGCCTATCCCGAGAAGGAGGTTGTGCTCTACGATGAGCGTTTCACCTCGGTGATGGCACATCGCACGATGTTGGAGAGTGGTATAGGCAAGATGGCTCGCCGCGATAAGGCTTTGGTCGATAGGATTTCGGCTACGATTATATTGCAATCGTATATGGACTCAGTCCAATACAATGCAGATAGATTCAGTGAAGTGTTCAAATAATGATGTAAAAAATAGAGTTATGATATATCCAATAGTGATTTATGGTGCTCAGACACTGCGAAACAAGTCTGAAAATATCACCCCCGAATATCCCGACTTGAAGAAACTTATCGACGATATGTTTCTCACGTTGGATGAGGCTTCGGGAGTAGGTTTGGCGGCTCCGCAGATAGGCAAGAATATTCGTCTGTTTATTGTCGATTGCACCCCATGGGCTGATGATGAGCCTGAGTTGGCAGACTACCGTAAGGTATTTATCAATGCCGAGATTTACGAGCACTCGGAGGAGACCGACCTCTTTAATGAGGGTTGCTTGTCGTTGCCTGGCTTGCACGAGGATGTTCGCCGTCCTGTGGCCATCAAGATGCGTTGGTTGGATGAGAACTTTGTTGAGCACGATGAACTCATTGACGGTCTTCCTGCCCGCGTTATCCAGCACGAGTACGACCACCTGGAGGGTAAGGTCTTTACCGACCGTCTTTCGCCCCTGCGTCGTAATCTGCTCAAGGGCAAGATGACCAAACTTGCCAATGGTAAGTATCGTTGCGCTTATAAGACAAAGTAAGATTAGTCGTCTAATAGGTCGTTTTTTCGAGCGTCGCAAACCCCAAATAGCCTCTATTCTTCGACTTATTGCCTCTTTATACGCATTTTTCAGCCCAAAAATTTGGAAAATTTGTGGGGGGGGGTAAATTTGCGAATAGATAAAAATAGATATGTATTATGACAAAGTTTTACGTATTAATGTTGGTGTTGCTTATCATCGCAATAATCAACCTTATAAGAGCATTAAAAGAGAAGGATTCAAAAGGTAAATTTTTGGGAATGACAATCAATGTTGTAGGCATAATATTGCTTTTGATGGCTGTCGTGATTTCGTTCTTACAATAAGCAGAAATAACAAACTATTACGATTATGAAAAAGAACTTACTAGTCCTTATTGTTGCTCTATTTGCGTTTGTATATAGTGTTCAGGCGCAAGACCGCAACACTTCTGCCGAGAAAACTCGTTATGAGCAGGTTGGCTCACATCACTCATTCTCCGTTTCAACGCTATGCCGACTTGAATATAGTTATGAGTATGTGTGGAAGAGCGGAATGTCATTGATTGGTCGCATCGGTGCTGGTAGTGAGGCCTATTCGCCATACAAAAACAATTATTCCGTACGCAATGGTTTTCGCCTAACAATTGAGCCGCGATACTATTTGAACGACGAGGATTTCTTCGCATTGAAAGCAAATGGTGCAATTCTAATTCCTAACACCCCTTACGATGTTGAGTTAGTGCCAGTTTATGGTATTAAAAGGAATTTCACAAAGCATTGGTTTTGCGAATTTACCATCGGTGGCGGTGTCGGCTATTATTCAGGCAATAATGGTCGTCTCTACTTTGAGCCCCATTTGCAGTTTAGATTAGGCTTTAAGTTATAAACAAAATCAATTCTTGTTATACGACTTCTTGCAAAAAATAGTGGTTGCCCAATCTTGAGTCGGACAACCACTTTTTGTGTCTATAACTTGTTCTGCCTATTTCAAATACTTATCCAGCCAGCCGAAGAACTCTCGGTTCCAGACGATTGAGTTTTGTGGTTTGAATACCTGATGAGCCTCGTTTTCGAACTCTACCAAACGTGCATCTACACCCTTCAAACGAGCAGCAGTAAATGCCTGCAATGATTGTGTGTAGGGGATGCGGAAGTCGTACTCGCCCGTGATGATGAGGATAGGTGTATCCCACTTATCGACAAACTTGTGGGGTGAGTTGGCGTATGAACGCTGTGCGATTGCGTTATCCTTGTCCCAATAGTTGCCACCGTAGTCGTGATTGATGAAGAATAACTCCTCGGTCTCGCCATACATCGACTCAAAGTTGAAGATTCCGCAGTGCGAGATAAGTGCCTTGAAACGACCTTCGTGGTGACCTGCCAAGTAGTAAACCGAGTAACCGCCATACGATGCACCTACAGCACCCAAGTGCTCATTGTCGCACCAAGGCTCTTTGGCGACCTCGTCGATAGCGGCCAAGTAATCCTTTATGTTTTGACCTGCGTAGTCGCCCGAAATCTGCTCACGCCACTCGCTGCCGAATGAGGGGCAACCTCGGCGGTTGGGAGCGACTACGACATAGCCCTGCGCGGCCATAAGTTGGAAGTTCCAGCGATAACTCCAACCTTGCGATACAACGCTCTGCGGACCACCTTCGCAATAGAGCAAAGTGGGGTACTTCTTCGCAGGGTCGAAGTCGGGCGGGAGGATAACCCAAGTGAGCATCTCCTTGCCGTCGGTAGTCTTCACCATTCGTTTCTCGACCTTACCCATCTTGACATTATCGTAGACGTGAGAGTTGATGTTCGATAGTTGAGTGAGAGCACCATCTGCAAGATTTACCTCGTACAACTCCTTGTCGCGGTTGATGGTCATAAGTGTAGTGAGGCACTTGTCACCAGCGATGCTCATCGAAGCGATGTCGTGGTCACCCGATGTGATAACTGCCACGTTAGTGTCGTTGGTCTTAACCTTGCATACCTGCTGCGTACCCTCGATAGCCGAGAGGAAATAGAGCGTCTCGGCATCCTTCCAGATGACGTTCGATGCGCTGTGGTCGAAGTCGGGTGTGAGGTATGTATGCTCCTTGCTCTGGAGGTCGTATACGAACAAACGGTCCTTGTCTGACTCATAACCAGGTGTAGCCATCGAGCAGAATGCCAACTGCTTATCGTCGGGTGACCATACGGGGTAGCGGTCGTAACCAACATACTCCATAATGCGCATACCAGCATTTGTCTTGATTTTGTTGATGTTGAGTGTAGAGCCATCCTCTGTATCGTAGATAAAGATGTCAGAGTCGGTCGATACGGCATACTCTGCACCTGTCAATGGCTTGCAAGTATATGCCAACTTCTTGCCATCGTTGCTCCACGCAATCTCGGCAGCGTCGAAGTAGGGTGCAAGCGGAGCATCCCAGGCAGCGTCAGCACCGATGATGTCCTTGTCGTTGCTGATGCCGTTGTCGTTGAGGTCGGCAACGAAGATGTGGCTATAATCGCCCTCATCCCAATAATCCCAGTGGCGAGCCATCAGGTCGCTGTAGATGCGAGCCTTCGACTTGTCCATATCCTTGTAGATGTCCGATGACTTGGTGTCAGCAGCGTGTACCTTCTTTATATAAAAGAGTTTGTCGGCCGTAGGTGCTACGCCATAGCCCTCGATACCACCTTCTACCTTTGTAATCTGCTTTGGTGCAGAGCCATCCACGCCCATCTGCCAAAGTTGCATCTCGCCGCTGCGATTTGATGTGAAATATATTGCCGAGCCGTCAGCGCTCCACTGCGGGTCGTTGTTGTTCGATGTGTTGTCGGTCAATGTAAACTCCTCACCCGAAGCCATATCGCGCACATAAATCTGCGAGAGGCCACGATTCTCACTCATATTGTATCGGGTGATGGCATAGAGTGCCTTTGTGCCGTCGGGTGAGAGCGAAGCGCTTGCCAAGCGGCCCATCTTCCACATTACGGGAGGTGTTAGACGTGCTGCCGAAATCTCTTCGGGAGTTAGTTTGTTGTCAATGTCGAGCGTTGTGGGTTGCTCCTTTGGAGTGCACGCGCCCAACGCAAATGCTGCAAAAGCCATAATAAAGGATAATTTTTTCATACTAATCTATCGAGGTTTAACTTCATTTTTCGTATTTTTGCGTTTGAAACCGTATAGCAGAGCAAAAAATGACAGAGCCGCACGATATTCTAACCCAGCAGGGAGATGGCAGAGTCGCTACTCCCGAATGTAATATGCCGTTGCCCGTAGAGGCTGACGGCACTATTCGCGTATCGTTTGCCGACAAGGAGGTAATCTTCACCCAGCACGAAATTTCGATTACGGGGGCCTGTGAGTTACGTCCTTTGGCCGACGAAAGCATTTCACGAGCGAAGATAACGACTTTTCTCGGAAATTACAACAACGTTGTGATTATTTCGCCCAACCCGATGGCTCATTTCATAGATTTTGCATCGCAGTTTGTGTGGGTTGAGGCGGCAGGTGGTATTGCGGTTGATGCCGATGGCAGGGTAGCGATGATTCGTCGCAACGAGCGTTGGGATTTGCCCAAAGGTCATCGTGAGTGTGGCGAGAATTTTGAGGTTTGTGCTGCGCGAGAGGCCGAGGAGGAGACAGGTGTGAAGATTCTGGGTGTAGATAGATTACTCGCAACGACACTACATTGTTATAATCTCTACGGCAAGTGGGAGATGAAATATACGGCGTGGTATGCAATGAGGGCCGAGTCGTGTGACCTTACACCTCAAAGCGAAGAGGGTATTGTTGCGGCTGAATGGATTGAGCCCAATGATGTGGCAGAGAAAATAAAGAACTCGTTTTCGACAATTAAAAAGGTCTTTGCCGCGTTCTATAATTAGTAAAACAGAAGATTATGGTAAATATATTATGGGTTGATGACGAGGTTGAACTTTTGAAGCCTCACGTCTTGTTTCTTAAAGGTAAGGGGTATGAGGTCGATACCTGCAACAATGGCTATGATGCCATTGATATGGTGCGTGCGAACTCCTACGACCTTATCATTCTTGATGAGATGATGCCTGGTATGACAGGCCTTGAGACCTTGCCGCTTATAAAGGATATTCGCCCTACGACTCCCGTTATTATGGTGACCAAGAGCGAGGAGGAGAATATTATGGATAAGGCCATCGGCTCGAAGATTGCCGACTATATTATCAAGCCCGTCAATCCCAATCAGGTGTTGCTTTCGATAAAGAAGAATGTGCATCAGCAGCAACTCGTTACCGAGCAGATTACAGCCGATTATCGTGCTGAATTTGGACGTATTACGTCGATGTGCCAGATGGCATCATCGTTTGCTGCGTGGAGTACGCTCTATCGTAAAATTACGAATTGGGATATCGAACTTTCGGAGTCTAACGATACAGGTATAAAGGAGATTTTGACTTACCAAAAGGCTGAGGCTAATCAGGAGTTTTGCAAGTTTGTTCGTCGTAACTACTACGATTGGATAAACAAACGTGCCGAGGAGTCGGAGATTCCCGTAATGTCGCATACGCTTATGCGTAAGCGTATATTGCCTGAGGTCGATTCGCACGAAAAGACCACGTTGCTGTTGATAGATAATTTCCGTTATGACCAATGGCGAGCCATCAGTTCTCTACTAAGAGGTTATTACGATGTCGATACCGATGACTTCTATTGTGCCATCTTACCTACGGCTACACAGTATGCTCGCAATGCGATTTTTGCAGGCTTGATGCCGTTGGCGATAGATAAGATGATGCCCGATAAGTGGTTGAATGATAACGAGGAGGGTGGTAAGAATCAATACGAAGAGGAGTTTTTGCGCCGTCAACTCAACTCTATGGGTAAGAACTATCGTTGGACGTTCGATAAGTTGGTGCGCCCCGAGGCTGGCCGTAAGTTGATTGAGAACATCAATAGAATCTACGATGCCGATTTCTCGGTTATTGTCTATAATTTCCTCGATATCCTTTCGCACGCCCGTACCGAGACCGATATCATTCGCGAACTTACCGAGGACGAGGCTTCGTTCCGTTCGCTGACTCGCTCGTGGTTCGAACACTCCGATTTGTTTGTGCTTCTGAAGTTGCTTTCGGAGCGAGGTCATACGGTAATCATCACATCGGACCACGGCACAATCCGTGTTGATAACCCCGTTAAGGTATTGGGTGATAGAGAGACTTCTTCAAATTTGAGATATAAGACAGGTCGTAATCTGCAATATAATGCCCGTGAGGTGTATGAGGTTACCCGTCCCGAGGATATCCAATTACCGCGAGTGAATCTTTCGTCAAGTTATATTTTTGCTTACAACTCCGATTTCTTGGTATATAACAACGATGCCAACCGATTTATTCGTTATTACCGCAATACATTCCAGCACGGCGGTATATCGATGGAGGAGATGATTGTGCCATACATAGTGCTTAACCCTAAAAAACGATAATTATGAAGAGAATAGAGATAGATTCGTTATCAGAACTTAAAGATGTTGCCCAGGAGGTTGTAGAGTCACTCGAAGGACGTACCGTAGTGTTGCTGCGAGGCGAGATGGGTGCAGGTAAAACTACGCTAATCAGCCGTATTGCGGCCTATCTTGGTGCTGAGGATACGGTTACGAGCCCGACCTTTGCCCTGGTAAATCAGTATGAGGGTAGCGAATGCCGTATCTACCATTTCGATTTCTATCGCATAGAAGAGATTGAGGAGGTATTCGACCTCGGATATGAGGAGTATTTCTATTCGGGCGATTTGTGTTTGGTGGAGTGGCCTGAGAAGATTGAGCCTCTGTTGCCTGATGATGCAATGACTGTGCGAATTACCGTAGGCGAAGACGAACATCGTATTTTCGAGATAGAGTAACTCTATAAAAATAGCAGAACTTTCCCACTTACAGACTCTTGATTTGCAAGAGTCTCTTTTTTTTTGTATTTTTGCGCGATAAAAAGCGATAAAGAAAAACTTAATAAAATATGAAACTTATCAAAAATCTGTTTTTAACGCTGATGCTGGCTTTCGTGTCGGTAGCAGTTGTGGCGCAACCCGTTGAGCCCGTTTTCTGGAAGACCTCTGTTGAGGAGCAGGGTGAGGGTACTTATAAAATCACTTTTAAGGCTTCGATTGAGCAGGGCTGGCATCTTTACGATATGGGCCCTTACGAGGTTGGTGGCCCTATGGCTACGGCTTTTACATTTGAGCCTGCATCAGATTATGCGCTCGAGGGCGATATGACTGCCGAGGGTGAGTTGATTAAGCACTATGATGACGTCTATATGATGGATGTGGGTTATTACGAAAATGAGGTAACCTTCTCACAGATAGTTAAGTCGGAGCAGGGCGCAGTTGTAAAGATTGCTGCCGAGTGGATGTGCTGTAACGATGAGAATTGCGTAAATAGCGATAAGGATTTTGAGATTACCGTAGGCGCACCTGCTGCTGCAGAGTCTGCCGAGGTGGTTGATGCTGTAGCGGCTTCTGCAGGTGGCTCGCTTTGGGGATTTGTGTTGAGTGCTATTGGTTGGGCGTTGATTGCATTGCTCACACCTTGCGTGTTCCCTATGATTCCTATGACCGTGTCGTTCTTCTTGAAGGGCTCAGGTAGCGTAGCCAAAGGTCGTTTCCGCGCTTTGATGTATGGTCTGTTTATCGTAGTTCTCTACACCGTACCCATCGGAGTGATTATCTTCCTCACTTGGTTGATTGGTGGTGATGCTGTTACAGCCGATATCTTCAACTGGTTGGCTACACACTGGTTGCCCAACTTGATTTTCTTTGCGGTGTTTATGATTTTCGCAGCATCGTTCTTCGGTGCATTTGAGATTGTGTTGCCCGAGAAGTTGGTGAACGATAGCGACGCTAAATCCGATAAGAGCGGTTTGGCCGGTATCTTCTTTATGGCCTTGACTTTGGTGCTGGTGTCATTCTCTTGTACAGGTCCCATCGTAGGCTCTGTTTTGATTCAGTCTACATCGGGCGAGTTCTGGACTCCTATTGTGACAATGTTTGCCTTCTCTGTGGTATTTGCATTGCCCTTTACACTCTTCGCATTGTTCCCCACTTGGCTCAAGCAGTTGCCTAAGAGTGGTGGTTGGTTGAACTCTGTGAAGGTTGTTTTGGGATTCGTTGAGTTGGCTTTGGGCTTGAAGTTCTTGAGCGTTGCCGACCAGACTTACCATTGGGGTATCCTGGATAGAGAGGTATATCTGGCTATTTGGATTGCTATCTTCTCTCTGTTGGGCCTCTATTTGTTGGGTAAACTCAAGTTCAAGCACGATAGCGATATGCCTTACTTGTCAGTTCCCCGTTTGGTGATGGCTATCATATCGTTCTCGTTTGTTGTCTATATGCTTCCTGGTATGTGGGGTGCACCTTTGACTGCGTTGTCGGGTTATATGCCTCCTATGCAGAGTCAGGATTTTGTGCTTACGCAGGGTGGTGCTGTAGCACAGAGCAGTGAGGATGATGCGGCTGTTGCTGGTGTTAAGTATGGTGACAAGTTGGAGTTGCCGCACGGCTTGCAGGGCTTCTTCGATATGGCTCAGGCTGAGGCTTATGCTGCCGAGGTGGGTAAGCCGTTGTTCGTGGACTTTACAGGTCACGGATGTGTTAATTGTCGTGAGATGGAGGCCAGAGTGTGGTCTGACGAGCGCGTGTTGAAACTCTTGCGCGAGGAGTATGTTGTTGTGGCTCTTTATGCTGACGATAAACTTAAGGTAGATGAGGCTGATTGGGTTACTACTGATGCAGGCAAGGTGCTCAAGACATTGGGTAAAATCAACTCTTACTACGCATTGAAGAATTATGGTGTCAATGCGCAGCCTTACTATGTATTGCAGGGTGCTTCGGGCGAGCAGTTGGTTGAGCCTCGTGGTTACGACTTGGATGTCGAGGCATTTGTTGATTTCTTGCAGCGTGGCGTAGAGGCTTACAAGGCGCAATAAATCACTAATATATAAAATATGTTTTACGGGCGACTGTCATTGTGCAGTCGCTCGTTTTTTTTTGTTGCGAAGTGGTGTCGCTGATTGGAAATTATTTGTATATTTGTTGTGACTATAATATAATGAACCCAAAATAACATAATCCTATGTCGATAAAGAGAGCCTTTTTGTTAGTGTCGTTGCTTGCAGTGAGCCATATTGCTCTGTCGCAGAGCCTTAAAGTAGAGAGTTTGAAGACCGAGCATTTGGTCTCGCCGTTGGGTGTGGATAAACCCAATCCACGTCTATCCTGGAGGATGGTCTCTGCAAACGAGGGTGCTGCACAGAACTCTTTTCGTCTGTTGGTCGGTCGTGATTCGCTCAAAGTGAGTCAGGGTAGTGGTGACGTTTGGGATAGCGGTAAGCAGCAATCGTCACAGATGAGTGTTCGCTATGGTGGAGAGGCTCTGCAACCCCGTACACGTTACTATTGGCAGGTGGCTATAACCGATGAGCAGGGTGTGGAGGCTAAATCCGAGGTGGCATCTTTCGAGACGGGCAAGATGTCGTTGGATGCTTGGGTAGGTAATTGGATTAGCGATAATAAGGGCATTGAACATTCTCCTGCACCATATTTCCGCAAGAAGTTTAGTGTTGGCAAGCAAGTAAAGCAAGCACGTTTGTATGTGGCCGTTGCTGGTTTGTATAATCTATACATCAACGGCGAGCGTATGGGCGATGGAATGCTTGAGCCTGTGTATACACGTTTTGACCGCCGTAATATGTATATGACCTATGATGTGACTCCGTATATTCGTGATAAGGAGAATGTCGTGGGTATCGTTTTAGGTAATGGCTGGTATAATCATCAGGCATTGGCGGTGTGGAACTTCGACGTCGCTCCGTGGCGTAATAGACCTGCTTTTTGTCTCGATTTACACCTGACCTACGACGACGGAACGGAGGATGTTGTCAGCACCGATTTGAGTTGGCGTGCTACCGACAAGGGTCCGCTTGTGAGAAACAATATCTACACGGGTGAACACTATGACTTTACAAAAGAGATGCAGGGATGGAGTACCCCCGATTATGATGACAGCAAGTGGGGTGGTGTGAAGTTGCGCTCATTGCCTTCCGAGCAGATTACGTCACAGCAGATGCGCCCGATTCGTGCTTGTCAGGAGTATGAGGCAGCGAAGTTCAGCGAGTTGTCGGAGGGCGTCTATCTGTATGATTTTGGTTATAATATGGCTGGCGTTACCCGCATCAAGGTGCGTGGCGAGAAGGGTACAGTAGTGAAGTTGCGACACGGTGAGCGACTCTCAAAGGATGGTCGTTTAGACCAGTCGAATATCGACGTATATTATCGTGGCGACAAAGAGAAAGACCCATTCCAGACCGATATCCTTACATTGAGCGGTGGCGAGGATGAGTTTATGTCTGCATTTAACTATAAGGGTTTTCGTTATGTGCAGGTAGAGGCCTCTGCTCCAGTAGAGATTGGTAAAGAGAGCCTTGTTGCCTACTTTGTGCATAGCGATGTGCCTCAAGTGGGCGAGATAACATCGTCAAACAAACTTATCGAGGGTCTTATGGCTGCCGCAAATCAAGCCTACCTCTCGAATTTGATGGGTTATCCGACCGATTGCCCTCAACGTGAGAAGAATGGCTGGACGGGCGATGGACATTTGGCTATTGAGGCGGCGCTGTATAATTTCGACGGAATCACCGTATATGAGAAGTGGTTGGCCGACCATCGTGATGAGCAGCAGCCTAATGGCGTTCTGCCCGATATTATTCCGACTGGTGGTTGGGGCTATGATACCGACAATGGTTTGGATTGGACGAGCACCATAGCCATAATTCCGTGGAATCTCTATTTGTTCTATGGCGATGATGAGGCTCTGCGTCAGTGTTATCCCAATATTAAGCGATATGTCGATTATGTTGGTCGCATCAGTCGTGGCAATCTCACAACTTGGGGACGTGGAGATTGGGTGCCCGTTACTGTTGGCTCAAATAAGGAGTTGACATCGAGCGTCTATTACTATGTCGATGCCACCATTTTGGCGCGTGCGGCTGGTTTGTTGGGCTATGAGGCCGACCAAAAGCGATATTCAGCATTGGCCGAGCAGATAAAGGACTCTATCAATAAAAAATACCTCAATACCGAGACGGGTATCTATGCAAGCGGTACGCAGACCGAGTTGTGTGTGCCTTTGTATTGGGGTGTAGTGCCCGAAGAGCATAGGGCAAAGGTGGCGCAGAACCTGAACGAAAAGGTGATTGCTTCGGATTTCCACCTCGATGTAGGCGTGTTGGGTTGCAAGGCTCTGCTGAATGCTTTGTGCGAGAATGGTTATACCGAGACCGCATATAAGGTTGCAATTCAGGATACTTATCCCTCTTGGGGTTGGTGGGTGACTAACGGTGCTACCACATTGTTGGAGAACTGGAAGTTGGATGCCACTCGCGATATTTCGGATAATCATATGATGTTTGGCGAGATTGGTGCTTGGTTTTATAAGGGCTTGGCGGGTATATACCCCGATAGCGAGCGTCCTGGCTTTAAGCATATCAACCTCAAGCCATACTTCCCCGAAGGGCTGGAGGAGTTTACGGCTCGTCACACCTCGCCCTATGGTGAGATTGTTTCGGGATGGACTACAAAGGGTGGTAAGGTTATGTATAGCGTAACTATCCCTGCCAATAGTACAGCGACGCTTACTTTGCCTGCGGGTTGGACCTGCAAGGAGGGCGAGAAATTGGAGTTGCAGGCTGGAACTTATACCTTTGCCTGCAAGCGACGATAGGGTATAATGCGGGCCAGCGTTTGGGTTGCCTGCTCTTGAAAATAGTCAGTGGTTGTCCAATGTTGGACAACCACTGATTGTTATAACATAAGTATACGCTTACTTTATTTTGCGCTTGTTGAGTTCGCTCTGGTAGGCTCTTGCGTTGGCGTTATGCTCCGAGAGCGTGCGTGCAAAGTTGTGGTAGCCGTCGAATGTCGGACGAGCACAGAAGAATATGTAATCGTGCTTCTCGAAGTTCAGCACTGCATCAATCGCATCTATGCTCGGCATACAGATGGGCGAGGGGGGCAAACCTCTGTTAATGTATGTGTTGTAGGGCGACTCATATTTCAAGTGGCGATACAGGATGCGGCGCAGACCAAAATCCTGCATAGCGTATTTGATTGTCGGGTCGGCCTGCAAGGGGATGCCCTTCTTTAGGCGGTTTACATAGACGCCTGCAATGCGTGGCATTTCGTCAACCTTGCGGGTCTCCTCATAGACGATTGATGCCAATGTTGCAACCTCCACTCTGCTTAATCCGCTGCGCTTGCGTTTCTCGTCGCGGTTGTTCTTTGCCCAAAAATCTTTGTACTCCTTGTACATACGCTCCACGAACTCCTCGGGAGTCACAGTCCAATAAAACTCGTAGGTATTGGGTATGAATATCGAAAACATTGTCAGAGGATTGTCAAATCCCAACTCCTTGGCTCTCTTTTTGTCATTCAGCACCGTAACCAACTCCGTCGAGTCGGCGTCAATCTGCTTGGCGAGTTTGCCCGCGAGATAGGCTGGGGTCTTGACGTTGTTCATAGTGACGTTTACGGGTGTCTGCAAGCCGAGTTTGAACATACGCACGATGTCGATTACGTTCATTCCATCCTCCACGATGTAGTGTCCCGCCTTGAAGGTCTCCTTCAGGTTGAGTCGCTCGGCGTAGAGGTCAAATGCAAAGTGATGTTTGATGCGAGGTTTTACCGAATCGAGCAACGCGGCATAGTCAGAACGCTTCGAGATGAACAATTCTGCACGCTCTTTTACGGCATTGCCTTTGAATGAAATTATACCCCAAATGGCTGCTGCTGCGCCAGTTATGATGGCCAATGTGAATATGGCTATTAATGTTTTTTTCATTTTGAGTAAAATATTTTTTGCAAAGATAATAAATTTTTCTACTTTTGCGCTCGGGTAAGTCTTATACGACCAGCTCCCTGAGAATCCCCCAGGTGTGGAAGCAAGCAAGGGTATTAGGTTGTAGCGGTGCGATATAAGTCGCTTACCCTTTTTTTGTTTTATGGCGCAAGGGGCGTCCTTGCCGCGAGTCTCAAAAACAATGCAAAGGTCTAAAGCATTGTCCGTCTTAATAAAAAATCACAGAAAAACTTTTGAAATCCAACAAAAGTGCGTACCTTTGATACTACCTAAATTCACTAATAATATCTAAAGCGTACTACGATGATTGGCAAAGTTAAATGGTTCGACAGTAAGAAGGGTTACGGATTTATCCTTCTCGAGGATGGCGGTGAGATATTTGTTCACTATACAGGTATTGTGTCTGAGGGCTTCAAGGCTTTGACTGAGGGCCAATGTGTTGAGTACGAGATTGAGCAGAACGAGCGTGGTGGCCGTCAGGCTGTCGAGGTTAAGGTTGTGCCAAAGAAGAAGGACTAATAGAAAATTTTGTCTTTTTTTACCTCAAATATTTGCCCCCCCCCGAAAAATTTTTGTAACTTTGTTTTGGACAAAATATGCTTTGCCCAAAACAGAACATTTTGCCTTAACCCAAAACGCTATGAAAAAGATTTTATTATTACTCGCCATCGTGGCGGCAACCTTTACCGCCGAGGCGCAAGAAAGTTTTTCGTTTTCAAAATCGGATGACTATACATTTGGGAAAGTGTCAAAGGAGGATTTGCTAAAGTCTGATTATGCACTACCTACGGTATCGGATGCTGTAGTATTGGATGAATATATAAGGATAATGCCTTCAATGCTCGACATCGAAGCGTATATCAACAGAGGTCGATTAAGTCCGATGATTATACGCGAGGTAATCGCCCGTAAGGTCAAAGTTCTTACCGAAAAAGGTGTTGAAAACAGGAAAATTACTATTCCTTTGAAGTATAACTCTTCAACCGATTGTGAAAATAGCGAAACATATTCGGTTAGAGCATATTCCTACACACTGAAAAATAATAAAGTAGTAAGAAAGGTGTTAAAACCCAGCAATATTACTCGTCGTGAATTTGCTGATGGCTCGGCTTGCATGGAGTTTGAGATTCCTAATGTAGAAAAGGGAAGTATCATCGAATATGGTTATACAAAAGCCATAATAACCCCTAATCTGTGTTATGAACGCACAATGAAGGAAAATCTGCCAAAGTTAAATAGTCGATATATGGTTGTTTTGAATGCACAGCACTCTGATTGGTTTGAAATAGAAACCCTGAATAATACAACCAATGTTGCTAACGACAAAATAAGTTTCGATTACCAGCAGTCTTATGGCGCAGATGCTGAACGAGCGGTTTTACGCAAACGTTCATCGTCTAGTTGGAGCGGGCCTCGAGGTGAAAAGCGCCAGACGCATAACGATAAATTTATCACGAAAACATACAATGCATCAAGTTTTAATGCTATTGAGTCTGGAGCAGGTGTGACTGTAACTATTAAAACCGACAAATAAAGTCTTTTTCATAATTAATTTACCTCACCGCTTCTGCGTGGCCGAAAGAGAATTTAAGACTGTTTCTTTATTTTTAAGAGCAGTCTTATTTTTTTTTGTGTAAAACTTTGTAGTTTGAGGGGTGGAATTGTTGAAACATTGATAGTTGCAGTTGCAAGGGTAAGAAAAAAAGAGTATCTTTGTCCGATTTTTGTGATAACCATATTATTATATAGGCTATGAGTTTAGAAAAATATGAATCAAAACAGCAGCAGATTTTGAAGTCGGCTGCGAGAATATATCCCTTTGTCAGCCGTTTCGATATGCTTACACCCGCCTTGCAGGATAAGGTAGAGGAGTGGCAGGCCGACGAGGATTGTTGCTCGTTCAAGGTGAAGGGCTTTACCGTCAAGTTGCGCATCATCGAGCGCGAGGAGAACAAAATGGTAAAAATCAGCGGTGACGATGAGGGAACATCAGCCCCAATCGATTTTACATTCTGGATTCAGTTGCACGAGGTGTCGGAGAGCGATACTCGCATACGTTTGGTGTTGCACGCTGAACTCAATATGATGATGCGAATGATGATTGGCGGCAAGATTAAGGATGGTTTGGACAAGGCTGTCGAGGGATTGGCGATGGCGTTTAACCAGATTCCGTAAATATCTTTTGTGGATTAAAGAGATTTCTCATATTTGACGGAGAGTATCTAATTTGCGAAAAAAACTCAACTTTAATTTGTTAATTGTTGAAAATATAGTAAATTTGCACTCCCAAAGGAATTTAAATGTTAAATAATATAAATTTTCGATTATTATGACTAATAAGGTTAGTACAACAAAGGCTGATATCGTTAATGAGATTGCTAAGAGCACTGGCGCTGAGAAGGTTTTGGTACAGACTATCGTAGAGGCTTTTATGGACAATGTTCGTAACTCACTCATCGAGAACAAGCACGTTTATTTGCGTGGTTTCGGTAGTTTCATTATCAAGAAGCGTGCACAGAAGGTTGCTCGTAACATTTCTAAGAATACTACTATCACTATTCCCGAGCACAATATTCCTGCTTTCAAGCCCTCAAAGAGTTTCGTAGCAAAGGTAAAATAACATAAACCACTAAATATTTACAACTATGCCAAACGGAAAGAAGCATAAGCGTCATAAGATGGCTACGCACAAGCGCAAGAAGCGTCTGCGTAAGAATCGTCACAAGAAGAAGTAGTCTTCTGTAGAACGATTAATTTTGCTTAAAGCAAGTAGGTAAGCATAAAGGTAAAGGGTATGGTTATTTATCTCCCTTTACCTTTACCTATATTATCAAATTAGATTAACTGATGAATCGAGAGTTAGTAATAAACGTTACCCCAAGTGAAATATCTATCGCCTTGTGTGAGGATAAGGTGCTTGTCGAACTCAATAAAGAGCAGTGTCAGACAGGTTTTGCCGTAGGTGATATCTATCTGGGTAAGGTGCGTAAGATTATGCCGGGACTCAATGCTGCGTTTGTCAATATTGGTCACGAAAAGGATGCTTTCATCCACTATCTCGATTTGGGCGGGCAATTTGAATCTTTGCAGAAGGTGGTCGATAGCCACCAACCTGGGCGACGAGGTGTCAAGGTCGAGACGATGAAACTCGAGCCTTCTATCGAAAAGAATGGTAAGTTAGCCACTCATCTGCAACCAGGACAGTTGGTGATGGTACAGATAGCCAAGGAGGCTATTTCGACAAAGGGACCGCGTTTGACGGCCGATATATCGTTGGCGGGCCGCAATGTTGTGTTGGTGCCATTCTCGTCAAAGATATTTATCTCGCAGAAGATTCGTGCGAATGAGACGAAAAAGCGTCTGCGACAGATAGCCGCAAAAGTATTGCCCAAGAATTTCGGAGTTATAATACGCACTGCAGCCGCCGAGGCTAACGATGCCGATATTGAGCAGGATATCCTTTCGCTTGTTGAGCGATGGAATGAGGCTGTGGGTAACATACGCAAAAATCAGGCTCCCGCTCTGTTGATGAGCGAGATGAGCCGAGCCAATACCATAATCCGCGACTCGCTTAATTCGACCTTCTCGCAAATCACGGTCGACGATGAGGCTATGTATCGCGAGATTAAAAACTATATAAAAGTCATTGACCCCCAGTTGGAGAAGATTGTAAAGTTGTACCGTGGCTCGGTACCCATCTTCGACAACTTCGATATATCAAAACAGATTAAGTCTCTGTTTGCCAAGTATGTGTCGCTCAAGCGCGGAGCATATCTTATCATCGAGCATACCGAGGCTATGAATGTCATCGATGTGAATTCTGGTAATCGTACCAGGGTTGAGGAGAACCAGGAGGAGACGGCTATGGCTGTCAATCTAGCCGCAGCCAAGGAGATTGCCCGCCAATTACGTTTGCGCGATTTAGGCGGTATCGTGATTGTCGATTTCATCGACCTGCATAAGGTGCAGAACCGTCAGGCGTTGTTTAACGAGATGACAAAACTTATGGCCAGCGATAAGGCAAAGCATACTATTTTGCCGTTGTCGAAGTTTGGTCTGATGCAGATTACACGCCAGCGTGTACGCCCTGTTGCAGTACAGGATGTTACCGATGTATGCCCCACTTGTAACGGCACGGGTCGTGTCGAGCCGACGATTTTGCTCGATAGAAAGATTGAGAATCAGATACAATTCCTTGCCGAGGATAGAGGTGTAAGGTATATCAGTCTGCGCGTTAGCCCTTATGTGGCTTCGTATCTGTGTCAAGGTCTCATCTCGCTACGCTTGCGCTGGATGATGCGCTACAAGGTGTGGGTAGATGTTGTTGCTGACCAGAGTCAGGGAATGGTCGATGTGAAGTATCTTGACCGTTCGGGCGCCTTGCTTATCGAGTAGGGTGGGAATCTGCGCTTGCAATGAGTTTGCGAGCGAGAGTTGCCAATAAGTTGAAATCTCTGCACAAAGGAGAGTATAAGCCGTGGAGAGTATAAATAATATTATGCAACGGGTTGAGGCCGCGAAGTCGTTTGGCCTGTTGTTGAAAGAGTATAGAAAGAGCGCTACCGTCCATCTTCAAGATTTGGTCGGCGGGGCTCTTTCGCTTTATGCGGCAACTTTTGTGCGAAAAGTAGGCGGTGTACATATCTTCGTAGCCGAGGATAGAGATACTGCAGCATATATGCTCAACGACTTTTATGCGTTGCTAAATGAGGAGCAGGTGTGTTTCTTCCCGACGTCGTATAAAAAGTCAATTATCTATGGCAAGGAGGATGCTCAGGGTGTGGTACAACGTACCAATACTCTTAATGCGTTGCGTCATCGCCAGGGCAATTATCTTGTCGTTTGTACCTATCCCGAAGCGTTGGCCGAACGAGTGGCGGACGAAGGCTCTCTCTCAGCGCGTAGTATAACGCTGGCCGTAGGCGATAACATTCCTATCCCTCAGTTGGAGGATATGCTTGTCGAACGAGGATTTGTGCAGGTGGATTTTGTTTATGAGCCTGGACAATACTCTGTTCGAGGCGGTATTGTCGATGTTTTTTCATTCTCAGAGAGCCGTCCGTTCCGTTTTGATTTCTTTGGCGATGAGGTGGATTCTATTCGCCGTTTCAATATCTCGAGCCAGTTGTCTAATGATAAGGCCGAACGTGTAGAGATTATCCCTAATATGAATGTCGGTTCAACCGAGAAGGTCTCTTTGGTGCGCTTTGCTGGTGATGCGACTTGTTGGTTCTATGATGCGGAGTATGTCTTTAAGCGAGTGAATGATTTGCGCCGTCGATTACTTGCTGAGTTGGAGGAGCCTTCGACTATCGATACATTGATGACAAGCCGCAAAGGTTTGCTTGAAGATTTGGAGCCATCAAAGATGATGCTTCTGCGTGATAATCTCAAGGAGCGTGTTGCAGAGAGTACTATTGCATTTGCTACAACGCCACAACCCAAGTTCAATAAAAACTTTGAGGTGCTGGCTACAGATATCTCGGATGCTGCTTTGAAGGGATATGCGACCTATATCCTCTCCGAGAGTAAGGCGCAGATTGAGCGTTTGGATAATATCTTCCATCAATTAGGCCATCGTTCGGTGAAGTTTGATGCAATACCCATCACGCTCAATGAGGGCTTTGTCGATAATGCGTTGAAGATAAATCTCTATACCGACCATCAAATCTTTGACCGCTATCGTCGCTATCGTATCAATGGCGAGATAAAGCGCGATGAGCAGATGACAGTTGCCGAACTCAATGCGTTGAAGATGGGCGACTATGTTGTGCATATCGACCACGGTGTAGGCCGTTTTGGTGGTTTGGTAAAAATCGAGCGTAATGGTAAGATTCACGAGGCCATTAAGTTGGTCTATAAGGACAACGATGTGCTGTTCGTGAATGTCCATTCACTGCATCGCATTTCGCGCTATAAGAGTGGCGAGAGTGAGCCGCCAAGAATCTATAAACTCGGTAATGGTGCGTGGCAGAAACTTAAAAGTGCGACAAAGAAGGCCGTTAAGGATATCTCACGTGAACTTATTGCTTTGTATGCCAAGCGAAAGGCGAGCCAGGGCTTTGCTTTTTCGGCTGACAGTTATCTTCAGCACGAGATGGAGGCCTCGTTCCGCTGGGAGGAGACACCCGACCAACAGAGTGCTATCGCTGCCGTCAAGAAGGATATGGAGTCCGACCAGCCTATGGATAGATTGGTCTGCGGTGATGTTGGTTTTGGTAAGACCGAGGTGGCTATACGCGCCGCATTCAAGGCTGCTGTCGATGGTAAGCAGGTTGCGGTGTTGGTGCCTACGACGATTCTTGCCTTGCAGCACTATCGTTCGTTTATGGAACGCTTGAGGGATTTCCCCGTGAGGATAGAGTATATCAATCGCTCAAAGACCGCCAAACAAACCCGCGAAATTGCAGAGGATTTGGCATCGGGTAAGATTGATATTCTGATTGGAACGCACAAGATGTTAGGCAAATCGATTCGTTTCCGCGATTTGGGCCTGCTTATAATCGATGAGGAGCAGAAGTTTGGTGTAGCGGCGAAGGAGAAACTTACGCAAATGAGTGTCAATGTCGATACCCTCACGCTTACGGCTACGCCTATCCCACGTACTTTGCAATTCTCGTTGATGGGCTCGCGAGACTTGTCTGTCATATCTACCGCACCACCTAACCGTCAGCCTATTATTACCGAGTCGCATACATTCTCGGAGGATATCATACGCGATGCAATAGAGGAGGAACTTTCGCGTGGTGGTCAGGTCTATTTCGTGAATAATAGGGTTGAGGACTTGATGACTTTGCAGGGTATGATACAGCGCCTCTGTCCGAAGGCTCGTGTCGGTGTAGGACACGGTAAGATGCCATCGGAACAGTTGGAGAAGTTGATAATGGATTTCATCTATGGCGAGTATGATGTGCTTATCGCTACGACTATCGTCGAGAATGGTATAGATATCCCCAATGCCAACACAATCATAATCAACAATGCCCAAAATTTTGGTTTGAGTGAGTTGCACCAGTTGCGAGGCCGTGTGGGACGAAGCAATCGCAAGGCATATTGCTATTTGATTACGCCGCCCGATGAGATGCTTTCAACCGATGCACGTCGCCGTTTGCGTGCTATTGAGGAGTTCTCTGATTTGGGCTCTGGATTCAATATTGCAATGCAGGATTTGGATATTCGCGGTGCGGGTAATCTGCTGGGAGCCGAGCAGAGTGGATTTATTGCCGATATAGGTTTTGAGACCTACCAAAAGATTATGCGTCAGGCTATTGCTGAGTTGCGTGCCGAAGGTATGGATGTTGCTGGATTGAGTGAAGAGGAGGCCGAGACAGTTAAGGTTGAGGCATATATCGAGGACTCGGTTATCGATATCGAGATGTTGGCAGAGTTGCCCGATAGTTATGTTCGTCAGCCCGCTGAGAAGATACGTTTGTATCGCGAATTGGATTCCATCCATCGCGAGGAGGATTTGTTTGCCTTCGAGTCTCGTCTTGTCGATAGATTTGGTGCTTTGCCCGAAGCCGCTAAAGAGTTGCTCAACGTGGTTAGATTGCGTTGGGAAGCGGTACGTTTGGGTATGGAACGTGTGAAGGTGAAGAATGGTTTGATGATAGTCCATTTTGTGGGCGAGGAGAATTCTCCCTACTATAAGAGTGAGGTCTTTATGACTCTGCTTAAGAAGATTACGGCCGAGCCTGACAGATTTGTACTCAAGCAGCACAATAATCGTTTGGCGATGACCGTTAGAAGAGTAATTAATGTAGCAGCAGCCGTTGAGGTGTTGCGTAAATTATAGCGCGACAAAATATGAATTTGGTTGTAGATATTGGTAACACGCTCATCAAGGTGGCTGTTGTAGAGAGTGACGAGGTGCTCTTTATGCAGCAGGCCGAGGTTATTGGTGATGTTGATTTCGATTTGTTGCGAGAGCGTTTTCCTTCGCTCTGTCGTGCCATAGTGGCTTCAACAGCCTTTTCGACTGCCGATGTGGCCGCTTTGTTGCGCGAGAAGGGCTTTGATGTACTGGAGATGACTTCGTTGACGCCTGTGCCGATTGGTAATATCTATCAATCGCCTGAAACTTTGGGCGTTGATAGATTAGCCGCAGCTGTCGCTGCTGTTGAGGTTATGGGATGCAAGGACTGTTTGGTGGTGGATTTTGGTACAGCCATTACCATAGATTTGGTCGAAGGTGGAGTCTATCGCGGAGGAAATATTTCTCCGGGTGCAAGAACTCGTTTTAGAGCATTGCACGATTATACGGGTCGACTGCCAGAGTGTACCCCGACGGATGAAAAATTGGAGTATGGAAGTACGACAAGTCAAGCCATTGAACAAGGCGTTATGCAAGGCATAACATACGAGATTGAGGGCTATATTTCCCATTTTTCGGCCCAAAATGTAAAAATTACGTTAATTTTTACGGGTGGAGAGGCAAAATACTTTGTTAAACGAATTAAAAATGCGATATTTGCAAACTGTGAATTAGTCATTTGCGGATTGAACAGAATTTTAGAGTACAATGCAAGCATTGAACAAACAAATAATTAGAATTTTTATAGCCATTGCGTTGCTTCTACCTATGGGCGCGGTGGCCCAAACATTGACAAGCAGTGTTAATACATATTCTCCCTACTCGATGTATGGTTTGGGAGAGTTGGCTACACCCGGTAACGTCGCTATGCGTTCTATGGGTGGTGTAGGTGTTGCTATGTATTCACAGGCGATGGTTAATATGTTGAATCCTGCAGGCTATGGTAATGTCGCTCGCCAGAGTTTTATCTTTAACTTTGGAATTGATGCTGGTCACTACCGTAACTCGCAGATGAAATATAACTCGACATCAACGTCACAGGTAAAGACTGCATACAACTCTGTAAACTTCCACGATATAGCCTTCCAGTTTCCATTGGCAAAGGGCTTGGGTGTAGGTTTTAGCCTTTCGCCTTATAGCAATGTCGGCTATAAGATGGTCGGCGATGATTTGTCGCAGGATGTGGCTGGTAATCTTGGTCACGTTCAGTACCAGTATTACGGCGAGGGTGATGTGACACAGGTTAAGTTCGGAGTGGGATGGCGTCCCATTAAGCGATTCTCTGTAGGTGCTGCAATGCTCTACTATTGGGGTGATATTATGCGCCACTACCGTACATCGCCCGAGAACGTTATTACGGGTAGCGGTATTTATTCAAGCACTACGGGCCTCGATACCTACAATGTGTCGAAGGTTAAGATGCAGGCAGGTATTCAAGTACACCCCATTATGCAGCAGCGCCATATACTTACTTTGGGCGCTACATACGATTTGGGTGGTGACTTAACTCCGGCTATGACCAAGTATGTTTATGTCGATAACCTGCTCACATCGGTTGTGCGTAAGGAGGATGATGATTCTCTGCCATTGCGTCTGCCACAGCAGATTACCGCAGGTGCATATTATCAGAGTTTGAGCATCCGTGCAGGTGTTGATTACGTATATCAGGACTGGGGTAGCCAGAACGATAATTATATGGAGAGCGATGGCGTTCTTGGTATCCCCGTAGGTTATACCGACACCCATACAATTAAGGCTGGTTTTGAGATTGTACCCAAAGGCTCGGATGTTAGACACTATTACAACCGTATGGCATACCGCATAGGAGCATCGTATGGTGATTATTATCAATCTTTTGCAGGTAGCAATATCCGTCAGTTGTCGTTGACAGCAGGTGTAGGTTTGCCTATTCGCTTGTTTGGTAACTCATCGGTAGATGTTGGCTTCGAGTTTGGAATGCGTAACCCTGCTGATGAAAAGGTGTTTATGAATAATAAGACTATCGGCTTGGTTAAGCAGCGTTATTACAAGGTGGCTATAGGTCTTACTCTCTTTGGCGAGGACCGTTGGTTCCAGCGTCATAAGTTTAATTAATAGGATAAAAGGGAAGTAAGCAAGAACGATTAAATTTACCTTATTATAATAAAAGGTGCAGTTGCTACGTTTTATAATAAAAGGAGGATGCAGATAGCCGAGCATCGATACGAGAATAGGTTGAAAGAAATAAATATAATAAATACTAATAAAAAACTTTTAATTACAATGAAAAGCGTAAAGGTAATTTTGATGATGGCTTTTGCTGCAATTAGTTTTTCGGCAATGGCGCAGGTAAACTACGATGACCCCAAGTATGCAAAGTGGGGTGCTAATGCTGAGGAGCGTAAGCAGAATATGCTTAACCGTCAGTATTTGGGTGAGGCTGTTGATAACCGCCAGTTGAATGTTGCTGCTGGTTATTTGAAGATTTTGTTGGATAAGTGTCCTGCAGCATCATTGAATATCTATACAGATGGAGCAAAACTTTACAAGTTGAAGATTAACTCAACAGAGGATGAGAAGCAGAAGGCTATCTTCATCGACTCATTGTTGCACATCTACGATGTACGTTTGGCAAACTATGCTGACCACTCAAAGTATGGTGCTGACTATATCCTCGACCGTAAGGTTCGTGAGATGCTTAACTATCGTCCTGAGGACCGTACAGGTATCCGCGAGACATTCGTAGAGGCTATCAAGGCTAGTGCTGAGAAGAACGATGGTAAGCCCAATTTGGAACTTGCTACACTTTACTTCGGTAACTTGTGCGACGACTTCAAGGCTGATTCAATTGCAGCAGATTTGGTTATCGCAGAGTACGACCGCCTCTCTCCCGCATTTGACGGTGTTGAGTCAGAGGAGGATGTAGAGTTTAAGAATCAGTTTGAGTCTGCTTTCGGTACCAGCGGTGCTGCAAGTTGCGAGAACTTGGAGGCTCTTTTCTCAAAGAAGTTGGAGGCTGCTCCAGAGGATGAGGCTTTGTTGAACCAGGCCGTTACTTTGATGTCACGTGCTAACTGCGACAGCGATTTCTTCTTCCAGACTGCAGAGAAGTATTACTCAATCAAGCCTTCATCAGAGACTGCTCTCTTCCTTGCACAGGGTTTCCAGAACCGTGGTGAGTTCGACAAGGCTATGAAGTATTTGGAGGAGGCTTTGGCTGTAGAGAAGGAGCCCGCAGAGCGTGAGAAATTGTATGTTCGTATCGGTCTTATCAGCTTCCAGAACAAGAAGTACGACACTGCAGTTGCTGCTGCCAAGGAGATTAAGAATATCAACCCCGAGAACGGTTATGCATACTTTATCTTGGGCCAGTGCTATGCTACATCAGCAAACTGCTCTGAGATTAAGTGCCAGGCTTGCTATTGGGCTGCTCACGATATGATGAGCCAGGCTGTTTCATTGCTTGCAGGTGAGCCCGGTATCCAGGAGAGCGCACAGAAGATGATGGCAAATTTCCGTTCAGCGTTCCCCACAAAGGAGGAGTGCTTCTTCGCTGAGTTGCAGGCTGGTGCTCGTTACACTATTACTCACGGTTTTGCAAGTGGCGTAAGCACAACAGTTCGTTACAGATAATCATACGATGTTGAAATATTCGCTTATACGAAATTTAGCGGTAGCACTCCCTATGCTGGGGAGTGCTATCTTGCTATTCTCGTGTCAAGCGAGTACAGACACAAAGTCTGCCGAGCCAGCAGAGGAGACAAAGACCGAGAATATGATGACAGAGTATAGCGAGAATCTGTCTATACTTATGTCGGAAAATGGCCTTAAGTCGTATCATTTTGAGACTCCGTTGATGGAGGCTTATACTATGGCTCGAGACCCTTATCGAGAGTTCCGTAAGGGTGTTAAGATTACGATGTTTGAGGAGGATTCAACATCGAGTGATGCGGCTACTTTGACGGCTAATTATGCTATCTTCTACGAAAATCGAAAGTTGTGGGAGGCTAAGGGCGATGTTGTTGTGATTCAGACTAACGGTCGTCGTCTGTATACCCAGCAACTGTTTTGGAATCAGGTTACTCATCGTATCTATTCAAATGTCGATTCGCGCATTGTGGATGGTGATGAGATGACCGATTGTGAGGGTTTTGAGAGTGACGAGGAGATGACGCAGTGGAAGTATCGCAAACTAAAGGGCGTTACCTATTTTACAATGTCTGAGGGTGGCGGTTCAAAGAGCGATTCTACCGCAGTCAAGAAGGCTGAGCCGAAGAAAAAGGAGGCTAAGAAACCTGCCGCCAAGCCCAAAACTTCTACTAAACCTAAGCCGAGCCAACGTACTTTGCATCCGATGGCACCGGCCAATGCACCTCGCAAAGATGCGATGCGAAGTGGTGCGCAACGCAAAGTAGAGCCTATGCAAACAAAGCGTGTCGAGAGTCTTAAACTTGATGGCGAATCACGCTAATAACCTTGTTTTTGAGTATGGATTCAGCAGATTTAATCAACTCGGTTATTGTAATCAGCATAATGCTGCTTTTATCGGCATTCTTTTCGGGAATGGAGATTGCTTTCTTGAGCAAGAACCGTTTGCGTGAGGAGATTGACCGTAAGCAGAGTTCTATGTTTGAGTTTGTTGCTCATCTTTTTGAGAAGCATCCGGGACAATATATAACGACAATCCTTGTCGGCAACAATATCTGTTTGGTTCTCTATTCTCTCTATATGTCTATTTTACTGCGTATGTTTGCTGCAGCAGTAGGGTGGGAGAGTATGGCCACCAGCGGTATGGTGTTGTTCGAAACCGTAGTTTCGACTATCGTGATATTGTTCTGTGGAGAGTATCTACCGAAGTCTATCGTAAAGAAAAACCCCAATTTTTATTACAAACTCTTTTATCCCGTAATCTACTTTTTCTATCTGTTGCTTTACCCCATTGCGTTGTTCACGACTGCAATTTCGTATGGCATACTACGATTGTTTGGTCGCAAGAGAGCGCACGGCGATATTGATTACACGTTCAATCGTGAAGACTTAATCAATCTGGTCGAAGGTGAGAGTGTCGAGCCGCAGCAGGACGATGAGGAGGAGATAAAGTTGTTCCAGAATGCACTCGATTTTGTCGATTTGCGCGTCAGGGATTGTATGGTGTCGCGTGTCGATGTCGAGGCTGTTGATATTGATACCTCCATCGAAGACCTCACAACGCGTTTTGTCGAGTCCAAATATTCGCGAATCTTTGTTTGGCGGGAGTCTATCGACAACATCGTGGGCTATGTCAATTCAAAGAGTCTGTTTGATAATCCGCAGTCTATAGAGCAGATAATGATGAAGGTCGATTTCGTTGCCGAGACGTTACCTCTGCAGACCTTGTTGCAGAACTTTATCAAGCGCAAGGCAAGCGTAGCCGTTGTGATTGATGAGTTTGGCGGTACGGCTGGTATTATCTCTATGGAGGATGTCCTGGAGCAGATTTTCGGCGATATCGAGGATGAGCACGATGAGCAGAATACCGTTGAGAAGCAGACGGGTGAGGGCGAATATGTCTTCTCTTGCCGTTTGGAGGTTGAGTATCTCAACGAACGTTATGGGCTTGGAATTGAGGAGAGCGACGAGTACGATACTCTGGCAGGATATATTATTTCGCATTACGACGGCATCCCTTCATCGGGTGTAGTTATAATGTCAGACAACCTTGAAATCAAGGTGCTCCGTACGACAAGAACACGAGTAGAGTTGGCAAAGGTGATAAAAAAGTAACTTATCAGTAAATTAAGTGCGAGAAAATCAGCACAGAGTATGCTGAATAAGAATAATTTTATTATCTTTGTTGGCTCAAAATAGCAAATAATAATAAAAATTAAATAATTATGTTGACTCTTAACACACTTAGAACACGATTCGGAGTTGTTCTTTCGATTGTTATCGTGTTGGCGCTTTTGGCGTTTATCATTTCTTTGGGCCCCGAGATGGGCTTTGGTAATCAGGACCCCGTTGTTGGTGTAATCAATGGCGATAAGGTTACCTATACCGAGTATTTGGATGAGTACGAGACTGTAAAGGCAAGCAATGGTGGCAATGAGGCTACTGACGAGCAGGCCGACGCTTTGGCTCGTGCAACTTGGCAGTCTTTGGTGTCAAAGCACTTCCTTGTACCCGATTTTGGCAAGGCTGGTCTTGTAGTATCACAGGATGAGCGTTTGTCTATGTTGAGCGGTGAGCACCCCTCACAGGTTTATTACAGTATGTTTGCTGACCAGCAGACAGGCGATTACGATGTTCAGTCTATCTCTACATTCTTGAATCAGGTGAACTCTAATCCTCAGTATCAGTCATTCTGGTCATACCTTAACGAGCAGGCTGTTTTGGAGCGTTTGTCTTCAAAGTTCGCTGGTTTGGTTAAGGCTGGTACTTTTGTAAACTCTTTGGAGGTTGAGCAGGGTTTGGCTGCTGCTAACGAGAGCCGCAATGGTCGCTACGTAGCACTTCCTTATAACACTGTTGCTGACTCTTTGGTTACAGTTACTGATGCCGAGATTCAGAAGTATTACGATGAGCACAAGAGTTTCTATAAGAAGTTGCCCCACCGTGCTTTGACTTACGTTGTATTCGACGTTGAGCCTACCGAGGAGGATTTGAAGGCTATCGAGGAGAAGGCTATGGCTGCTGGCGAGGAGTTTGCACAGGCTGAGGATATCCGTGCTTACGTTCGCAAGAATATGGGTACTATCACCGAGACTTACGTTCCCGAGTCGATGTTGAGCGAGGAGGAGGCTGTAATGTTGGAGGGTAAGCAGTACGGTCCCGTTTTGAAGGTTAACGAGTGGGTGATGTCTCGCCCTGTAGATATCAAGGATGCTCCCGATTCAGTAGGTTTGAGCCACATCGTTCTTCCCGCTGATAAGGCTGCTGTTGCTGATAGCCTTGTAACAGTGCTTAAGGGTGGTGCTGACTTCGCTGCTGTTGCTGCTGCACACTCTGCTGCTACTACAACTGCACAGATGGGCGGTGAGTTGGGCGTTGTTCCTTTCACTGCAGTTCCCGTTGAGATGGCTAACGACTTGGCTAATGCAAAGGTTGGCGATATCATCAAGACTCAGTCTGGCGAGGTAATCCAAATCTTCAAGGTTACTCGTGCCGATGCTAAGAAGAAGCACGTTTTGGTTGGCTCTGTAACTATTCCTGTTGAGCCATCTTCTGCAACACGTCGTACAGTACACAACGCTGCAAGTATCTTCGCAGTAGACGGTAAGGGTTCTGTTGCTAACTTCAACGCTGCGGCTGATGCTGCTGCTATTACTCCTCGTGTTGCTCGTTTGCAACAGGGTGAGCGTAGTTTGAGCGTTTTGGAGAAGTCTCACGATATTGCTCGTTGGGCACACGGTGCAAAGGCTGGCGAGATTTCTGAGATTTTCAATATGGGTAACGCATACGTTGTTGCAATGATTACTGAGGTTAATGATTCAGAGCAGGTTCCCGTTAGCGAGGTAAGCCAGAGCATTGCACAGACTTTGCGTCGCGACAAGAAGTTCGAGATGTTGAAGGATAAGTTGGCTGGCGCTTCTTTGGAGGCTGTTGCACAGAGCGCAGGCGTAGAGGTTAAGCCTTTCGAGAATGTTAAGTTCAGCGACTATGGTGTTGGAGAGATGAGCCTTGAGCCCCGTGTAGCAGGTGCTGTTGCAACTACAGTTGAGACAGGCAAACTCTCTGCTCCCGTTCAGGGTTACACTGCTGCTGTTGTGTTCGTTGTTGATAACGTAAACAAGGCAGAGACACAGACAGCCGAGGCTGAGAAGGTGTTGCAGCAGACTAATCTTGAGGCTACCGCTACTCAGGCTTCTGTAATGGCTTTGCAGCGTATGGTTAAGATTGAGGACTTGCGCGGTCAGTATTTCTAATCGACTGCTTAAGTTTATACGATAAATATCCGAGTCCAATGGGCTCGGATATTTTTTTTTGCCATTTAAGATATATTTTTTGCTATTAAGTATTGTGATTTCATATTATTTTTCCATATCTTTGTGTAAATCTTAGGGTTATGGGTAATATTACGAACATATCTCGTTGTCGTATCTGGGAAATAATGCTCTCAGATAAGAGTCAAATTACCCCCCCCCTATATTCTTATAACCGACTGTAAGTCAGTGATATATTACAAAGTGCGCCCGATGGTTTTGTCATCGGGCATAACTTCTTGTATCTATGTTTAACCTAAAAATAATAAATGTATGGAGAAGAAAAACTATGTTACACCCGAAGTTGAGGTGTTGGAGATTGCCGTAGAGCAGGGTTTTGCCCAGAGTGGAGAGCCTAAATTTGGAGGTTTCGGTCCTGAGCAGGATTGGGGTTAATCCAAACATAAATTAATGAAAATTAACTATTAAATTACTAATTAGAAAGATGAAAAAATTTATTTATGCAATTAGTGCGTTTGCCGTAATATTCGCGGTAGGTTGCTCAAAGGATGAGGTTGAAAAACCTGCGCCTGAATATGATTTGGTAGTAAATATGGAGAAGCCTTCGTTTGGAGATGACACTCGTGCTGCTCGTACCTCGTGGGAGGATGGAGATGTGGTATATGTTGTTTTCAACGAAGATGCTAAAGATAGCAAGTACTTGGCTCTTACATATAATGCTGGCTCTTGGACTTCAAAATGGGAAGGAACTACAGCCGAGGCGGTTGCCGCCAAAGGTAGTGGAACATTGAAGGCTGGTTATATGAATGTGCCGCTGAATAATACCAACTATATTTCTGGTGTTGGTTTAATGTTTTATGCAAATGCCGTTAATTATAATGGAGTTTGCGTAATGCTTTGCAATGATGGCACATATACTGTTTCAGATGATACTATCACTCTCGATATTACTATGAAGCCTTTCTGTGCACAGGTAACAGTCAAAGGTCTGGACATAGAGGATAATTGGGTGCTAAGTAGTGATGGATTGATAGATATGGGTGGTTTTGGCATATCAGATTCGTCTGTTAGTCCCAACGCTCAGCATAAAGAAGGAAATCTTCATGGGTTTGCTAATGTAGATGGAGTGTCTTTCTATGGAATGTCATGGAGTAATGATACAAGAGATATTAAGTTTACCCTCACTAATGGAGAAACAACTTATACTCGTACATTTAACTCAAAGAAACTTACTGATGGTATGGCGATTATTATGAATGGTCCCTCTACTCCTGATGCTTGGGATGTAGTAACTGAATAATGATTATTATTTACTAATAAAAAAGCCGTTGGCATTTGCCAACGGCTTTCACTTTATATTGCAGTGGGGGATTACTCCTCCATCAACAACTCCAACATCTTGATTGAAGACTTGGCGATAGGAGTACCCGGGCCGAAGATAGCGGCTGCGCCATCCTGATACAACTCGTCGTAATCCTGTGCGGGGATAACACCACCAACAACTACGATGATATCCTCACGACCCAACTTCTTCAACTCGGCGATAATCTGCGGAACCAAAGTGAGGTGACCTGCAGCCAACGATGATACACCTACGATGTGTACGTCGTTCTCTACAGCCTGCTTTGCAGCCTCCTCGGGAGTCTGGAACAACGGACCCATATCGACGTCGAAACCTACGTCGGCATAACCTGTAGCAACAACCTTGGCACCACGGTCGTGACCGTCCTGACCCAATTTGGCAATCATAATACGGGGCTGACGGCCCTCCTTCTTGGCAAACTCAGCGCACATAGCCTTTGCCTTCTCGAAATCTGCATCCTGCTTCATACCTGATGAATATACTCCAGAGATTGAACGAATAACTGCCTTGTAGCGACCTACAACAACCTCGCAAGCGTCAGAAATCTCGCCCAACGTAGCGCGTACCTTTGCAGCCTCTACAGCCAACTCCAACAAGTTGCCCTCGCCTGTCTTCACGCACTCGGTGATAGCGGCCAAAGCCTTGTCAACAGCAGCCTGGTCACGGTTAGCGCGCAACTCCTGGAGACGCTTAACCTGGCTCTCGCGTACTGCTGTGTTATCAACAGCCAAGATATCGATGGGAGCCTCTTTCTCCAGGCGGTACTCGTTCAAACCGATAATCTTCTGCTCGCCAGAGTCGATGCGAGCCTGTGTGCGGGCAGCAGCCTCCTCGATACGCATCTTGGGGATACCTGTCTCGATAGCCTTTGCCATACCGCCCAACTTCTCAACCTCCTCGATGTGAGCCCACGCCTTGTGTGCAATCTCGTTGGTCAAAGCCTCTACGTAGTATGAACCTGCCCAGGGGTCAACCTGACGGCATACGTTAGTCTCCTCCTGGATGTAAATCTGTGTATTACGAGCAATACGAGCCGAGAAGTCTGTCGGCAACGCGATAGCCTCGTCCAATGCGTTGGTGTGCAATGACTGAGTGTGACCCAACGCAGCACCCATAGCCTCGATAGCTGTACGAGCCACATTGTTGAAGGGGTCCTGCTCGGTGAGTGACCAACCTGATGTCTGGCTGTGAGTACGCAATGCGAGTGACTTTGGATTCTTTGGGTTGAACTGCTTCACGATCTTTGCCCACAACATACGTGCTGCACGCATCTTTGCGATCTCCATGAAGTGGT
>JAFYRX010000037.1 GCA_017546725.1 Alistipes sp. | reverse complement strand
TTACGCTTAATCTTACCTGTGCCGGTGAAAGTAAAACGTTTCTTTGCAGCGGCATTTGTTTTCATTTTTGGCATTTTCTCAAAATTGTTAATTAGTTAAACATAGCGCGCAAAGATACGCTTTTTTTCTCAAATATCACACATCCGCACAATATTTTTCGGAAATATATAGATTAATATTGTAAAATACGTCACTCCACCGAGCCACAAGGCGAGGATTGGAGTCTCTAACCTAATGTCATTGCGAGGAGCATAGCGACGTGGCAATCTCAAAACAAACGCAAAGCACAAACAATAATTTTGAATTTTGAATTCTAAATTTTGAATTTTTCCCTACCTTTGTATTATGATTAAAGCAGAAAACATACACAAGAGCTTCGGCTCGCTCGAGGTGCTAAAGGGTGTAACACTCAACATCAAGCCGAGCGAAGTGGTCTCTATTGTCGGCCCCAGCGGTGCTGGCAAGACTACCCTGTTGCAGATTTTAGGCACTCTGTCCAAACCCGACAGCGGCTCACTCACAATCGATGGCAAACAAATCAACACTTTAGACGATAATGCGCTCTCGGATTTCCGCAACCAACGAATCGGGTTTGTATTTCAATTTCATCATCTTCTGCCCGAATTTACGGCTCTGGAGAATGTGATGATTCCCGCACTCATTGCCCGTCGTGACCGCCGCGAGGCCGAACGCGAGGCGTTAGAGTTGCTCAAGATGATGGAACTCTCCGACCGCACCACCCACAAGCCGAGTGCCCTTTCGGGAGGCGAGCAGCAACGTGTCGCCATAGCGCGCGCATTGATTAACCGCCCTGCGCTGCTATTGGCAGATGAGCCATCAGGTAACCTTGACAGCAAGAATCGCGACCACATACACTCGCTATTCTTCCGCTTGCGCGATGAACTTGGACAAACTACGATAATCGTCACTCACGACGAGGGGCTGGCCTCAATGGCCGACCGCAAAATCTCGATGCGAGATGGCCTTATTCTATAAATACAAAACCTACTACGATGATAGAGAAGGAGGAGTTACGCGACCTGCTGGAGCATCTGCACGATAAGTACAATCGCCCCGAATTTATCGAGCCCGACCCGATAAGCATACCCCACTCATTCAGCGACAAGGCCGACCGCGAAATTGCTGGTTTCCTGGCCGCCACTATTGCGTGGGGCAACCGCAAGGCGATAGTCAAGAGTGCGCAACGGATGATGCAGTATATGGACTACGCACCATCCGACTTTGTTAAGAATGCCTCAGCGGCTGACCTAGCCACACTGCAAACATACGTCCACCGCACATTCAACGGTCAGGACTTTACCGATTTCATATTGAGCATCCGACACATCACCGCACGTTGGGGCGGCATAGGCGATTTTTTCGAGACAAACTACACACAGACACAGGACTTGCCATTGGTGATGTCACTCTTTCGCAAGGAGTTTTTCGCTTGCGACCACAACCCGCACTGCGAAAAGCACCTCTCCTCTATAGAAAAAGGTGCCGCCTGTAAACGTATAAATATGTACCTGCGTTGGTTTGTCCGCCACGATGACCGCGGAGTAGATTTTGGATTGTGGAAAACTATTCCGATGTCGGCACTCTATCTGCCACTTGATGTTCACGTTGGCAATATGGGCCGCGCATTGGGTTTGCTCACTCGCAAACAGAGCGATTGGAAAGCGACAGAGGAGATAACTCGCTCATTGAGAGAGTTTAACGCAGATGACCCTGTGCGATATGACTACTCACTGTTTGGGGCAGGAATTGATGGCTACTTAAAGTAAAGGTTTAACTATGCGAGGCAAGGGTTTTACATTCAAGCAATTCCATATCGACCATTCGAAATGCGCAATGAAGGTCGGCACCGATGGCACTTTGATAGGCGCCTGGGCATCAATACCTTACGGCGAATGCACGATACTCGACATAGGTACGGGCACAGGCCTTATAGCGATAATGGCAGCACAACGCGCACCGCAAGCGCAAGTAATTGGTATTGACATAGATAGCGACTGCATCGAGCAGGCTATAGAAAACGTAGCCGCATCACCGTGGAGCGACCGCATCAGCATAATTCACAAGCCGTTGCAAGAGTTTAGTTCAAGTAAAGGTTTAGATGTAATCATCTCAAACCCACCCTATTTTGTTGATTCACTCACCTCTCCCGACGAAAAACGCACCACTGCAAGGCATACGACCTCACTATCCTTCAGCGACTTATGCGACGGCGTAATGCGCCTACTCGCCCCCAATGGCACTTTTGCTCTGATTTTACCACCAGCAGAGGCCGAAAAGTTTTTGTCCGTCGCACGTGGCAGATTGTTTTTAACCCGTCGTTGCGACGTGTGGTCAACACCCGAAAGTGGAATCAAGCGAGTGATGATGGAGTTTCAAATGCAACCACCCACAGAGTTGCCGCAAATAGAGAAATTGATAATAGAAGACAGCGGACCTATGGGATATAGTGCCGAATATAGGCAACTTACGTGCGATTTTTATCTAAAATTTTGATATCTCGCTCAAATAGATTATATTTGCAAGAGTAGTTTTTTAATTCACAATACGATGAAAAGAGTTTTTGGAATTTTGATGTTGACTTTGCTTACTATGGCTAGCGCATCGGCACAGAATAGCATCTACAAAGCCGTAGTAGGCGCTCACAAGGATGCGACGGGTAATATTGTAGTATCAGACCCATCAACCACATTGGCCGTTGATTTGGTATTTGAGACAGAGCAGGTAGTCGTAGGCCCATATGCAAAATATGCCCAGAAATACCTTGAGACACGAGGTGCGTTGGTGGATAAAAGTACAACATCGTTAAAGAGCGCGAAGTTGGCAATAGTTACAGACAACGCACTTGCTGCAGGTACAGTTGCAGAGCCGACAACAACTATATCGTCTTATTTGGGTAGCGAAAATGAGTTCCCTAAGATTTCACCCGACCGCACAAGCAGTTCTGCTATGAGCCTTGATGATGCAGCCGCACAAGCCGCACAAGCGATATTCACAATCCGCAAGAATCGTATGGACCTAATCAGTGGCGAGGCTGGCGAGAATGTATTTGGCGGTGGTTTGAAAGATGCATTGGAGGCTTTGGATGCTAAAGAGCAGGCTTACCTGGAGTTATTCCTCGGCAAAAAGGTTACAACAACATACACCCAGCGTGTAATCGTACCTATCGTGACTGGTGAAAACGAGTACGTTATCGCTCACACAACAAGTGGCAAGCCAGAAGATATTAAATTGGTATTGACACCATCTGAGGCTACTCCCAAATTCAGCACTCTCTCGGAGGTTGACCCACGCGACAAGACTGCTATAGCAGTTCGCATTGCAAACATCGCAACCTGCGCAGTTAAGGTTGGTAACAATGTTGTAGGTTCAGCATCATTGCCTATCTTTGAGTTGGGCCGCACAGCATACGTTGCTGGCGTAGCAAAATAGATTTAATAATTACAACGACAAAAATATCGGGTTGTCTTCGGGGCAGCCCGAATTTATTTACGATGGCAGACAACACATCTCGAATGATTGCCCTATTGGGTGCAATGCGCAAACAGATGAATGGCGCAGTAGCGGATGCTATGCGTTATTATGGCAACAAATATGGCTTGAACTATGGTGTCAGCCTTCCCACATTGCGCAGCATTGCAACGGCAGAACAACGTGACCACTCATTGGCGCAATACCTATACAAGCAACAGGTGCGCGAACTGCGCTTGGCTGCCCTGCATATCGCCGAGCCCGAAAAGATGACTTTAAGTGAGGCTACATTCTGGGCCGAAGGTGTAATAAATTCGGAGGTGGCAGAGGAGATGTCGTTCGCCTTATTAAGCAGAGCCGCAGAGGCAAAACAGATTATCGAGGAGTGGAGCAAAAGCGACAATGAATTCTTGGTCTATGCCGCATTGATGGCCGCTGCACGATGTGCCGATAACATCAGCAAAGAGTTAATCTTATCAGCAACTGAGATTATCGGCAAGTACCCCTCTTCACGCATAATAGCGCAAGGCATAGTCACTCTGCTTGTTGCGGCATATGCATCAGACAAAGAGACAGCGACTTCGATTATCTCAGAGATAAAAGAGGCTGCCAAACCGCAGCAAGAGGCTTTCTCAGCAGCACAATACATCACCGAGGAGTTGGAGTGGAGGATTGAAGCCTAATAGGCTGTCAATACACCTCAACTCTATCGTATCGTCGGATAATCTCGGCCAATGTCTCCACTGTCAGCACACCACTCTCGCGCCAAAGGCGTTGACCTCGTCGAAAAAGGATAAGCGTAGGAACAGCCATAATACGATAATGGTTGACCAAATCGGTATTCTCGTAATGGTCGATGTCGATGCGAATAACGTCAAGTGTTCCGTTCATAGTCTCTTCTAATCTGTCGAGAATCTTATGAGTAGCCTTACAAGGGCCACACCACGTTGCATAAAAATCAACAAGAGTTAGTCGGTCGTGAGAGATAATAGCGTTGAAATCCTGAAGCGTCATAGTATTTATAGTAATTGATTCAAATAAAAATCCTCTACGGATATTATCACGCAGAGGATTTCAAATACTATGCCACGACTCTCCTTGAAGCGCACTACAGTGCGGCTCCGTAAGACGTGATTATATCAGATTTCGTCACAGAATAGAGCACGAGGCAACTCGCCAATATTATTGATATAGACAATTTCAATTCCCGAAGGCATCTTCACGCCCTTGCGCAAAAAGCCCGACACGATGATTCTACGGAAGCCCAAACGGGCAGCCTCGCTTACTCGTTGTTCTGTACGAGGAGCAGGACGCACCTCGCCAGAAAGACCTATCTCGCCTGCACAACATACACCATCGGCTATGGGTCGGTCATAATAAGATGAGATAACCGCCGCTACAATAGCCAAATCGAGGCCTGTATCTGCAACCTTAAATCCACCTGCAAAATTCAAGAAAACATCCTTCTGGAACATCTTGAGGCCCAGACGTTTCTCCAATACGGCCAAAAGCATACTCATACGGCGCTGGTCGTAGCCCGTAGCATTGCGCTGTGGAGTACCATAGGCCGCATTGCTGACCAAAGACTGCACCTCGATAAGATATGGTCTAACGCCATCTACCGATGCTCCGACAGCAATACCGCTCAATGGCTCGTCGTAATGCGAAAGCAAAATTTCGGAGGGATTTTCTACGGCACGCAAGCCCGCATCCAACATCTCAAAAACACCAATCTCGAATGTTGCTCCAAAACGATTCTTTATGCCTCGCAGGATACGATATACATTATTGCCATCTCCCTCAAATTGCAGAACTACGTCGACAATATGTTCCAAAATCTTAGGTCCAGCGATAGTGCCATCTTTCGTAATATGACCAATAATAAAGATGGATGTTCCCGTTGTTTTGGCATACTTGAGCAGCGATGCGGCACATTCACGAATCTGCGATACGCTACCTGCCGAAGAGTCAATAGTCTCGGTATAGATGGTTTGGATAGAGTCTATCACAACAACATCGGGCTGATACTGCTGAATCTGCAAAAGTATATTTTCAAGCAGAGTCTCGGAGTAGATATAACACTCCTCGTTGGCAATACCCAAACGCTCGGCACGCATACCAATCTGCTCGGCAGACTCCTCACCCGAAACATACAGCGTACGCAAAGAGTGGGCCGTCAAGGCTAATTGAAGGCTCAACGTCGATTTACCGATACCTGGCTCTCCGCCCAACAACACCAACGAACCCGGGACAAGGCCTCCGCCCAATACACGATTCACTTCGCTATTGCAAAGATTGAGTCTTTGGTGTGTAGCACGCTGAATCTCGCTAACGCGTTGCGGTGGTGTTTGAGGTGCAGCGGCCACAACTGCAGCAGATGCCGTCGCGGGTTTCGAGATAATCTCCTCCGCAAAAGTATTCCACTCGCCACACGAAGGGCAACGGCCCATCCATTTGGGAGCCTCGTAACCACACTCGCGGCAAAAATATGCCTTCTTAACCTTTGCCATAAGGCGCAATTATTTTGTAAATAAGCGGTAGATGTCGTTACCGTTAGAATATATAACCAACGCTAACAACAGCGCAAAACCTATATACTGCATAATCTCCAGGAACTTGTCGCTCGCCTTACGGCCAGTGACCATCTCCCACAGAGTAAACAATGCGTGACCACCGTCCAAACCTGGAATAGGCAGGATGTTAAGCACTGCAAGCATAACCGACAAAAAGGCGGTCATAGTCCAGAAACGCAACCAGTTCCACTCCGATGGGAAGATATTGCCGATAGCAATAAAACCACCCAACTCCTCGTACATCTTAGTTTTGGGCTGGAATATAAGTTTGAGTTGCTGCCAATAATCGGCGATAGTCTCTCCTGCCATCTTAGCACCTGCAGGGATAGACTGCCAGAGAGTGAAGGTCTTGGTACGAGGCTGGAACATATCATTCTTAAGCACTACACCAATCATACCCTCAGAATTTACAGGCACACGCAACTCTGATGTAACGCCTGCACGCAGGACTGACAAGGTAACGGTGTCGCCCTTATATCTGTTGTGCAACATATCGGTCATCGTGGGAACATCCACCTCCTCGCCATTGCAAGCAATAACTTCATCTCCGACCTGCAAACCTGCCGCCTGTGCTGATTCCAAAGCCAGAGAATCTACGATAAACGGCACTCGGAATGAATATAAATCCTCATACTGGCGGTTACGGCGCATCTCTAAAAGACTTTCGAAGGGGATTGTAAACTCCACCTGCTTGCCTGCACGATTTACGACAACCGTACGTGCATCCTTAGTCAAAAGGAGTTGTGCGCGAATCTCATTTACATCGTCAATCTTATTGCCATCGATGCTTACAACCTTATCTCCATCCTGGAAGCCCATTGCTTTGGCTGTGTCGTTAAAGACATAACCCCACTTAACGTCATCGTTAGCCATATATGACTCACCACTAACGTAGCGAATACCCGAGTAAATTACGATTGCCAATAGTACGTTCATCGTAACACCTGCAATCATAACGATAAAGCGTTGCCAAGCAGGTTTTGCACGGAACTCCCAGGGCTGGACAGGGGCCTGCATCTGCTCCAAGTCCATACTCTCGTCAATCATACCAGCAATCTTGACATAGCCACCCAACGGCAACCAACCGACGCCATATTCGGTCTCTCCTCTCTTCCACTTAAAGAGCGAGAACCAGGGGTCAAAGAAGATATAGAATTTTTCGACACGAATCTTAAAGATACGTGCCGCAATATAGTGTCCGAACTCGTGGATTGCAACCAAGAGCGACAGACTCATAAAAAACTGAACAACCTTAATTAGTATTTCCATTATTATTTAATTTTCTTAATCTATTATTTAGATATACAGTTAATTACTATTTGCATCGACAAAGATACTCCTCTGCCAAACGACGTGACTCCTCATTAGAAGCCTCGTAATCCTCAAGCGTTGGATGCTCAACAAAAGCAGCACGCTCAAGAGCATACTCAATGGCGGCAGTAATATCCGTAAAACGACACTTGCCAGCCAGGAACGTAGCAACAGCAACCTCATTAGCACCATTCATTACACAAGCCGCCGTACCACCTCGACGCATACAATCGTAAGCGATATCAAGGGCAGGATATTTATCGCGGTCAGGCTCGGCAAATGTCAGAGTGGGATTAGCCAAGAAATCGAAACGCTCATTAGGGCGTGATGCACGATATGGGAACATCAATGCATAACTTATGGGCATATGCATATCGGGAGTACCCAACTGCGCCTTGATGGCTCCATCCTCGAACTCAACCATAGAGTGTACTATCGACTGCGGGTGAATCAAAACCGAGATACGGTCAGCATCAATACCAAACAACCAATGCGCCTCAATAACCTCAAAACCCTTATTTACAAGCGTAGCCGAATCAATCGTAATCTTTGCGCCCATTGACCACTGCGGATGTTTCAACGCTCTTTCGGGGGTAACATCCTTCAACTGCTCTTTTGGCACATCACGCAACGCGCCACCACTACAAGTCACTATCAATCGGCGAATAGGAGACCTCTCGCCTGTCAAACACTGGAATATAGCCGAATGCTCGGAATCAATCGGAAGGATTGGTACTTTATGCTCTGCTGCAAGGCGCATAACCAAATCTCCACCTACTACCAAAGTCTCCTTATTGGCCAAAGCAATCTTCTTGCCCGCCTCAATAGCCGCTATGGTAGGATGCAAACCAGCATAACCGACAAGGGCATTTACCACCACATCGACCTCGCCACTGCGTACTACCTGACAGATGGCATCACTGCCTGTATATACCTTGATGGGATATGCAGCCAATGCATCTCGCAAGGCCTCATATTTAGTTGTGTCGGCGATTACTACACAATCGACATCAAACTTGATGGCCTGCTCGGCCAGAAGTTGCCAATTAGTACCTGCAACCAGTGAGTTTACTTCAAAAAGTTCAGGATTCTCGTCCACGATATCCAATGTCTGGACTCCTATAGAGCCAGTCGAGCCAAGTATAGATAGACGTTGCTTCATTGCGGGTTTCTAAAAAATTCTTTTCTAAAAAACAATATATATTTCGGGGTCAACGGGTTTGCCCTCGTTCCAAATTTCCAACTCAAACAGAGGATTGGTCTTATCGCCTACCTCGGGCATTGCGTTGTAACCCAACACCTGACGGCTCTTGACCGATTGGCCCTTTGTGACAAGTACCTGCGCGAGATTGCGATATATTGAGACAAATCCGTTAAAATGCTGAACTGCGACTACCGTTCCCGACTCTACACCCGTCACAACGTCGAGAATAGTACCATCGTCGATACTCGTTACGGGAGCATTGGGAGATGATTGTATGCCGACACCCAGGTAGTTATCATCACGCGAGAAGTGGCGTGTAATGATACCCTCAACGGGAGAGGCAAAGATAAGACGACCATCACCCTGCGCACGATTCTGGAGTGTACGAGCCAGCGAATAATCGCCATCGCCCTCCATCTGGGCTCGCAACAAAGAGTCAAACTCTGAAGGCGGGATTAGAGTCTTATCTAACTTGACGGTATCGTTTTCAGACAATGGAGTACGCACAACGGGAGTACGGCCCTCCATAATCATAGCAATATTTTCGTTATAGGTGAGCATCTCGTTCATTCGACGCTCCAATGAGTCGATACGCATAACACTCTGTACCAATTCATCGTGAGTACGCTCGGCCGAAGTACGATAGCCCGGGAAAATATCCAGCACAGGGGTATACGCTACAAAAAGGATAGCAAGCAACAATAGGAATAGACAGAATGCGGCAAGAGAGGCAAGCAACCCCGCCGCCGAGATATGTACACTCCAATCCTCCTGCTGAAGAATAGGGTCACTCATCGAAAAACGCTTTTTGCGGAAAAGACCCTTTATACCCTTTAATAACTTTTTCATCTTAACATTTGTCTATAACCTTACAAAGATACGGAAAAATGGGTAAACCTATTGTGATTCGAACATTTTTTTGACACGAAAATATTATTTAATGTATTATTTGGCAAAAAGATGAAAATAATTTGAGATTTTGAATTTGAGATTTTGAAATATTACTAACTTTGCACTAATTAACAAAATACAAAAGAACTAATCAAACGAAAAATTATGGTAAAACCTACATTACTCGTATTGGCGGCCGGTATGGGCTCACGCTACGGCGCGCTTAAGCAGATGGATGGAGTTGGCCCCAACAACGAGGCTATCATCGATTATTCGATTTATGACGCTATACGCGCAGGATTTGGCAAGGTGGTATTCGTTATCCGCCACTCTTTCGCTGATGCATTTACTGCAATCTTCAACAAGGAGCGTTTCGGCGGCAAGATTGAGGTAGAATTTGTATATCAGGAGTTGGATTACCTTCCCGAGGGATTCTCTGTTCCCGAAGGTCGTGAGAAGCCCTGGGGCACTAACCACGCGTTGTTGATGGCAGCAAAGGCTATCAATGAGCCATTCGCTGTAATTAACGCTGACGACTTCTATGGCGCTGATGCTTACAAGGTTATCGGTGAGTATTTGAGCAAGTTGGGCGAGGAGAGCAACCACTACTGTATGGTAGGATATGCCGTAAACAAGACTTTGTCGGAGAATGGTACTGTATCACGTGGTGTATGCGGCATCAACGAGGAGGGATTCTTGACATCTATCGTTGAGCGTACAAAGATTGAGCGTAATGCAGAGGGCACAATCGTGTTCCACGACTTGGGCGAGGACGAGGCATTGGAGGAGGAGACTCCCGTTTCGATGAACTTGTTCGGTTTCACACCTGATTACTTCGCTCACTCAGAGGAGTACTTCAAGGGATTCTTGAGCAGCCCCGAGGTACAGACAAACCTGAAGGCCGAGTTCTTCATTCCGTTGATGGTAAACAAGCTCGTTGGCGAGGGCACATCAAAGTTGAAGGTTTTGAGCACTACTGCTAACTGGTTTGGCGTAACTTATCAGGCTGACAAACCGCAATTGGTTGCCAAAATCGAGGAGTTGATTGAGGCTGGTGTTTACCCGCGCAACTTGTGGGGAAAATAACCACTATTGAACCATATTATCATAAAAAAAGCAGGTGAAACGGCGTTTCACCTGCTTTTTTCGTCGAATCGCACCCATCAAAGAAGAAGTTGGAATTTTGTTTAGTATATTTGTAAATATGTGTTTGAATTTTACTATGATTATGAAACGATTATTTACAATATTTGCTTCTCTTGCATTTGTCCTATCATATACGAATGCATCAGCCCAGGAGACACAAGAGGCAATAGACTCTACTGCACAGAAATTAATGAACTACGCTGCCGCATTAAACAACTTTGGTAAGGCTTTGCCACAAGAGAAGGTGTATCTGCACTTGGATAATACGAGTTATTATCAGGGCGACAAGATTTGGTTTCAGGCATACGTCGTAACGGCAGACAACAAACCGACGGCACTGAGCCGCACGCTTTATGTAGAGTTGCTGAACGCTGGTGGTACGGTAGTAAACAAGGCTACATTACCCATCGTTAACGGACGTTGCAATGGTGATTTTGCTCTTAATCACCTACCCTTCCACTCTGGATTCTTTGAGATTAGAGCATATACAAAGTATATGACCAACTTTGGCGAGGATGTAATTTTTTCACGCATAATACCCGTCTTTGACAAACCCGAGAAGGAGGGAAACTTCGAGGAGAAGAAGATGTTGCGTATGCGCACAAAAAACAGCCGCTACGTAGTAAAACGCGAATGGGAAGAGCGTACAGATAACGTAACACTAAAATTCTTCCCCGAAGGTGGTAATTTAGTTACGGGTGTTGCCTCGCAAGTAGCATTTGAGGCCACAGACAAAGGTGGCGCACCACTTGAGGTCACAGGCCGAATCGTAAGCAAGGCAGGAGAGACAAAAGGGGAATTTACGACACAACACGAAGGTCGTGGAGTATTTGAATATACTCCGACGGAGGGTGACAAGGCCGAAGTTGAGTATCAAGGCAAGAGTTATAAGTTCGACCTTCCGAAGGCTCAAGAGCAGGGAGCAGTGATGAGAGTCGACAACATATCTATGCGAGATAGTGTAAAGGTCGTAATCACAAAAAGCGAAAATCTTGCGGCAGATTTGATGGGTGCTGCAGTAATGAGCGGCGGCAAACTATTCAATTTCAGCCTAATGGATTTCTCGGAGGAGGATTCATTCACATTTACATTCAGCAAGCGCCGTCTGCCTGCAGGTGTGGCCAGAATCGTATTGACTGACCCCGAAGGTAATATCGTAGCAGACCGTCTGTTCTTTGCCAACAAGGGCAAACGAGGTACTATCAGTGTAGAGAGCGACAAGGATAGTTACGAACCATTTGACAAGGTAAAACTCACACTCTCGACAAACGATTATGCAGGACGCCCGATGTTATCACCCATTTCGGTATCGGTACGCGATAACAAAAATGAGGTAGAGGCACGTTCTTCGATGTTGGTAGATTTATTGCTGATGTCAGAGATTAAGGGTTATGTACATAATCCGTTCTACTACTTTGAGGCTGATGATGAGGAGCACCACGTAGCATTGGACAACCTTTTGATGGTACAGGGTTGGAGGAGATATAATTGGGATTGGTGGTCAGGCAAGGAGGCCTTTGACCTGAAATATATGCCAGAGCAGGGAATCGAGGTACACGGACAGATTTTGCACTATGGAACAGACAAGCCGATGACCAATATTCAACTCTCTTCATTGCTCTCTCTGCGTGGTAACGAAGAGGATAGTGAGCAGGCCATTGAGGAGCAGGCTAACAAGGCAAGCCAAGCAATGTCCACGATGATGAATTTGGCACAGAATAGAGGTAATATGGGAGGTTTTCGTGGAGGCCCCGGCGGATTTAGAGGACGTGGAGGCGGCCCCGTAGGACAATCGTCGGCTATGGCGGCGTTGGGCACAAACTCTTCGACCTCAAAGGAGAAGGGCGACGACAAGGATAAGAACAAAGGCGATGATGCCGACACAACTGCAACAGAGAAGGTGAAGGATGTTTCACACTTTGGCATCCTTGACGTAGATAGTTTGGGCAGATTTGCTTTTGTCGGCAATATGCAGGGAAAATGGCACTTGACATTGGCAGTAACGAACGATAAAAACCGCAAGAAGTGGAGCCGAATCACACTCGACCGCAATTTCCAGCCCAAACCCAGAGCATATTCTATAGGAGAGATGCAGGTTATATTGGCCGATGATGAGAAGAGTATAAATCGCAATTACGCAATAGACTCAACTCTCACAACGGACCAGATGCCTACATTCGTTCTTGACACATTGGGCGACAGCGAAAAGAAGATGTCCGAGAAGACTCACAACATTGATGAGGTTGTTGTCAAGGGCAAGCGTACGCATCAACAAGAGATTTATAAGGCGAAATCAGAGGCTATAGCATTCTACGACATTCCCTCGGAGATTGACAACATCCGCGATGATGGAGAGCAGGTAGAGGACGTCAGAGAATTGTTGGCTCAGATGGATGAAAACTTCATCATCACTCGTGCAAGTGTCGGAACCGTAAGAGGAGGAACTGGCACAGGCGACATAGCGGAGGTATCACAGAAAGATGCTAGCAATTCTGGTGCATACAGCGCAAGTATGATGGCCACTACAGAGACGGTAAGTGTGCAGCAGTGGAATATCACATATAAAGGACGTGAGCCGCTGATGATTCTCAACTATGAGCGTCAATGGGGAAGCGTTGCAGGTGATGACCAGGTCAATTTGGCTGCCATCAAATCGATATACATCAGTGAGGATTTAGGTGCAATATCAGAATATGCCGACAGAAACAAGATGACACAATCTGAGGCCATTTCGCGTTATTCGTGTGTAGTATTCATAGAGACCTATCCCGAAGGAAAGATACCTGTAGAGCCTGCACGTGGTGTAAGAAAGACTTGGATTGAGGGTTACAGCAAGCCTACGGAATTCTATCACCCCGACTATACAAAATTGCCCAAGGACGTAGATTACAGACGTACGCTTTATTGGAATCCCGCAGTCGAGACCGATGAAAACGGTAAGGCTGTAATCGAATTCTACAACAACGCAAGTTGTAAGAGGATGAAGGTTTCGGCAGAGACATTGACCAATGATGGTACGATAGGAATGTCGGAGTAGCCGATAGACATACATAAAAGGACAACACCGCACTTTGGCGGTGTTGTTTTGTTTTATAGTACTGATGTATATTTTTTGAAGAGTTTTATGACGTCACTTGCCTCTCGAGTATCGTGTACCCGCAAAATGGTTGCGCCTTGTCGTAATGCCTCCCAATGCAGAGCCGTTGTACCAGCCAGAGATTCTTCTGGAGTGGTTTCCAAGACTCGATAAATCATAGATTTTCGTGACAATCCTGCCAAAACAGGATAACCCATAGCACAAATGCGATTTAGCCCCGCAAGCAACTCATAATTCTGCTCCAGAGTCTTAGCAAAGCCAAAACCAGCATCGAGAATAATCTTTTTCACACCACGCAAATTCAGTTCCTCACACTTGGCAGAAAAATAGTCGCATACTTCGGTTATGATATCATTTTCGTACGATGTAAGCGACTGCATCGTTTGCGGCGTACCACGCATATGCATTGCTATGTAAGGAAGGTCATAATGCGATACAACATCAACCATCAATGCATCCTGCTCGCCAGCGGAAATATCATTAACAATTATATCACCAAAGTTTTCAACCGCTCGTCGTACAATCTCGGAACGGAATGTATCGACAGAAAGAAGGGCATCCGAGGTTACCTGGCGCACATTTCTTAGGCCCGACTCCACGCGCTGCCACTCCTCTTCGAGAGAGATGTGCGTAGCATTTGGGCGAGACGAATACCCCCCGATATCGAACAACGATACACCATCCTCAACAGCACAGCGTACACGCCTCTCAATGTCTTCGCTCGAATAATTGCGGCTTGCTCCATAGAACGAGTCATCGGTGACATTTACGATAGCCATCACCTGCGGCTCGGTGGCAGAAAGAATCTTATCGATTTGCCTCATAGAGTAACTTCTTATGGAGTTGTTCGACGTCGCTCTCGAGGTAATCACGTCGGATATTTACAATCGAGTTATTGGATAGGCGATGTAATTCATCATCACTTAATTGATGGCCGATGCGGCGCATTACGGACTCTCTATCGGCATTGTCGCGCTCCATAGTGCGGCGAATACGTTCCTCCAACGGAGCCAAAACAGCGAGCGTAGTATCCACTTCGTTGTTAAATCCCGACTCAAACAATATGGCACTTTCAAGCACCACATAGGGCGCACGCTGACTTTCGGCCCACGCGGCAAAATCGGCTCGCACCGCAGGGTGAACTATAGAATTGAGTCGCTGCAACTGCTCGGCATCGCCAAAGACCTTAGAGGCGAGATATGCTCGATTAAGCCCCTGCACCGAATAGCACTCCTCACCAAAGGCCTCACACAGCGCTTCGCGTAAATCCACACTCTGCTCCATCAGGCGTTTTGCCTCGGCATCGGAATCATACACTGGAACTCCATAAGCAGCAAGGAGCGAACATACAGAACTCTTGCCACTACCAATACCACCGGTAATACCAACCTTATACATTATATTTATATAGAATAGATTATTTATTAACCTGTGCAGAGTCTGCCGTCGCAGGGAGCGCAATCTGCGGAATATCACCCACAGAGAGGACCTTAATATCGCTGAAACGCAACGTAATGGCATTCTGCAGAGATTGATTATCGATAACGCAGTAGCGACCTAAAACCTCGCCTGTCTGCTCATCAACCTTCTGTTCGACGACATATTTCAAATCCGACAAAGCGAACTTCAGCGCCTTATGCTGATAGATTTTATAACCCAACAAGTTGGTGCCGACACCCTCGACAACACACGGTACACGCAACTCCTCGCCATCGATATTCAGACGCAAATCGTAGTTGGTGGTATAGACATTACCCAACTTGATGATATACCACAAAATAAATGAGGCACAAAACAATGCAATGAAAACGGGAGATACCGTTCCACGAATCCATCGCCATACGACACTGAGTCTATTAATTAGTTTTTTCATAGTACCGCAAAGTTATAAAAAAAATAGGTTGCTCGCTATAATTGCGGCAACCTATTTTTCAAATATTAGTCAGTTTTGACTATTTTGTCTTCTTATCTGTACGACGCAAGATATCGTAAGCGATAGGCGTTGCAACAAATACAGATGAATAAGTACCAATAATCACACCAAGCAACAATGCGAAGATGAAACCACGCAATGTCTCACCACCCAAGATAAACATTGCAAGCAATGTTACAAGAGTTGTAACAGAGGTGTTCATTGTACGAGACAATGTAGAGGCAATCGCCTGGTTGATATTATCACCGATAGCACGCTTGGGATAGAGAGCCAAGAACTCACGGATACGGTCGAAGATAACCACTGTATCGTTGATTGAGTAACCAATGATAGTCAAGATAGCTGCGATGAAAGCCTGGTTAACCTCCAAGTTGAACGGCATAACGTGATACAACATTGAGAAGATACCAATCACGAGGAATGCATTGTGAGTAAGTGCCAATGTTGCACCTGTAGCCCACTCCCAACGCTTGAATCGAACTGTGATGTAAAGACCGATTGCGATAAGAGAGAACAACACTGCATACAACGCACCGAAAATCATATCCTTAGCGATAGCGGGACCAATCTTCTCAGAAGAGATGATACCGTTAACATCCTCCTGTGTTGAAACGAAACCATCCAATGTAATAGGATATGTATAGAAGCCCTTCAATGCCTCATAGATAAGTGCATCTACCTCGGCTGTAGTCTCCTCAGATGTATCGTCATACTTATACTGAGTAATGATACGCATCTGGTTCTCGGCACCATATTGCTTAACCTCAACTGATGACTTAGTAGCATCGTCACTAACCAAAGCCTTATCCAAAGCAACACGTACATCCTCAGCTGATACGTTCTGGTCGAAACGTACTACATAGGTACGACCACCAGTGAAATCAACACCTGTATTAAGGCCCAATGTTGCAAGTGAAATGATAGACAATACTACCATTGAACCTGAGATAATGTAAGAAGCCTTACGCTTACCGATAAAGTCGAACTTAACATTTGACAACCAATTCTCTGACCAAGAGCGAGAGAAAGCAACCTTACCCCACTTAGCCTCAACCCACTCGAGCAACATACGAGTGATGAAGATAGCACAGAAGAGTGATGTCAAGATACCGATGATAAGAGTTGTTGCAAAACCCTGAACAGGACCGTTACCGAAGATGAACAACACTACACCAGTGATGATTGTTGTCAACTGACCGTCGATGATAGCAGAATATGCGTTAGAGAAACCATCCTTGATAGCCAAAGACAAGCCCTTACCTGCACGCAACTCCTCCTTAATACGCTCGTAGATGATAACGTTAGCATCCACAGCCATACCCATTGTCAATACGATACCTGCGATACCAGGCAATGTAAGAACGGCACCAAATGATACCAATACACCCATCAACAAGAAGATGTTAAGGATAAGAGCCACATCGGCCATCCAACCTGCAGTCTTGTAGAACAAGCCCATATAGAGCAACACCAAGATGAAGGCCAATACGAATGAGAACATACCTGCGTTGATAGACTCAGCACCGAGTGACGGACCTACTACTGTATCCTGAATAATACGCGCGGGAGCAGGAACCTTACCTGACTTCAATACGTTAGCCAAGTCATCAGCCTCCTGGATAGTGAAGTTACCAGTGATGCGTGAACTACCACCCTCAATCTTATTGATTACGTTGGGAGCAGAGTATACATAGCCATCCAAAACAATTGCGATAGGCTTACCGATGTTCTGGCCTGTAAGTTGAGCCCACTGTGAAGCACCGTTAGAGTTCATAATCAAGTTAACCTCAGCATTGGCGCTACGGTCAGAGTACTGAGACTGTGCTGTAGAAACAGCCGAGTCATCCATTGCGGGCTTACCGTCAACTGAACGCAACGCATAAAGAGCGAAACGGCCACCGAATACTTCCTCACCCTTGATACCCCACATAAACTTAAGGTCAGCAGGGAACAAGTTCTGAATCTCGGGACGAGCAAGATACTCGTTGATTGCAGTCATATCAGCAGCGGCAGCAGCACCTACGATAGCACCACCTGAATATGAGGGGTCTAACAAAGCGAACAAAGGATTCTGCTCACGAGAGAAACGAGATGCACCCTCAACGGCCTCCTCTGTAGTTGTAGCGTTAGCAACCTCTGAAACCAAATCTGAAGCAGCCTCTGTTGTAGCCTCTGCAGCCTGCTCCTCAGCGGGAGTCTCTGTGCTCTGCTTGATAAGAGCATCAGCCTCAGCCAAAATAGGCAACACCTCATCGGTTGTATAAGTTACCCAGAACTCCAAAGATGCAGAACCCTGCAAGAGTTTACGAACACGCTCGGGCTCCTTAACACCAGGCAACTCAACCAAGATGCGGTTAGAGTTAGGCAAACGCTGGATATTGGGCTGAGTTACACCGAAGTGGTCGATACGGCTACGCAAGATGTTGAATGAAGCAGCGATAGCAGCATCTGTCTCGTCGCGGAGTACCTTCAAAACCTCATCGTTAGTGCTGTTAGGAGTAATATCCTGACGGTCGGGGCTTACGAAGATAGTAGCCAAAGAGCCACCATTTGAAGTCTCGGCATAAGCCTTAGCGAACTCACCGATATAGTCATCTGTTCCTGCCTTCAAAGCCTCGTTAGCCTTCTCGATAGCAGCAACAAAAGCGGGGTCGTTCTGGCTCTCACCAGCCAATGACTTAACCAAATCCTGTACCTCGATTTCGAGCATTACGTTCATACCACCCTTAAGGTCAAGACCGAGGTTTACCTCCTTCTCCTTGCACTCCTTATAGGTAAAATCCTTGAGACCGAGGAGACTGAATACGGGCTGATTCTGAACTGAATCCAGATAGTAAGCCTCGCGTACAGACTGCTCTGACTCATCGTAAGCAGCGGCATACGCCGCAGCCTTCTTCTCTACGCCTCGTGTAATGAACGAGAACGAGAGCTGATAAATACATCCAATCACTAATAGGATTGTGAATAATTTAACTGCGCCTTTACTTTGCATTTTGTTTAAAATTTTTGTTTGTATTATTTATTTCTACGTTATTTCGTCTTACTCCTCACGCAATTTCTCCTTACTCGTTGAGTAGGCCCGAAATTTAGTTTGCAAAGATAATAAAAAAAGTCCAAAAACCGAATCTTAAATACCGATTTTCAGACTTTTTGCCTAATATTTTGCATTTCGGGCGTCAAGAATCCATTTTTTGAGATTCACACACCCGTTTTATTCTACACTTTGAGGGTAAATACCTCACAAATACTACTTAAGAGCAGGCAGCAGATACTTCCAAACGAGATTGATTTCTGCCTGCATATCACCCAAATTGGCAGTGATAGCGACAACCGCATTTTGGTCGGGCATAACGATGATATATTGGCCCGCAGCACCATCGGCACGGTAGGCATTATGGCGGCAACGCCACATCTGATAGCCATATCCCTGCAACCAATCGCTATTCTTCGCCTTTACCTTGAGATTTTCGCGACGAACACCCGCTGGCAATGACTCCACTTGAGCCGAAGATGCAGTCTCAATCCACTCCGCGGGAAGAATCTGGCGGCCATTCCACTCTCCCCTCTGCAAGAACAATTGGCCCATCTTGGCCAAATCTTCAGTCTTGAGATAAAGGCCCCAGCCACCCGTATTGATTCCTTGCGGACTTTCATCCCACGTTGCACCGACAATGCCCATCGGACGGAACAGACGGGGATAGAGGTAATCAATCACTTTCTCACCCGTAACCTTCTGAACGATAGCCGACAAGACATAAGTTGCCATACTATTATAGACATAGAATGTTCCTGGCTCGTGAACAAACGGTGCAGCAAGGAAATACTCTACCCAATCCTGACCTTCGGCAATCTTACGACGATTTGGCTCTACGTCGTGGCCCGAAGTCATCGTCAGCAAATGACGAATCTCCAATTTCTTAAGATTTTCGCTCACTTCGGCTGGCAATTTATCGGGGAAGAACGATATGACCTTATCGGTTACGTTCAACTTACCCTCTGCCACAGCAAATCCAACAGCCGATGCTGTAAAAGTCTTACTTACAGAGTTCAGAATGTGAGGTTTATTAGGAGCGCCCTCACTCATCCACTTCTCTTTCACAACCTGACCATCCTTCAAAATCATAATGCTATGAATATCCTGTTTCTCAGCCTCTATAGCCTCCAGATATTTATCGAAAGCCTTATCCAACTTCTCACTTGCAGCGGCACGAGGCAGAGATTTTATCAAGTCATTATAACTGATAAGTTCTATATTACACTCCTTGATTGTCTGCTTTACCCGCTCACTTGTAAACATATCGGTCACGCCTTGACGGTCAAGGGCAACATCCTCATAGCCAATATGGCTTACGGTCTGCATCTCTTCGTTATCGAGTGCGGGATGGTCGAGGAAAAGATAGTTCTTGCCAGCCTCCAACGAGCGCAACATCTTGATAAAACTCTCCTCCTTCTCTGCAGATGTTTTCTTGGGTCCTGCATACGACACACCATTTAGGCCATACTTCTCTCGTGCGCCACGATGGTCAACAAGCGGGAGGTTATACTCTTCAGCCAAACGTTGCATCAACTGCTCAACCTCGGGAGCAAAACTCAATGCACCCATATGGCCCGAGATATGGCTTACTTGGGGTATATTCCTAAGCGCCATCTCTATCTGCGCACGCGCCTCACGCTCAATCTCTGCAATATTCCACTTACTCTCACGGATTGACAAACCAGGATAAGCCTTATTGGGCCCCATCATAGGCAAGAAATATCCATTAGCATCTGTCAACGATGGACAATGAGTAAGCGGACGCCACTTCACGTTATCCCACTCGCTCGTAAATGTTAGATGCAAACCGACATCGACACCAGGATTCTCGCGCAACAAACGGGCTGCCTCGGGAAACCAAGCCGTCACGACCATCACTTCGATACTGGTCTCAATGCCATTCTTATAACCATCCAAGCAGGCTATGTTTGCAGCACGGAATGAGCCCATATCGTCGGCACGAACTATAAGTCGGGGATTTTGCTGTGCAGAGAGCGAAGTTGCGCACATCGCAAAGAGAGCCGCACAGCATAGAGTCTTAATTGTCAATCTCTTCATAATTATCAAAATTGGGTTAGCAATTATACAAAACTAACAAATTATAGTTAGACAAGCAAACTTTCATAGCGATTTGTACAACAAAAAAGTGGTCATCCCATTGGAATAACCACCTCTTATCGGATATCGCACAAAGCGATATTATTTTCAAGAATAGTTCTATTCAGAAAAATTACTTAACCTCCTCGAACTCTACATCCTCAGGCTGCTGAGCGCCACCCTGTGCGCCTGCATCAGATGCTGCACCCTGCTGTGCACCACCCTGTGCCTGCTGCTGCGCCTGCTGTGCTGCATACAAATCCTGTGATGCTGCCTGCCAAGAGTTGTTGAGTTCTGTGATAGCAGCATCGATAGCGGCCACATCCTGATTCTTGTGAGCCTCCTTCAACTTTGCCAATGCACCCTCGATAGCAGACTTCTTGTCAGCAGGAATCTTGTCGCCATACTCCTTGAGTTGCTTCTCTGTAGCGAAGATGTTTGAGTCGGCTGCATTAACCTTGTCAACGCGCTCCTTCTCAGCCTTATCCTTCTCCTCGTTAGCCTTAGCCTCGTCACGCATACGCTGAATCTCCTGCTCTGTCAAACCAGATGATGCCTCGATGCGAATCTTCTGCTCCTTGCCTGTACCCTTATCCTTAGCAGACACGTTCAAGATACCGTTAGCATCGATATCGAATGTAACCTCAATCTGGGGGACACCACGCGGTGCAGCGGGTATACCATCCAAGTGGAAACGACCGATAGACTTATTGTCGCGAGCCATAGGACGCTCACCCTGGCATACGTTAATCTCTACAGAAGGCTGATTGTCGGCTGCAGTAGAGAATACCTCGCTCTTGCGAGTAGGAATAGTAGTATTAGCCTCGATGAGTTTTGTAAACACACCACCCAAAGTCTCGATACCGAGTGACAAAGGAGTAACGTCCAACAAAAGCACATCCTTAACCTCACCTGTCAATACACCACCCTGGATAGCAGCACCGATAGCCACAACCTCATCGGGGTTTACAGACTTGTTGGGAGCCTTACCGAAGAATGACTCTACGATAGCCTGAATAGCGGGGATACGAGTAGAACCACCCACGAGGATAACCTCGTCGATATCGCTTGCAGAGAGACCTGCATCACGCAAAGCAATCTTACAAGGCTCGATAGTCTTCTGGATAAGGTGGTCGCTGAGCTGCTCGAACTTAGCACGTGTGAGTGGCATTACAAGGTGCTGTGGGATGCCGTTTACTGGCATGATGTAAGGCAAGTTGATCTCAGTTGTTGTAGATGATGAGAGCTCAATCTTTGCCTTCTCAGCAGCCTCCTTCAAGCGCTGCAAAGCCATTGCGTCGTGACGAAGGTCGATACCGTGCTCAGCCTTGAATGCCTCGGCCATATAGTCGATAAGAACGTGGTCGAAGTCATCACCACCGAGGTGAGTATCACCATTAGTCGATTTTACCTCGAATAC
>JAFYRX010000036.1 GCA_017546725.1 Alistipes sp. | reverse complement strand
CGACTTCTTGATGAAGGAGGTACGTTATACTTCGCTCCAGAAGTCATTCCCTGCTGAGGCCGAGGAGTTGTTCCAGGCTGCAGAGGAGAATGCAAAGTGGCGTTACAACTCTTACCAGCGTTTGGCAAAGTTGGAGTATTAATTTGATTAATATCCATATACGTAAAGCCCCGAATCTTGTAACGGATTCGGGGCTTTTGTTTCGGCATCATTACCTTTATATGTATAAAATAATATAGGCTATCGCACAATGTTGCAGATAGCCTATATTTTGTTGTCGGATTTATACCCCCACTTACTCTACATATAATACCAATCCCTTCAAATATTCACCTTCGGGGTGATAGATGTTGATAGGGTGGTCGGCAGGTTGTGTGAGTTGATGTAGGATGCGTACCTTGCGACCAGCGATGGCTGCTGCCGAAAATACCGTCGTGCGGAACAACTCTTTGCTTACAGCCTGCGAACAAGAGAATGTAAAGAGTATTCCTCCGCTCTTAATCTGCGACAAGGCTCGTGCATTGATTCGCTTATATCCTTGCATTGCGTTACCCAACACCTTGTGGTGCTTGGCAAATGCGGGCGGGTCGAGAATAATCAAATCGTATTTGTTGCCAATCTGCTTGATGTACTCTACTGCATCTGCTGCTACGGCCTCGTGAGGAATCGTGTCTCCAAAGTTGAGGCGCATATTCTCGTCTGCCAACTTCACGGCTCGCTCTGAAGCATCTACCGAACAGACCTCAACAGCGCCACCTGCTGCGGCATATACCGAAAATCCTCCAGTATAACAGAACGTGTTGAGTACGGTGCGACCTTTTGAATAATGCTTCACCAATTCGCGGTTGTAACGCTGGTCAAGGAAGAATCCAGTCTTTTGGCCCTCCTCCCAATTTACAAGGAATTTTTGACCATTTTCCAATACGACGTGCGATTTTTGCTCCGAGTGCCCCCAGATGTAACCATCTACGGCATTAAGGCCAGCCTTGAATGGAACGGTCTGCGAACTCTTGTCATATATAGCGGTCAATTTATCTCCGTAAGTGTTGCGTAGAGCCTCGGCAATAGCCATACGAGAGAGATACATACCCACCGAGTGACACTGTACAACGGCAGTCTTGTCGTATATATCAACGACCAATCCAGGCAATGAGTCTCCCTCGCCGTGAATCAAACGATAGCAGGTTGTCTGCTCGTTGTCTGTAAGATTCAATGTGCGACGCACATCGTATGCTACCGCGATTTTCTTATCCCACCATTGCTGGTTAATATTCTCCTGCTCGAAGGTTAAAACTCTGACGGCGATTGAGCCAATTTGGTAGTGACCGCGAGCAATGAACTCACCTTGTTTGGTAAATACATCGACTATCTCACCCTCCTTAATCTCCTCTTCGCTACTCTTTATACGCTCGATGGCTCCCGAAAAAATCCAGGGGTGGCGACGCATCAACGACTCCTCCTTACCTCGACGGAGATATATCTGTGTCTTTATCATAATTTATTACTAGTACTATGTTTCTCTTTTCTTCTTGGTCTAAATCTGCGTTTGGGCTTTGCTGTCTTGTCTTCACCCTTTGCAACCTCATTTCTGACCTTCTCTGTTGTCGCTACCTTTACTTGTGGCTTTGGTTGAGTGGTCGGAACTTCAACAATCGGGGTTTGTACAATGGGCACCGTAGCCATCAACTTGTCATATATCTTTATGCATACCCAAGCATCTGTCGCTGCATACATCTGTTGTTGCGGAGTAAGTTTTCCTGCCTCCCAATTGCTCAAGCGTTGTGCTTTTGAAACACGTTGGCCTAAAACGATGGCCGATAATTTGCGTAAACTCTTCTCCTCGATACCCCATCTGCAGGCTATCTGTTGCAAATCCACAAACCCTCGCTCGTTGAAGTGGCGCAGAACGTGTAGTGAGCGTATGTCGCCAGCCACATCTGCTCCGATTTTGATGATATTAGGGTTGCTCAAAATCTTGAGTAGAGAGTTGTGTAATTTTGTGCGACATAGGCGAATCAAGTAGCATCGCTTGCGTGTCGAGAGTTGCAGCAGGGCAACCTTGTTGGTAACTCCAGCCTTGAACGAAGGTCGTGTTTCGGTATCGAAGCCTATAATCTTCTGGGCAGAGAGGTCGCGACAAACATCTTTTATCTGTTCGTCACGCTCTACGACAATAATCTCGCCATCGAAGTGTGCCGAGTCGAGTGCCGCAGTCTGCTCATTGCTTATAGTCGCTTGAAATACCATTTTCCTATTATTCAAACTACAAAGTTACTCAATTATTGTCAGTTTTCCGTCACTCGTGGCAGATATTTTATTTTCAGCCTTCAATATGTCTATAGAAGCGGCTACGGTTTGTAGGTCGGCTTTGATTTGACGGCTTATCTCTCTTGCATCTAAAGGTTTTTTTGAAAGCAAGTGTAATATCGTGTCACATAGTGTATTAGCGTCATTCTTTGCGCGTTTGCGTTTTGCCAGACATACATCACATATCCCGCAGGGTTGTGCTTCGTTATCTCCGAAGTAACGTTGTACGACTACGCTGCGACACTCTGTCTGGTTGGAAGCATAAACGACCATATTTTCGAAACGTTCGCTTATTAGTCGCTTACGATGCAGATAGGTGTCGGGCGAAATATATATGTCCTTCGTCGGAAGTCGCTCCTCGTCGAAGAAAATCATAGGCGAAGTGTTGGATGGAATATAGCGTATGATTCTCATCTGCCACATTCTCTTCAGTAACTCCTTTACGCGCTCAATGGTATAGCCGCTCGATGCTGCAATATCCTGCTCGCGTATCGCTTTGAACTCTGTAAACACACCATTGTACATTCGTAGTATGGTGCGAATGATATGGTCTAAATCTTGACGGTCTATGCGTACTTTGTACAAATCATCGCGGCTGATACAAAAGAGTATTTTTGCAGGATTCTCCAACTCTTCGGTTAGTGTCATATAACCATTCTGTTGCAATAGTTTTAACGCCGAACGTATCTTACCTCCGAAGATGCGTTCACGAACGCAAAAATCGTGGATGTTAAAAACAAACGACGAGTATAGTCCGTCGCCGATGGGGACCTGCAGATAGTTACATATCTTCTCGTATATGTTCTTGATGTCGTCAAGCGGTGGAAATTCTGCATCAAAATGTTTTACAATCTTTGAGTTATCATCCGATGCTGCTAATAATACAGCATAACTGCGCTTACCGTCACGTCCTGCACGACCAGCCTCCTGATAGTAATTTTCCAGAGAGTCACACATTGAGTAGTGTACGACGAACCTTACATCGGCTTTGTCAATACCCATTCCGAAGGCGTTTGTAGCCACCATAATGCGTGTCTTGCCCGATGTCCACTCCTCCTGTCGCATAGTGCGCTCAGCGTGAGGCAGACCAGCGTGGTAGTATGATGCAGAGATGCCTTGTTGGCGCAGAACTTCCGCCAATTGCTCGCATCCTTCGCGGGAGCGCATATAGACGATTCCTGCTCCATCGACATTGTTTACAACTCTCATCAGTTGCTCGTTTTTGTCGTCAGTATGGCGAACAGCAAACGATAGGTTGGGGCGGGCAAAACTACTGCGTAAAATATTTGGTTTGTCGAAATCCAATTGGCGCATAATATCCTCGGCAACCATCGGTGTGGCGGAGGCTGTGAGGGCCAATACTGGTACGTCTGGCAAGAGTTTTCTTACCTCTTTAATGCGAAGATACGATGGGCGGAAATCGTAACCCCATTGCGATATGCAGTGGGCCTCATCAACGGCTAGCAGACTTACGTTCATACGTTGCACTCGCAATCTGAACGACTCCGTAGCCAAGCGTTCGGGTGCAATGTATAGGAATTTCATATCGCCATAAACGCAGTTGTCCAATGCTATGTCGATTTGCGAATATGACATTCCCGAATGTATGGCAGTGGCTGATATGCCCATCTGTCGCAGTCGGTCCACCTGGTCTTTCATCAGCGCGATGAGGGGCGTTATGACAATGCATAGTCCATCGGATGCCATAGTCGGCACCTGATACGTCAATGATTTGCCGCCACCCGTAGGCATCAGGGCCAGAGTGTCATAACGATTCACAACAGCATCGATAATAGCCTTCTGCCCAGGGCGGAATTCATTGTAGCCCCAGAATTTATTTAACACCTCCAATAGGCGGTGCTCTATGTCGCCGTGATGACTCTTCATATGTTGCAAAAATAGGTAAAAAACCGCTGATTTGTTATTTTTTTCGTATATTTGTCGCGGAAATAATGAAATACGTTGATAATATGAAGATTAAGTCGGAATATAAGGTGCGTCAAATAGCGGGTGAAAATGTAGTCATCCTACAAGGATGCGGCAATTCTGATATGACTCAAATTATCACTCTAAATGACAGCGCACTGCTTCTGTGGAAGGAGTTGGAAGGTAAGGATTTTGGCGTAGAAGATGCAGTGGCGGCTTTATGCGAAAACTACGATGTTGAGGAGACTGTAGCCAAGAGCGATGCAGAGGCGTGGATTAAGCGTATGCAGGAGTGTGGTTTGGTCGAATAATGAATAATTGACGGCGAAGATGCGTAGGCAGGTGTATAGATTTTTTGCGACATTGGTAATGATGCTCCTTTACCTCTCGGTGACGGTGGCATTTGATGTTGTGTCACTTACTTGTCGTTGCAAGTGCAATCATTCGGCCGATGTACATACAGCCTTTGCTCATACCCACTCTTGTGATTGTGACAACGAGTGTTCTGATATTCACGAGAACTGTCAGGGTTGTCAGCCTAAAATAGGTGACGATGGTTGCAAATGCCAGCACAATCACTCTACAGAGATAAAATTATACACCCAAACCCGTAATGCTGCCGATGACGACATCTCGCGCAGTTTGATGTTGTGGGCTGTCGTTGCATATACGTTTGCCGATGTTGAGATTGATGTCGTAGCGACGGGTGTAACATCTTATAATCGATATTTATTGCCTCCGCTCCTGGGGGCTCATAATCGCGGGGATAGTTTACGAGCCCCGCCTGCTTTGGTATAATTCAGCGAGTAGTTGCGACGGTGTAGTGGAGGTCGCAAAACTGGTGTTTAATTATATCAAAATTCAAAAAGATGAAAATCAAAAATATTTTATTTGCAGTCGTTTTTTCATTTCTTAGTGTCGTAGCATCGGCTCAAGCCGTTAGTGGTGTTGTGTCAGCATCCGATACCAAAGAGCCTTTGGTTGGTGCGGCTATCTATTGGCTCAATACGACAGTTGGCGTGAGTAGCAATGTCGATGGTGGGTATAATATCCATCGTGTCAAGGGTTATGATACGCTTGTAGCGACCTATGTAGGTTATCGTGCCGATACCGTTAAGGTTGCTGACGGACAGACAAAAATTAATTTCGAATTGAAACCCGATACCGAGTTGGAGGAGGTTGTTGTCGAGGGAGGTTTGGGCAATTATGTTAAGCGTGACGGTATCCTCAAGGGTGAGACAATATCTTTCGCAGGATTGTGTAAGATGGCTTGCTGTAATCTGGCTGAGAGTTTCGAAAATTCGGCTTCGGTTACAGTGGGTTATAGTGATGCTATATCGGGTGCACGCCAAATCAAGATGCTCGGTTTGACAGGTACCTATACGCAGATGCTGGATGAGAATCGCCCTGTTATGCGAGGTTTGAGTTCGCCTTACGGTTTGAATTATACGCCCGGTATGTGGCTCAATTCTATCCAGGTATCAAAGGGTGTGTCATCTGTAACGGCTGGTCACGAGGCTATTACGGGCCAAATCAATCTCGAGCACCGTAAGCCTACCGATGAGGAGCGTTTGTTCGTAAATCTCTATCTCGATAGCGAACTTAAACCCGAAATAAACCTCTCTTCTGCTATTCCTTTGACGGCCGATAAGCGTCTTTCTACCGTTATCTTGGCTCACGGCTCAATGGATACGCAGTCTCACGACCGTAATCACGATGGTTTCCGCGATTTGCCCGAGGCTAATCAGATAAACATTGCCAATAAGTGGTTGTGGCAGACGGTTGGTGGTACTCAGGTGCGTTGGGGTTGGAAATATGTCGATGAGAACCGTTTGGGAGGTCAGCACGATTATAAGGAGTCAATGCGTGATGAGATGGAGAAGAGTCTCTCTATATATGGCTCGCATATGGATAACAGCAACGTGAATGCCTATTTGAAGATCGGTACACCCGTCGGTAAATCGGTTTATGATGCAGAGGCGGATGAGGAGTTGCGTTCCAATATCGCATTTGTGGCCGATTATAGCCACTTCAAGGAGAAGGCTTACTTCGGTCTTAACCGCTTTGATGCCTACGACCACGCTTGGTGGTTTAACTTTATGTATGCGCACTATTTCTCTACTCGTTCGTCTATGATTTTTGGAGCCTCGGCATCACTTACCAATAGCAACGAGGATATGCTGAATAGTGTGGTTGCAGGTAGCCTTATTGAGGGCGGCGTGCCACAGCGTAACAATTATAAGACTCTCAATAGTATGCGCTATATTGAGCCTGGTGTCTATGCCGAATATACCTACAATCTCAAGGAGAAGTTCTCGTTGGTGTTGGGTTTGCGTGGCGATTGGATGGGCGCAACAAACTCTAACTTCGGAGGTGTTGCGAGTGATGAGTCTATGCCCTCGGCTTCATATAAGCCTAAAGAGTATTTTGCTCTTACTCCTCGTTCTCATATCAAGTGGGATATTACCCCTTCTACAGTTTTCCGTGCATCGGCAGGTATGGGTTATCGTCGAGCAAATATTTTTACAGACAATATTTGGATGTTGGCTACAGGTCGCACGATAAACGCCACAAACCTCGATGATGATATCGAGAAGGCGCTCACTGCGGGTGGTAGCCTTACGCAATATATCAAGTTGGGCGGATATGATGATGCTACGTTGAGTTTCGACTATTTCCGTACACAACTCTATAATACAGTTCTTGCTGACCAGGAGTTTAGCGATGGCTTTGTAAATATTTATAACACCAATGGTCGTTCATTTACTGATACCTATCAGGTGGATTTCCAGTGGACAGCCGTCAAGGGCCTCGATATCTTTGCAACGTATCGCTACACAAATGCGAAGGTTAGCCTATTGCGTGATGGTGTGAGTCACTTGGTTGAGCGTCCGCTTACAAGTCGTTATAAAACTCTGCTTAACGTACAATATGCTACGCCTTTCCGTCGTTGGGTATTTGATGTTACGGCTCAATACAATGGCCCGATGCGTCGCCCTTCGCTTGATGGTGATATCTCGCGCAGTGACCTCTCGCCCGCATATCCTATGTTCTATGCCCAGGTGAGCCACAAGATTCGTGATTTGGAGGTGTATGTAGGTTGCGAGAATATCGGAAACTATATGCAGATGGACCCGATTTTGAACACCGCTGACCCATTCTCGCCCGCCTTTAACTCGTCTAGCGTGTGGGGCCCGCTTATGGGACGTAAGTTCTATATCGGTCTGCGCTATAATTTGTATTAGTAGCAGTTGCTGCAAAACGTAAAATGGAATAAAAACTTAAAACTAATAAAAACGATGAAAAAGATTATTTTGCTTTGCCTTGTGGCAATTATGGGCGTAGGCGTATGCTCTGCTTTTGCGCAGAAGAAGCCCGCCGAGACCAAAACAACTGTATTCTTGACCGATATCGACTGCGAGAATTGCGCCAAGAAGATTACCAACAGCATCCCCTTCCAGAAGGGTGTCAAGGATGTGAAGGTTGATGTGCCTACCAAAGAGGTAACGGTTACTTACGACGCTGCAAAGACCAATGATGCTGCGCTGTTGAAGGCGTTCCAGAAGGTTAAGGTTAAGGCTGAGGTTGCTCCTGCCAAGAAGAAATAATTTGTGAAATAAAGTTTAGAGGGGTGTTCGGTGATATTATCGGACTGCCCCTCGTTAGTATAATCTAATTCCGGAAAATAAGATGAAGAAGTTTAAGGCCCTGTTGTTGTGCGCCGTTGTGTTGCTCGGCGTGTCGTGTCAGCCGCACCGTATGCGCATTATGAGTTACAATATCCGTATCGGCATAGGTATGGATAATAATACCGATTTGCAGCGTGCTGCCGATGTTATCAAGCGTGTTAATCCCGACTTTGTCGGCTTGCAGGAGGTAGATAGTGTTGCCGAGCGTTCGGGCTGGGTGGACCAAGCCAAGGCGTTGGGCGAGATGACGGGTATGCACTATATATTTGCCCCCGCGCTGGAGCGTTCAAAGGGTTTGTATGGTATTGCCGCATTGGTTAAGGAGAAGCCTATCTCGTATCGTAATATCCACCTGCCCGGTCAGGAGGAGGTGCGCACGTTCCTCGTGTTGGAGTATGATGATTATCTGTTGTGTAATACTCACTTCTCGCTGGTGGCCGATTCTCGCAAGGAGTCGGTAGATATTATCCGCCAGGTTGTGTCGGAGTACGATAAGCCAGCGATTATTACGGGCGATTTTAATATGTTACCCACATCGGAGGAGTGCCACAAGATGGATGAGATGTGGAAACCGCTGTCGGACACCACTCGCTTTACATTCCCCGCCGATGGCGCAATGTGGGCGATTGATTACATCTGGGGCCGCGACGGTTTCGACTACAAGGTCTTGAACTATGAGGTTGTCGATGAGCCTATGGCTTCGGACCACCTGCCTCTGTATATTGACGTGGAGTTTTAATTAGTCGAACTGTAAATATAACGAAAGGGTGTCGCTGCATTTGGTACGACACCCTTTTGTTTTTACTTCTCCTTTGCCTGCGACCTGAGTCGTATGCGCTGACGGATGTATGTGTCGGCAAGCAGCAACCCCATAGTAATTGCCACCATAATATACAATATTCGGTATTCCGAAATGTTTTCGATAAACGACATCTTGGGCCAATGCCAATCGATTTTGGGGCTTACCGAAAAATCATTTAGTGGCGCACTCTCCCTCATAGAGTCAAAAAACGAAAAGTCGAGCGTCGGGGCATAATGCATCCCCGCCCATACAAGCAGGGCGATGGTTGCTACAATGCCCGAAGCAAAGAGCGCACTCTCCTGCAACTCTTCACGTCGTTGGCTTCGCTCTATGCGAGCCATTACGCGCGCCTCAAACTCTTGCGGCAAGGGCTTACGCTCTAATCTTTGTGCGGCTCTATATATGGCGTTATTTTGCTCCTTGTTCATCTCTATAATCTGTAATTAGTATATATAACTTCTTTCTTATTCTGTGTAGTCTCACCTTTGTGTTGCCTATGCTCTGCTCGATTATCTCGGCACACTCGGCTATGGGGCGATTTTCGTAATAGTGTAATGTCACCAATGCCTTGTCTTGGGGCTCTAATTGTTCTATCGCGGCTGCGAGAGCCTCAAGGTTACGCTCCGATGTATCCGCCTCCATTCTCTCTACGTCATCTTCGTCTATCGAGGCTAACCGTCGCTCATCGAGAGGAATGCTAGTCTGCCGTTTTCGTCGCGTGTACGATATTGCAGCGTTGTAGGCTATACGGTATAACCACGTCGAAAATGTGCTACGGCCTGAAAAGTTGCGGAGTTGTTTGTAAACTTTCATAAAAACATCCTGCGTAATCTCTTCGGCCTCAAATTCATCGCCAATGATGCGTACAACGAGAGTGTAGACCCCTTGTGAATAGTGTTTCATCAAGGTGCTGAATGCGGACATATCGCCGCGAGCAATCTCTTCCAAAAGTTCCTTCTCGTTGTTTAGCATAGTTACCCTTTAGACGCAAAAGCGCAGGAAAGGTTACATCCGCAGGCGAAAAATGTTGTAAAAATATTTTTATCAAAAAATGTGTAACCTTTTTCACTCCGTTGCGTCTAATAGTGCAAAGGTCGCAAATTTGAGACAAAACAGAAAGTAATTAGAAAAGTATAAATATGTTTAACTTAATAAATTATTAGTGTTATGTTTAATGAATTGGCAGTAGCAGCAGGTGTTATTGGTGTCGCATTCTTTATCTACAAATGGTTTGAGTTGATAATTCTTAAAAAGGAGCGTATGAATATAATTCAGCGCCTTGAGGGGGTGTCGCTGATAGAGTATGCTAAACGAATACCCATTGGTTTGGGTCGTGGCAATGCGTCGGGAGCAGACGCTGTATGTGCAGAGAAGATTCATCCCGTACAACCACAAGCAAAGGCGTTGCGTTGGGGTATGTTGTTGGTTGGTATAGGTCTTGGCGCAGTGACATCTATTTTCTTTGCGTATGATATCGATTGGCAAAGTATAAGTGAGACATATAGAGCCCATAGTTTGTTAGAGTTTTTTGTAGGCGCTTGGGTTGTATTGTGCGGAGGTTTAGGTCTTGTTTTGGCATTTGTTGTCGAGCGAGCGTTGTATAAGAAAAAGGAGGAGTAAGGTCCTTTTGAACTATTACAAAAAAATAAGGCTGCAGATTCTGCAGCCTTATTCGTGTGTTATCTATTGTAAAAAAGTAGCAATCCCTTATTCCATCGGGAATACCCTTACGTCGGTTACGCCATCCAACTCTCGCTTCAGGCGCTCGATGTCGGTCTTTTCGTCCACCTCACCGTAGTGATAGGGGTAGAAGATGCGAGGCTTGATAGCCTTTATAGCCTCGACGGCTTGGTCAACAGTCATTGTATATGGCTGATTTACGGGCAGGAAAGCGATGTCGATACCCTTCAATGCCAGCATCTCCTCTGTCGGCTCTGTATCGCCAGCAACGTAGATGTTGAGCCCCTCTAAACGAATTATGTAACCGTTATCCTCGCGTGCTTTTGGGTGGAAATCGGTGTGCCCCTCCGAGGTGTTGTAAGCCGCTACGGCCTCGATTACGATGCCTCCGTCGAGTTGGGTCTTCATTCCGGGAGTCATCACCACAGGTTCGCCATCGAAAGCCTCTGCTGTGGTCTTGTCGCAGATAATCACGCTCTTGCGAGTCGTCACATCATCCACCGCTGTGCGGTCAAAGTGGTCGTAGTGCGAGTGGCTGATAAGCACCGCATCGGCCTTCGGCAGGTGTGCGTACTCGGCATACTCCGCTACGGGGTCGATGTAGATGTGATGCTGCTCAAAACAATCGCCATAAGTGATGCAGAACGAGGCGTGCTTGAAGAATGTGAACTTTATCTGCTCGTTGTCGCCGTAGGTAACCACGTCGGTGGGGTAGTCGGGGGTGCGGTTGCCGCGGCCAAAAAATGAAAATAGTGCCATTTTGAAATGTGTTATTAGTTTTAGTCTTACGCTCTTGCTGTGTGCGGTGTCAAATGTGGCTTGATAGCCACTTGTCGCCAAAGACAAAGATATGCAAAGATTTTGAGTTTTTCAAGCCACTCAACGATAATCGGCCCCTCGTGAAAAACAATTTGAAAAAAGCAGCCAAAATTTTTGGGTCGGTCGCTAATTTTGAGTAAATTTGCAAGATGATTTATTTATGATTAAAAACCCATACTATGCTATCAATTTTATACTATCTTTTCACACTGTTGCAGGTGACGTTCTTCTTTTTTCTGTCAATCATTGTTTTGGTTGTAACTTATCCCTTTGACAAGAGCCGTCGTTGGGTACACGAGTGCTCACGCTGGATTTGCCGACTGCTCTTTGGCGTGCCGCCACGCCTCAAGCGTACGATTGACGGATTGGAGAATATCAACGAGAATAAATCCTACGTTATGGTTATGAACCATAATTCGGGCATCGACATCTTTGCGGCCTACAAGATTCCGCTGAACTTCCGTTGGGTGTCGAAGCGTGAGGTGTTCCGCGTTCCGTTTATGGGTCCGCTTTTGACTATTCACGGCGATATACCCATCGAGCGAGGTAACCCCTCAAAGGCAATGGCCAAGGTGTTGTCGTTGGGTAAACTTTGGTTGAGCCGAGGCGCAAGTGTTGCGATTTTCCCCGAGGGCACACGTTCAAAGACTGGCGAGATTAACCGCTTCAAGTTGGGTGCGTTCAACCTTGCAAAGGAGGCAGGTGTGGAGATTTTGCCCATCGTGATGACCGGTACCAATACAATGTTCCGCAAGGGTGGTATGGTTAATTGGACCAACCACGTTGCTATCCGCGTTATGAAGCCCATCCCCGTAGAGCAGGTTTTGGCTACCGACGTGAAGGATATGGCCCAGCAGGTGCGCGACGATATGGTCAATACTTTAGCCGAGTTGCGTGCGGAAGTTAAGGCTGCGAAGAAATAATTTTCGCATAGTGTCATAAGTTGGCATTTTTGCAGCATAGTTTTGTGACCGATAAGCCTAATGACGAGAAATAAAAGATTTTAAGCCGAATAACGAGAATTAAACCATTTATGGCAAATAATATAAAAAATAATCCCGCTCCCGTAGCCTATGACGATGATTCGATAAAGACCCTTTCGCCGCGCGAACACTTGCGCTTGCGTCCGGGTATGTACATCGGCAAGTTGGGCGACGGCTCTCAATCCGATGATGGTATCTACGTCTTGATTAAGGAGACGGTGGATAACTCTATCGACGAATTTATTATGGGTGCTGGCGACAAGATTGAGATAACAATCGAGGACAATGTCGTGTCGGTGCGCGACTACGGTCGTGGTATTCCATTGAAGTCGTTGTCGGCAGCCGTGAGCCAGATGAATACTGGTGGTAAGTACGAAGGTGATGCCTTCCAGAAGACCGTAGGTTTGAACGGTGTGGGAGTGAAGGCTGTGAATATGCTTTCGAGTGAGTTCACTGCACGCTCGGTGCGTGACGGTGAGGCTCACACAGTAACATTCGCTAAAGGTCTGGAGGTGTCCGACCGTTGGGAGAGTGGTGTTGCGGAGAAAAATGGTACGTTTATCAGTTTCCGTGTTGACGAGGAGATTTTCGGCCAGTACGCCTACAATTTGGATTATGTCGAGCAGTTGGTGCGTAACTACACCTATCTCAACCTCGGTCTGAAGATTATTCTCAATGGTCAGGAGTATGTGTCGAAGAATGGTCTTTTGGATTTGGTGAACGACAACCTCTCAGAGGAGCCTTTGTATCCGCCAATCTACCTCTCGGGTGACGATATTGACGTGGTGATTACTCACGGTGCGGGCTATGGCGAGAGTTACTATTCGTTTGTCAATGGTCAATATACCCCGCAGGGTGGAACGCATCAGGCTGCGTTGCGTGCCTCGGTGGCAAAGGTCGTTAAGGAGTTCTTCAAAAAGGATTACGACCCGTCAGACGTGCGTACTTCGATGGTGGCAGCCGTGTCGGTTCGTATGAACGACCCTATCTTTGAGTCGCAGACCAAGATTCGTCTTGGCTCAAAGGAGGTGGCTCCTGGCGTTTCGATGCAACAGTTTGTAGGCGATTTCCTCGCTACAAATCTCGATAACTATCTGCACAAGCATAGCGAGACTGCGCAGATAATGCAGAAGAAGATTGCCGAGAATGAGAAGGAGCGTAAGGCTATCTCGGGTATTCAGAAGAAGGCTCGCGAGACAGCCAAGAAGGTGGCAGTGAACAACCGCAAGTTGCGCGATTGTAAGGTCCACTTGACCGATAGTAAAAATCCTCTCGCTGAGAAGACTATGATTTTCATCACCGAGGGTTTGTCGGCTATGGGCCCTATTACGATGACGCGCGATGCGATGACTCAGGCGGTATTCTGCTTGCGAGGTAAACCACTTAATTGCTATGGCCTAACAAAGAAGGTTGTTTATGAGAATGAGGAGTTTAACCTGTTGCAGTCGGCTCTTAATATCGAGGACGGTTTGGAGAATCTGCGTTTCAATAAGGTGATTATCGCAACCGATGCCGATGTCGATGGTATGCACATCCGTCTGTTGATGACCTCGTTCTTTGTGCAGTTCTTCCCCGAACTCATTCGTGCTGGTCACCTCTATATTTTGCAGACTCCTCTGTTCCGTGTGCAGAATAAAAAGGAGAACTTCTACTGCTATACCGATGAGGAACGTCAGAAAGCCATCAAGAAGTGTGGTTCGACGGCCGAGATTACCCGATTCAAGGGTTTGGGTGAAATCTCTCCCGAGGAGTTCAAAGACCTTATTGGCGAGAATATGCGATTGGATAAGGTGCGCCTTACCAAGGATGACCCCATCTCGGATATGTTGGAGTTCTATATGGGCAAGAATACCTTTGAACGTCAGGGCTTTATTATTGATAACCTCCGTATCGAGGAGGATATTACAGACGATATTGTAGCATAAATTTCGAAAACAGAATAGAATCTACCATATATGGCAGAAGATAAAGATATAATTGAGCAGCAGGATGTAGAGTCGGTTTCGGTAGTTGAGACCGAAAACGAGGCTGATGCAGTATGTGATGCGCCATCAACGGCAAGTGGAAAGTATAATCGCTTGTTTGCCGATTCGGGCAATATGCGCAAACTTACGGGTATGTACCAGAATTGGTTTCTGGATTATGCCTCGTATGTTATTTTGGAACGTGCTGTTCCGCATATTGATGACGGATTGAAGCCCGTGCAGCGTCGTATTTTGCATACGATGAAGCGTCATTGTGCCGATGGTGTACGTACCAAGGTGCAGAGTATCGTGGGTGATGTGATGAAGTACCACCCTCACGGTGATGCCTCTATCAAGGATGCTTTGGTGCAGTTGGGCCAGAAGGGCCTACTCATCGATACACAGGGTAATTGGGGTAACATTTTGACGGGTGACGATGCCGCTGCTGGCCGATATATCGAGGCGCGTTTGTCGAAGTTCGCTTTGGATGTGGTCTACAATCCCAAGACTACAGAGTGGATGCGCTCTTACGATGGTCGCAACGAGGAGCCTGTTACTTTGCCCGTAAAGTTCCCGCTTTTGTTGGCGCAGGGTACCGAGGGTATTGCTGTAGGTTTGGCCTCGAAGATTCTGCCTCACAACTTTAACGAACTTATCTCGGCAAGTATAGCCCACCTCAAGGGTGAGGATTTTATGCTATTGCCTGACTTCCCGACGGGAGGTCTTATGGATGCAAGCCGCTATAACGATGGTTTGCGTGGTGGTGCGGTTAAGGTGCGTGCGCGTATCTCGAAGATTGATAAGCGTACGTTGGCCATCACCGAGATTCCATTTTCTACGACGTCGGAGTCTGTCAAGGAGTCTATCCTTAAGGCTAACGAAAAGGGTAAGATTAAAATCAAGAAGGTCGATGACCTTACGGCCGATAAGGTTGAGATTGTCATCCACGTTGCCAACGATGAATCGAGCGACAAGACTATCGATGCACTCTACGCCTTTACCTCTTGCGAGGTATCTATCTCGCCCAATGCTTGTGTGATTGTAGATGAGAAGCCCTGCTTTATGGGTGTCAAGGATATTCTTCGCCACTCGGCTGACCGCACTCGTGCATTGCTGGGTAAGGAGTTGGAGATTCGCCTCTTCGAACTCAATGAGGCTTGGCACGCAGCATCGTTGGAGCGTATCTTCATCGAGAACAAGATTTATGAGCGCATCGAGGGTTGCCGTACCCCCGAGGAGGCCTATACTGCCGTTGATACAGGTTTGGAACCCTTCAAAAAGTTGTTGCGTCGTGAGGTTACGCAAGAGGATGTTAAGCGCCTGACGGAACTTAAGTTCATCCGTATCTCGCGTTTTGATAAGGACAAGAATGATAACGAGATTAAGCGTATCGACGAGGATATCAAGTCTACGCAGTACGATTTGGACCACTTGACCGATTATGCTATTGCCTACTACGAGCGTATTCGTGAGCGTTATGGTGCAGGTAGAGAACGTAAGACCGAGATTCGTGAGTTTGATACCATCGAGGCTACTAAGGTTGCCGTTACCAATGCCAAGTTGTATGTTGACCGAGCCGAGGGCTTCTACGGTATCGGTAAGGGTATGAAGGATGCCGAGTTTGTGTGCGATTGTAGTGATATTGACGACGTAATCGTAATCTTGAAGGATGGTCGCTATAAGATTACCAAGATTGAGGATAAGGCTTACTTCGATAAGAATATCTACTACATTGGTATCTTTAAGCGTAATGACGAACGTACGATTTACAACGTCTTGTATCGTGATGGCAGAGGAGGCGCTATTATGATGAAGCGTTGTGCTATCAAGAGTATTACACGCGACAAGGAGTACGACTTGACAAAGGGAACGCCTAAGAGCGAGATTTTGTATATGTCGGTTAATCCTAATGGCGAGGCCGAGGTATTGAAGATTTATTTCCGTCCCCGCCCCCGCCTGAAGAAGGTTATTGTAGATTTGGACTTCTCTACGGTTGCTATCAAGGGTCGTCAGAGTCAGGGTAACTTGTTCTCGCGCTATGGCATACATAAGATTGTGCTCAAGGAGCACGGAGTATCTACATTGGGTGGTCAGAATATATGGTTTGACGAGGATGTGCGTCGCTTGAACACCGATGGTAGAGGTGTGTTGCTCGGAGAGTTCAAGGGCGAGGATAAGTTGGTTGTTTGGACATCGAAGAATCAGTATTACATTACGGGCTTCAATGTCGACCAGCACTTCCCCGACGAGACTGTGCGTGTAGAACGCTATGTTGCAGATAAGGTTTATAGCCTCTGCTACTTTGATAAGGAGCAGAATTACTACTATATGAAACGCTTCCAGTTGGAGATGAGCGAGAAGATGCTCTCATTCTTGGAGGAGGATAATTCTATGGTCTTTGTCGCAATCACCGACAAGCAGGGTGCTACGCTGGTCGTTACATATAAGGGTGCACAGGCTACACGTCCTGCCGATGAGATTGATGTCGATTCGTTCATCGGTCTCAAGAGTCACCGAGCCAAGGGTAAGCGTATTACAACTTATGATGTAGATACTCTGCAATTCATCGAGCCTGAAGAGCCCGAAGTTGATGAAGATGCATCTGTCGATGCCGATATGCCAGAGAGTGATGAGCCTATGGATATAGCCGATGCTATGGATATCGTAGGCGCAGATGTAGATACAACAGTTGTAGATGTTGCTCCTGCCGATGATAGTGCAAAAGAAGAGATTCCGGTTATGGTTATCGACCCTGAGCAGTTAAACTTGTTCTAACATCAGCAATGAGGGTTGAACAATAAGATTATTGATTAGACGATATGAAACTCTTTTTGATAGGATATATGGGTTGTGGCAAGAGTACGCTGGGTAAGAGACTTGCCAAGCGTGCCAACTTTGAGTTTGTCGATATGGATTCCCTTATCGAACAACGAGAGGGGGCTCCTGTGGCCGATATTTTCCATTATGCAGGAGAGGAGTATTTTCGCAAGACGGAACGAGCCATTATTGAGGAGTTGGGCGATGCCGAAGGTGACTATGTTATCTCTACAGGCGGTGGAGTGCCAGCGTGGGGAGATAATATGGAGCGAATGAATGTTATCGGTAGCACGGTATATTTGCGTCGTACAGCCCAGCAGATAGCCTCGCGTTTGAGTCCTCACGGAAGGCAGAAACGCCCTAAGTTGCGTGGCCTTAATGATGAGGAGTTGGTGGAGTTTATGACCAAGAATATGGCCGAGCGTGAACCTTTCTATTCAAAGGCTACGCATATTATAGAGTGTTCATCGTATAGTGACGAGGAGATAATCGAGATTATTCTCTCAAAACTTAACGCATAATGAATAATAACCCGATAGGCATATACGATTCAGGTTTTGGAGGGTTGTCGGTGTGGCGCGAGTTGTATCGAGCCTTGCCTAATGAGTCGTTGGTTTATTTGGGTGATGGTAAAAACTGCCCCTATGGTAGTCAATCTGCCGATAGGATTTTGTACTATGCCTGTCAATCGGTTGAACGCCTTTTGGCAAAAGGATGCAAGATGATAGTTGTGGCGTGTAACACCGCGACGGCTGTTGCTATTAAACATCTGCGAGAAAAGTATCCTGCGGTGCCGTTTGTAGGATTGGAGCCGGCGGTGAAACCCGCTTGTCTTACCACCCGAAGTGGCATTGTCGGAGTAGTTGCTACGGAGCGAAGTCTGCAAGGTGAAAAATTTCTGAATACGCTGGCGCGTTATGGCGAGGGTGTAGAGGTTATCAAGGTTGTAGGGCGAGGATTTGTAGAGGCCGTTGAGTCAAATTCAGAATTCGAGCCGCAGACGGAATCGCTCGTGAAGCAAACTATTGAGCCTATAATTGCAGCGGGTGCCGATGTGATAGTTTTAGGATGTACGCATTATCCTTTTTTGAGAGAGGTTATTGATAAGGTTATCGGCGATAGGGTGGTACGTGTAATTGATTCGGGAGAAGCGGTAGAGAAACGCGTTGAGAGCCTGCTTGATGAGTTTGATATGAGAGCAAATCCTGATAACGAGGCGCAGTACGAGTTCTTGACCTTTGCTGACGAGGCCTATGCCGAGCGTCTGCGACGTAAGGCTTTTGACGAGTAGTGCATAGTGATTACATTGTGGCAGATATGCTGCTGCAATAGGTGGTTAATAATTGAAGATTCAACTTTTACAATAGGGCTTTGGCCTGTAATAATAGATAATAATATGGCACAACGAGTAAATAAACAGACGTCGAAGAGTAAATCGACGCAAGCGGCAGCAACAACATCATCTAACGACAATATGCTGTGGATGATGGGTTTTGTGTTGCTGATTGTGGGTGTTATATCATTCTTTTCGGTGCTATCGCACTTTTTTCATTGGGCATCCGATTTGTCGGCTTTGCGTAACGACGAAGAGTTGACGGGTGTTGTAGTACCTTTTGAGAATATCTGTAGCAGTATGGGTGCCCATATTGCCAACTGGTTTGTAGATTGCTCGTTTGGTGTATTTGGAATCATTATACCAATATTTATTATTGTTATTGGTTGGCGTATCTTCCGTAAGAAGGCGTTGCATCTTAATCATTTTGCATTGAGCGCTGCGTTGTTGCTCGTTATGGGTGCATTGACTTTGGGTTATGTTGGCTCTCGTTTTTGTGTAGGCTATGATATTGGAGGTCGTTTTGGCCACGCTTGTGCTACCGACCTTACTGCTATAATTGGTAACTTCGGAATGATAATTCTGCTGTTGGCTGGTTGGGTGCTTACGGGCGTATTTATCAATCGCAATTTTATCCATATTGTCAACAACTTTAGTGATAATATGGTGCACCAGAGCGAAAAGATTGTCTCGGCTGTTAAGGATAGTGTAAGCAAGAGCAAGGCTGAGGAGGCTAATGAAGCGGAGCAAGAACAACAAGAGCAGACACCTGTTGCAGAAAATCCAGTGGAGCCTGCGGTAGCACAACCCGCAGTTCCTGTTACTCCATCGACTCCGCAGAATACCCCTTCGCAGAGTATGCCTGTGCAGGATTATCATCCTTCATATTCATCGGCGGCAGCGCCCGTAGAGCGAGTTGCGGATACCCCGAAACAAGATAGCCAAATTCCATCGGAGCCTACGCGACCAATTACCATTAATGAGCGTTATAGCCAAGGATATAATGTTGCGACCAAGCCCGAAGAGGAGGATGAATTCTATATCGAAGGTCAGGATGATATTGCTCCTGCAGAGCCTGCGCAACCCGCAGAGCCACAATACGATGAAGATGGATTCTTGGTGGTGCCAAGTGCAGGTGCTACGCTTAATAAAATTAATGTCGATGCACTATTGTCTAAGCCGGATACAGCGACTGCTGAGCCTGCAAGTCCTGTATCTTCCGAGCCTCAGTATGATGCCGATGGCTTTGCCATAGTATCGCGAGGGGACGATACAGTAGCGGAAGCGGCAAGTGGTAACGCTGGTGAAGGTCAGTTGCCACCTCCGAATAAAAGCAGATATGATTTCTCTGCTCCAGCCGCATCAAATAGGGCTTATTCAGCAACCGAAGAACAAGAGGTTGAGGACGAGGATGGCCTGGTTATTACCGTTAGGGAATCAGCACCCAAGCAACGTCGTGAGAGCGAGATAGATAATACTTTGTACGACCCGTTACGTGATTTAGAGTCGTATAAGAAACCTTATGTGTCATTGTTGGAGGATTATAAATCTCCGCACAAGGTTAGTGATGCCGAGATTTATGACAATAAGTGCCGTATTCAGGAGACGCTGAAGTATTTCGGAATTCCGATTATAGACATCAATGCTACTGTTGGCCCGACTGTTACGTTGTACGAAATCGTGCAGGCGCAGGGTGTAAAGATTTCGAAGATTCAAGGTCTTGAACGTGATATTGCGCAGAGTCTTAAGGCTTTGGGTATCCGTATTATAGCGCCTATTCCTGGTCGTGGTACTATAGGTATCGAGGTGCCTAACCGTGATAAGCAGATTGTGTCAATGTATTCGTCAATCTGTTCCGAGGAGTTCCAATCGTCGAAGGCTGAGTTGCCTGTTGTGATTGGTCGTACAATCCAGAACGAGAACTATACTTTCGATTTGGCGAAGATGCCCCACTTGCTTGTGGCAGGTGCTACAGGTATGGGTAAGTCGGTAGGTTTGAATGCTATCGTTACATCGCTGCTCTATCGTAAGCATCCCTCTGAACTAAAGTTCGTTATGATAGACCCCAAGATGGTCGAGTTCTCTATCTATGCCAAGTTGGAGAGACACTTCCTGGCAAAGATGGAGTCCGAAGATGAGGCTATCGTGACCGACTCAAAGAAAGCTGTATATGTGCTTAACTCGCTGGTAGAGGAGATGAGTCGCCGTCTGGAGTTGTGTAAGTTGGCAGGTGTTAGAAATATCGTTGAGTATAACGCAAAGTTTGTTGCACGTAATCTTAATCCGCAGAAGGGGCATCGTTTCTTGCCTTATATCGTTGTGATTATCGATGAGTATGCAGACCTTATTATGACCGCCAAGGAGGTCGAGGTGCCGGTTATGCGTTTGGCGCAGAAGGCCCGTGCCGTAGGTATCCACCTTATCGTGGCTACACAGCGTCCCGACGTGAAGGTCATTACGGGTAATATCAAAGCCAACTTCCCTGCGCGTATTGCATTCCGTGTTCAGCAGATGATTGACTCTCGTACCATTCTGGACCAGCCGGGTGCAAACCAACTTATCGGTCGTGGAGATATACTCTTCTCTAATAATGGAGAACTTACGCGTATCCAATGTGCTCTTGTAGATACTCCCGAAGTGACTCGTTTGGTTGATTATATAGCCAAGCAGCAGGGCTATACTGAGGCTTATCCTCTGCCCGATTACGTACCCGAAAGTGGCGATAGCGGTGGTGGCGCGATGTCCGATGGCGAGAGCAGTGCTCCTATAAAATACGATTCGTTGTTTGGCGAGATTGCTCGTGATGCTGTCACCAATGGTGCGATTTCTACATCTGCTATCCAACGTACCTACGAGGTCGGTTTCAACCGCGCCGGCCGTATTATGTTGCAGTTGGAGCGTGCTGGTATCGTCGGCCCGCAGATGGGCTCAAAGCCGCGTGAGATAAAGTTCTACGACCTGCCTTCTCTGGAGGCCAAGTTGCAGGATTTGGGTGTGTTCTAAACCTGTGGTGGAACAATATTCCGCCAGTCGGTTACGTTCTATTATAAAACGGAGTATATTATGCGAAAGATTATATCCCTCTCATTGTTGCTCATTATGGGCTTAACTACGGTGGCGCAAGCCGCTGGCGATGCCAATGGTGTGCTTGTCGGCTTATCTCAGTATATCAGCAAGTTGGGCCGCTATGAGGCTACGTTTTCGCTGCAGGTGGGTGATTATGTCGCCGATGGCCGATATATGGTCGAAGGTAACGCCTATTATATTGTCGTGGGCTCTGCCGCCGAGGTCTATTGTGACGGCAAGGTGCGCTATGAGGTCGATAAGGAGCGTGAGGAGGTTAATATTGATGTCGTGGATGCCTCTAGTCGAAATATTTTGGATAATCCTACCCGTTGTTTCGATTTTGTCGGTAGTGATTATTCGGCTATTGTCGTCGAGCGAGGTGAGAAGCAGGTGACGCTCAAGTTAGTCTCTACCGACGAGAAGGTCGAAGGCGAAATATATCTTACGGTCGATGCCGCAACCTATAACCCCACAGAGATAGAATATCGCTTGTACGATGAATGTTTTAATGTAAAAATTCTCTCTCTCGCCAAGTCGAAATCTTCCCCCTCGAAGTTCGACCGCTCACGCTATCGTGACTACGAGATTATAGATTTCAGATAAGCAAACAAAAATCCCTGCCCATCGGAGCAGGGATTTGTTTTGTCTCTAAACAACCGTTAGAAGTTGTAGCCTACATTATGAATATCCTATGAATAGGGTTAATGTACAGATTGATTAGATAAATATACATCTATGTTTAGAAATAAAGAGTTCGGTGTTATACCGAACTCTTCTTAATAATTTATTAAATGTGTTGTTAGTACAACTCTTTATTTTGCGGGTACATTATCCCAATCAATAATATTGTTGTTTTGACTAGATGAATTCCTAGAACTATTTGTTATGGACCCAATTAGTATTGTGTCAATATGAATTGAAGATCCTTGTCCTGAAATTGTACCTGAAAATTCAACTTCTTCACCAAACTTATTGACTTTTACAGTATAATTAACAGCTTGAACACCTTCGTTTTCTGCATAATAATGAATGTAAAATGAATAAGAACCATCTTTAGGATTGCTATAATATATTGTTTCTGGGCCATATGCTGATGTGTTGTCATTATCAAGATAGCCTCCTGGGCAATGCTTATTATGGTAATAAATATGACCAGATGGTCCTTTGCAATGTAAATCAATATCAGCTGGTCCATCCCATGTTAAAGTTGCGCTTAAGCACTCACTTGTGTTTAGGTTTCCATTGCCTATAATAATTTCAGGTTCAGACTCACTTTCGAACATCTCTGCCAATCCGGTCAATTCAGAAGCGGCAGTTGCAAGCGCAGCAATTATCTCTATTTTGTTACTAGGAAAATTTGCTGCTAGTCCTGCAAGATTACCATAATGGCCAGCAAAATGAGTTATTAAGTTGCCTGCTGTATTTTCATCTATTAAATCGAATGCAGTCGCCGCATCATAAGCCAAGAATGCTGCACCTATTGCGGCTGTTGTTATTGCGATAGGTCCAGCTGCGGTTATACCGACGCTTGCAATTGCAGCTATTTCAAGTCCTGTCGCTATTCCAGATACAACAAGGTTTGTAACCTCTATGCCAGATGGGGCTCTAGTGAGTAAGTCTGCAGTATTATATTCTATATCTCTAATTATTATTCTTTCTCCTCCTGAAGTGAAAACCATAGCATCAACAAGGTTGTTATGATAGTTACCGAATACGATAGTTGTTTCTGGCGTCAATATATTTTTTACCCTACCTTCGTTATCTAAATTAATAATGAATTCGACTTCTCTGGTGTAGTTATTAATTTTTGAAATTTTGCTCACTAATTCTGGTATAGAATTATTTTGATAATAATATAGTATTGAGCCATCCAATCCTAATACAGCACATTTAATATTGTCATCACCTGTCTCTCCTGTGATAGCAATATATTCTGGCGTATTTTCATCCTTTGCTAATAAATGTACGGTATTTGAGGTTATTCCTTGATATTTAGCGTATAGTGAATATGAATCAGCAACAGTAGTTTTAAATTGATGGTTATCTATGTCAATTAATTCATGGTTGGAATTATAAAACTCAATATTTTCCGTTAAGGTGCTCCATCCTGATTTAACAGTCAAATTAACACAATCAGTTCCGTTTGCTTCAAACTGTGTTTTATTAACAGATAGCCTTAATTCCAGTGGCATTTGATAGATATATACTTCTGAGATTAAATTACCAAACTGTTTATCTCGTAATTCTATTTTGCCATATCTATCAGATTCTTCGGTGTTTTGAGATACAGATAAAACTATAACTTCATTTCGAAGTTCAGCTCTAGTTTCAATGTCTACATAATCAATCCAGCTAGCATATTCATTCGGAATAACAACTTCATAGTCGAAATTTGTAGTAACAGGCACCTCTATAGTTCCTCCTAATCCAGATATTTCAAAATAGTCATATAAATATATCTCTCCGCTTCTTACTGTTATAAGTTTATGAGTTGTTTTGCCATTGTTGCTGGCAATAACCAAAACATTATAGTTGTTATACCAACTGTGATTTACGATGTGTAAAATGCCATTAGTTTCATTTAACATTTCTATTTCAGCATATTGCTCGTAATCTGAAGAAAGTATTATGGCGTCAATTTCGCTATTCCCTATAGCGCCTACAATGGTAAATGGAATTTGCAATTCGTCAATATCTCCAACTATAAAATCTGTGTTATCGAATATGATAGAGAATTCATCTTGTGAATATTTAGCGATTTTAATTTCTGTGCCATCAGCAAGGATGAAAATTACATAATCACTATTAGTTGTATCAATAGTCTGGAAAATAGAATCATTATCTCCGTTGATAATTCCATTAGTCCCATCCTCGCCCGTTGCTTTGCCTAGTTCGGTCCATGTAGCACCGTTGTCGTATGAAATGTACCAGTAATCATTTTCGATTTTAAGTAGAGGCGTGATTCCATTAATGCCGTCTTTACCATCATCTCCTTGAGCCTCAATTTTTTTGCCATTAGCGTCAAGTAGCCAATCTCCGTCAAGCGTCCAATAATAAATGCCGTCAACATCCTGTTTCACGCCAATAACAGGTGTATATCCATCTGCTCCGTCTTTACCATCCTTACCGTCAGCGCCATTTGCACCGTCTTTGCCGTGATAGATAGTGACGGGGTTACTCTTTGAGAAGGTAATTGTATAGCCTATGGTTTTGCCATCCTCTGTAATAGGTGTTATGCCCGTCACATAGTCATTGTTTTTGAGCGCATCTACCAGCGTCTGCAGTGACGAAATGTTAGTGTTCATCTGTCGGCATAATTGCTCCAATGTAGCAATGCGACTTTCGAGAGAATCAAGTTTTGTCCAAATCTCACTGTCGTCAAAACTTTCGCTACATCCTGCAACAAAGAGCATTGTTGCGGATAGAAAGTAAAATAGAAGTTTTTTCATAGTAAATTGATATTTAGTATATTTGTTGCAATCATTCAATTTACTATCCGCACCTCAATAGAGAATTAATAAATAAGAAAGCGTGGTGCTGATGTCTTATTTTGTTAGAGTCGGTCGTAGGATTACCGTGATAGATAAAATAAGCAAAAACCCACGCCACAACCCGTATCGGTATGACGCGAGAAATGTTTGCTACTCTCTCTATCAATGAATTTCCTACGTTCACTCTAAAAGAATAGACAACACTTTCCGTGTTTTTTGTTTTTATGTCACCACAAATTTAATAATAAATAACTAATAATCCAACGAGCATCAGATTTTTGATTTTTTTTGATTTTCGAGGGTGGAAATCTCGACACCCCGTCGGGTGAAAATTTTTTTGCCCTCAAAATGGCTAAAAATGGCCAAAAAATCGATGTTTTGTGATAAGATCTTAAATTTTGAGGTAAAAACGCCTCCTAAAATTGTTTATTTGCAAAAAAATGAGTACTTTTGTTTAATTAAAAGGGTGCGCTAAAATGCGCTAATTTTGAAAAGAGGAAACTATGTTGAATGAAGAAGAAAAGAGTGTCGGTTTGACGGGGCGAATCGTTCCTGTCAATATCGAAGAGAAGATGAAGTCGGCCTATATCGATTACTCGATGTCGGTTATCGTTTCGCGTGCGTTGCCCGACGTGCGTGACGGTTTGAAGCCTGTTCATCGTCGTATTTTGTACGATATGAGTGCCGAACTTAATCTCTATTCTGATAAGCCTACCCGTAAGTCTGCCCGTATCGTGGGTGATGTGTTGGGTAAGTTCCACCCTCACGGCGATAGTTCGGTTTATGAGGCTATGGTGCGTATGGCGCAGGATTGGGCTATGCGTTATCCGCTGGTTGAGGGCCAGGGTAACTTCGGTTCTATGGACGGCGACTCTGCTGCGGCTATGCGTTATACCGAGGCTCGTATGCAGAAGATTACCGATGAAGTAATGGCCGATATCGATAAAGAGACTATCGATTGGACAAGCAACTTCGACGAGACGTTGAAGGAGCCTACCGTTTTGCCTACCAAGATTCCTTTGTTGTTGGTGAACGGTGCGAGTGGTATCGCTGTAGGTATGGCGACAAATATGGCCCCTCACAATTTGGGTGAGGTTGTGGATGCTTGTTGTGCATATATCGATAACCCCGATTGCGAGTGTGAGGAGTTGTTGCAATACGTTAAGGGCCCCGACTTCCCGACAGGAGCATTGATTTATGGCTACGAGGGTGTTAAGGAGGCTTTGCTTACAGGTCGTGGCCGCGTGATGATGCGCGCCAAGGCTGATATCGAGACAAGTGCTACAGGCCACGAGACAATCGTTGTAACTGAGATTCCCTATATGGTCAATAAGGCCGATATGATTAAGCGTATCGGTGAGATGGTCAACGAGAAGAAGTTGGAGGGTATCTCGCACATCAACGACGAGAGTGACCGCCAGGGTACTCGTATCGCCATCGAGGTTAAGCGTGATGCATCGGCTAACGTAGTGCTCAATACGCTATTTAAGAATACTCAGTTGCAGACTTCGTTTGCGGTGAACAATATCGCATTGGTGAATGGTCGTCCGATGTTGCTTAATCTTAAGGATTTGATTAAGTGCTTCATCGAGCACCGTCACGATGTAGTTGTTCGTCGTACACGTTTCGATTTGCGTAAGGCACAGGAGCGTATGCACATCGTGCAGGGCCTTATCATTGCTCAGCAGAATATCGATGAGGTTGTGCGTATTATCAGAAACTCTCGAAATAACGATTTGGCAAAGCAGGCTTTGCAGGAGCGCTTTGGTTTGAGCGAGTTGCAGGCTGCGGCAATCACCGAGATGCGTCTGCGTCAGTTGACAGGCTTGGAGGTAGAGAAGTTGGAGAATGAGCACGCCGAGTTGGAGCGTCAGATTGCTTACTTCAACGATGTTCTTGCCAGCGTTGAGATGCAGTTCCAGATTGTTAAGGATGAGTTGCTGGAGATTAAGGCGAAGTATGGCGACGAGCGTCGTACCGAGATTGTTTACTCTTCAGAGGAGTTCAATCCCGAAGACTTCTATGCCGATGATGATATGGTTATCACCATCTCGCATATGGGTTACATCAAGCGTACACCGCTTGCCGAGTACCGTACACAGCATCGTGGCGGCGTAGGCGTTAAGGGTAGTGCTACGCGTGATGAGGACTTCATCGAGCATATCTATGTAGCCTCAATGCACAATACGATGATGTTCTTCACCGAGAAGGGCCGTTGCTATTGGTTGAAGGTTTACCAGATTCCTGAGGGTACTCGTACATCGAAGGGCCGTGCAATCCAGAATGTTATCCAGATTGAGCCCGATGATAAGGTACGTGCATATATCAATACCAAGAATTTGAACGATGCAGATTATATCAACACGAACTACATTGTTATGTGTACTCGTGAGGGTGTAATCAAGAAGACCAAGTTGGAGGCTTACTCTCGTCCTCGCCAGAATGGTGTTAATGCCATCGTGGTTCGTGAGGGTGACCGACTTATCGAGGCCAAGATTACCAGCGGTAATGCCGAGGTTATGATTGCGGCTCGTGGTGGTAAGGCTATCCGTTTTAACGAGAATACAGTTCGTCCTATCGGTCGTGTCGGTGCTGGTGTTCGTGGTATCGCATTGGACGAGGGTGATGAGGTTGTAGGTATGATATGTATCGAGCCCGATTCAATGCAGGATGTATTGGTATTGTCGGAGAATGGTTACGGTAAGCGTACTGATTTGGACGAGTATCGTATCACAAATCGTGGCGGTAAGGGTGTTAAGACTATTAACATTACCGAGAAGACTGGTAATCTGGTGTCAATCCAGGCCGTTACTGACGATAACGATTTGATGATTATCAACCGTTCGGGCGTTACTATCCGCACCGAGGTTAAGCAGATTCGTCTGGCAGGACGTGCTACACAGGGTGTTCGTATTATCAACTTGCGTGAGGGCGATGCTATTGCTTCGGTTATGGCTGTTCCCGTTAGCGAGACTGAGGAGGATGCTGAAGGTGTAGTTACAGAGGGCGCTGTAGAGGGTGCTGCAGATTCAGTTGTGACAACGGATGCTCCTGCTGCGGTGGAGACTACTCCCGCAGAGGAATAAAATAGACACACGAAATAATAAATAGATTAATAAACACGTTTTTCATTAAAAGAAATTAATTATGAAAAAGTTAATTTTCGCGGTGTTGGCTGTAACGTTTATGGCGGCACCAATGGCAAATGCACAAAGAGGTGTATCGAAGGATGCTCTCACAGCAAAGTTGGCAAAGATTGATGCTACAATTGCTGATGCAAAGAAGGCTACAAAGGCTGCTACTTGGCTTAAGCACGCACAAGAGACTTACAAGGTTTTGTCTGCTCCTGTTGCTAACATTTTCGTAGGTATGCCTTTCGAGGAGGCTCAGATTAACATCGGTAAGCCCGATTCATCTAACGCAAACGTTAATCTTAACGGTAAGGCTTATACTGAGCACGTTTATCCTTGGATGAAGTTGTATGTAGGTGCTGATAACAAAATCGGTACTTGGGTAATGACTCAGCAGGTTAGCGACAAGGACTTGGTAGGCGTTATTATGAACTCTTACAACAAGGCTTTGGAGTTGGATGCTAAGAAGATGGCTGAGCCCGTAGGTGAGGGTCTTAAGATGTTGGAGAACTACCTCAACCAGAGCGCAAGCGTTGCTATGGACGCTGGTCTTAACAAACTTGCTGCTGAGGCTTATGCTCGCGCATACGCTGTTCAGGAGACTCCTGGTTTTACAGGTATTGTTAATAAGCAGTATTTGTTCTATTCTGGTTTCCTCTATGTGGTTGATGCACAGAATAACAACGATCAGGCTTCTTATGCTGCTGGTTCAGTTGTTTTGAACAAGGCTTTGCAGTCAGGTTATACTGATGAGGATGGTAACATCTACTATTACCTCTACCTCTGCTACTTCGGTCAGGATGACTCTTCAGTACGCGTTGCTAATCTCCAGCGTGCGAAGCAGCTCTTGATGGAGGGTTTGTCAAAGTATCCTAAGAACGACAAGATTGTTGAGGGTCTTATCAATATCTACACATCAGCAGATAGCGCCTCATTGGGTGACCCCAGCGAGTTGGTTAATATGGTTGACGCTGCTTTGGCACGTGACCCCAAGAACCGCGATATGTGGTATGGTCGTGGCCGTATCTTCTTCAGCCTTAAGAACTATGATGAGAGTATCAAGTCATTCAAGAAGGTTGCAGAACTCGACCCGAAGGATGCTCAGGTGCAGTTCTTTATTGGTTACTTCTACCTCGTACAGGCTGATGCTATGAACGACGAGATTAACAAGAAGGACTATAAGAGCAATGCTGAGTTCAACGAGGACCAGGAGAAGGTAAAGGGCGTATATCGTGCTGCTATTCCTTACTTGGAGAAGTCTTACGAACTCAATCCTAAGGATTTGCGTAACGTAGAACTTGCAAAGGAGGTTACTTTCAAACTTCGTGATGAGGAGGGTATGATGCCAAAGTACGAGAAGTACAACAAGGCTTATCAGGAGTTGAAGGGTGCGAAATAATCCTTACGGCTTGTAATAATATAGAGATGGCTCTCCGCGAGGAGGGCCATTTTTTTTGTAATACATTTAGTTCGTTTTTTATCATTGCCTGTATCTTTTTTGCTTAAATGTTGTACAAATTCGAATGAAGGTTTAATAAAAGTGAGTAATTATTTGATTTTATTAAAATAATGTTTAATTTTGTGATAGGGATAACCTCAAAAGTGTATGAGGTTGTGTGAAACATCAAAAATAAAGGTTATGCAAAATCAAAAACGTTTACCTAAGATTTGTCCTGCGTGTGGTGGAGGCCTTAAGGTGCATACTATGCATTGTGCTGGTTGCGGCACGAAAATAGAGGGCGATTATAAGTTACCTGCCTTGATGCGCCTCACGGAGGAGGAGTTGCAATTTGTACAGGATTACATTTTGTGTGGAGGCTCGTTGAAGGAGATGGCTGCGAAATTACAGGTTAGTTATCCTACGGTCCGCAATCGTCTCGATGATATTATCGAGTCGCTGGAGAAGATGCAATTATAGGTTGCGGAAAGTATTTAAAAGTTGTTAAACCATAAATTTTAAGCGTATGAATAAGTTTATCAATCCTTTCAAGTTTATGCCTTTGCGCAAGGCTATGTGCTGGGGTATCGCGTTTTTGATATTGACATCTATATATTGCTGGCAGATTGGTTTGCGAATGAAATCCATTTCGCAGACAAACTATCTCGGAGATAGATTGTGGGCTGCTACATTGCGCCAAATCGTTGTATGGTTGCTGTTAAGCGTGGTGCTGTATGTAATAGGTTTGGCCGCTTCGCGCTCGAAGATTCGTTTCTGGGATGTTGCCACATACAATCTCTTTGCTCGCCTGCCATTTAATTTGTCATTGCTTGTATTTGCAGTTCCGCAGGTGCGTAGTGTTATGGCTCTGCTTATGGAGGGAAGTCTGGCTACGGTAATGCAGTATCAGGGCACGTTAATGCTTGTTAGCGTAGTTGCCGCAGTATTTTCTGTATGGTATTATGTTTGGACCTATAATGCCTTCTCTGTGGCCACCAATCTTAAGGGTTTTAAGGGGGTGAGTCTTTTTATTGTAGGCTGGCTTGTTGCCTACGTATTGTCAGGCTATGCTATGATGTTGTTTTAGGATGTAGTGGTGTGTTTACACACAGACTATGCTCCCAAACAAAACAAAAGAGCAGAACTTCAAAAGTTCTGCTCTTTTATTTCATCGTCGGGATAACAGGATTCGGACGGCGAAGCCGAAGCGAGGTGACCTTTGAAAAATTAATATAATTTTCACCTCGCAACCTGCCTTTAGTGAGAATCTGCTACACAACGATGTATAAAGGCTATGCCTTGTTTTGTTTGGGATGTAGTTGTGTGTTTACACACAGACTATGTTCCCAAACAAAACAAAAGAGCAGAACTGCAAAAGTTCTGCTCTTTTATTTCATCGTCGGGATAACAGGATTCGAACCTGTGACCCCCAACTCCCGAAGCTGGTGCGCTAACCGGACTGCGCTACATCCCGATGCTTGATATTTTAAAACCGAAATCGGTAGTCGGGATACCAGGATTCGAACCTGGGACCCCCTGCTCCCAAAGCAGGTGCGCTAACCGGACTGCGCTACATCCCGTTTTATCAGCCTCAATCTTTAAAGTACGGCCCTCGAAAAATCAAACTTTCGGTTTCGTGGGTGCAAAGATATGTAACTTTTTCTTCTTTTACAAGTTTTGCACTATTTTTATTCTTTGAGATAGAATAAAAATGCCCGATATGCAGAATCGCGTATCGGGCATTAGAAAGAAATATTGTCTCTCCGCAATCTATTATAATATCACATCAACATAAACAGGGTAGTGGTCCGATGCAATCTTCATATCGCCTGCTTTGGCTGCCTTTATCACTTTCGACCCGATAACTTCAGCGGATTTTGCTCTGTTGTTGAGTTGTAGTATAAAATCTATGCAGGGCTTGGTTGTAGTTAAAACGGTTGAGCCAGACTCTGTTTGCGAAATGATAGTCCAATCCTCGCAGAATTTATTCATCATCTCTTTGCCTACGTTTGCGTTCATATCTCCACCGAGGAATACGGGTTTCTTTGAGTCTGCATAAAGCTTTTTGACCTCGCTGGTTAAGTATTCCACCTGCGCAGGCTGCCCACCATTGAGGTGTGTACTTGCCCAAACATAATCCTTGTACTCTACAATTGTAAGTACTCGGGCCTCAGTTCCCTCTTTTACGGGGATGGGTATATAGAGTGATTTGATTGCTTTCTTTTTGTTTGCAGCGATACCTGTTCCGTACTTGCCACCACGGTAGTCGATGGCTGGACCATAGAAATAACCCCAATCTTCGCCTGTCGCTTTGGCTAAAGCCTCTAATTGGAAATAATCGTTACGGGTGTTGCAACTGTCAAGTTCTTGATATGCAACAGCATCTGCCTGCGATTCCTTTATGATTTCTGCAATTAACTTCACATTGTCCTCCTTCGAGAAGTCGTCACCTATAAACTTGCATACGGCTCCGACGTTATAAGTCATTAGGCGTATAGCCTTTCGTGGTTTGGCGGCTATAGGCGATTGATTGTCGTTGCTATTTCCGCAAGCCATCAGTGCAACGGCGCATAATGTTGCAAGGATTGAGCGAGTTGCCTTCATAAATCGATATAGTTATTAGTTAATCTTTACCTCGGCCACAAGAGGACGGTGGTCAGACTCTACGGGCGCATCAATAATAGAGTGCTCCAATACCTCGAATTTCGATACTTTGTCGCTCTTGAGCAGACAGATGTAGTCAATCTCGATATCGGGCTTGTCTGCGGGGAATGTGTAGGGTGCTGCATCCTTCTTGAAGATAGCAAACTTCTCTGCCATCATCTTCATAGACTCCTCCTCCGGCTCAGCGTTGAAGTCGCCTGCAATCATTACGGGCTTATCCAACTTCGATAACTCATCGATGATAATGCCTATTGATGTCTCGCGGTCCTCGGCGTGCAATGAGAGGTGAGTACAACAGTAGTAGTAATCCTTCAACTCGACAATTTGCAAAGAGCGGGGCTCCGAACGGCAGGGTAGTGCTACACGGCGATATGACAACGGCTTCTCTTTTGTGAGCATTCCGATACCATACTTTCCGCCTTGATAGTCAATTGAAGGTGCAAATGTAGGATGCATTCCTGTGAGTTCTGCCAGGTTTTTCAGCATATCCTGACCCTCATAACGAGTTGTCATACTATCCAACTCCTGAATGGCTACAGCCTCGCAGTTGGCATTGTTGATAATGTTGGCAATGCGCTGGTAATCTGTTTTACCATCTAAACCGGTGCAGTTGCGTACGTTATAACTCATTACGCGGTGTGACGATGAATTGCCGCACGCTACGTTGCAGCACAACGCAATGGCTGCGATTAAAAGTGTAATAATGTTTCTCATACTTCTATTAATATTTAGTTGTGTAAAATTACCTTTTTTCTGCCGAAAAATAACTTTTTATGAGAAAAAATGTGAAAAAAAGTTTCACAAAAGTTGCAGAATGAAAATTTTTATACATATCTTTGTGATATCAAAATGATATTAAAACGAAAACCGATAAATGAAAATGTTTAACGAAAATAAATTTTAGCATTATGGAGAACAAAAATTTTGAGTACACAGGTTGGAAAATCAATGGTTTTGTAGCATTGGTTCTTATTTTGGCGGCTATGGCGGCTGGTATTGTGATGATTATCAAGGGTGCAGAAGCTCCTGTTATGCCTGGTGCAATACTTGTTGCAGGCGGTATCGTGGTTTTGCTCTTGGCTCTTATCTCTTGCAAGGGTTTCCTCTTGTTAGAGCCCAATGAGGCCCGCGTATTGACCTTCTTTGGTAAGTATGTAGGCTCATTCTATAGCACAGGTTTCTGGTGGATTAATTTCTTGATTTCGGCAAAGAACATCTCTTTGCGTGCGCGTAACCTCAACGCTGAGCCTATTAAGGTAAATGACAAGACTGGTAACCCGATTATGATTGGTTTGGTGCTCGTATGGAAATTGAAGCGTGATGAGATTTACCGTTCAGTTTTCGATATCGATGCTACGGCTGATAGTTCTGGTATGGTGACTCAGAGCAGTCGTATGCGTATGTTGGAGAACTTCGTTGCGGTGCAGAGTGATGCTGCGTTGCGTCAGGTCGCAGGATGCTATGCTTACGATAATAATAATGCAGGTGACGAGGAGGTTACTTTGCGTAGCAGTAGCGAGGAGATTAACAATCTTTTGGAGGAGCGCCTTTCTGAGCGTCTGGCTATCGCAGGTATCGAGGTTGTAGAGGCTCGTATTAATTATTTGGCCTATGCTCCCGAGATTGCAGCCGTTATGTTGCGTCGTCAGCAGGCCGATGCTATTATCGCCGCACGTGAGAAGATTGTCGAGGGTGCTGTTTCGATGGTTAAGATGGCCTTGGATAAGTTGTCAACTGACGAGGTAGTGGAGTTGGATGATGAGCGCAAGGCGGCTATGGTTACTAATATGTTGGTAGTGTTGTGTGCCGATGAGTCGGCACAGCCCGTAGTGAATGCAGGTACTATGCACCATTAATATAATGTAATGGCAAAGAAAAACGAAAATAAAAGTTTTGTACTGCGTGTCGATGCCGCTACGATGGATGCATTGGAGCGGTGGGCAGACGATGAGTTTCGTAGCATCAATGGGCAACTGCAATGGATAATTGCAGATGCCCTGCGACGCAGCGGAAGGTTGAAGAAAGCCAAAAATGAGTCGCAGGATAAAGCCGCCGATGAGGATAAATAGGGTTAAACTATGTGTGGTGTTTTTGTTGTGTTTATGGTTTCAATCGCTTTGAGGATTGTTAATCTTATTAATTGCTAATCTTATGGGTGAGTTTAATAAAAAGTGGTTTCAGACAGTTTGGATGGGGCTATTGTTTGCCTCTCTGGTGATAGATTACGTCCAGCGTATGTCCGATGCGCAGTGGGCGCACAGCGAGGCTATTATTATGTTGGATAAAGTATTTACGTGGATTCTGTTGCCTCTGACGGTGCTGTTGTTTGTCTTGCATAATGTGGAATCTTGGCGTAAGGGTGCGCGATACTTTTGGCGACAGTGGCAGAATGGTGCAACTGCCGTATTAGTAGGTGGTGGATTGGCTTTCCTGTTGGTCTTAATAGTCAAGAAGTTCAAGGGTGAGGCTTTGGAAATCGACAGTGAGGCACGAATGGTTATCCTGGCAATATTTGCAGTCATAGGCTTGGTAATAGCATTTGCTCGTTATAAGTTTAAGCATTGGCAAGGCGAAGAGTAGGATATTTCGATAATTATGCGTAACTTTAAGGGTGAAATAATATCTTAAACCCTTAATAGTATGGCAAATTATAATCCTCAAGAGAGTCATCCTCAGGTAAGACTTCGCAATCGTATGTTGGCCGCTGCTATTTTGTTGTTGGCAGTAGTTAATAGCGTGGCCGGTTATTTCGATTTGCACGATTCAGTAACAATCTTCATTCTGAATTTAGTGGGCGTCGCAATCTTTGTGGCGGGTGTCGTGATAGAGTTCAGGCGAATGATTCCGCGTAAGCGTTGGCGTGCGTTATCTTTCCTGATGCCTTCGTTGGGTGTCATAATGTTGTTTTGTGGTCGCGTGGTCGATAGCGAGGGTTATGCTAATGCCACCACTGTGTTTTTTGCCTTGGGTGGGGTAATTATATTCTACGGAGTAATCTGTGCCTTGAAATGGCGACACTATAGTTTGGCCCGTAAGGCCCAACTGCAAGAGGCTCGTCAGAGGGGAGCAGAAAAATAATTTATATTGTATGGGTTTAAGATTAGTAAGAATAGGAAATAGTGTGAGCGTTGGCGAGGTGAAATCCCTCTCGTTCCGTCGCTCGATGCGCAATTCGGCTGTCATCTTGTATGTGGTAGCGTTGTGGGTTGCTTTTGCGATATTGGGCCGCATATTGGGCGATATTCCAGAGTGGGTTGGTTTGGTTTTTTCAACCATTAATGTGTCGTTTATAGGAATTATAGATAAGCAGTTGCCGACACGCAAAAACAAGAATATGTTCTTGATGTTTGCGTTTATGGCTTTTGGCCTTGCGTGTATTGGCGTTGGGGGAGTTGTATCGGGCAAAATGGCTATTGAGTCAGGACTTTGGATTTTGGTCGGTATGATGCTTATCTGTTTGGGCTTTGGACTCTATTGCTTATATTGTTGGCGTCGTAGAGTATTGTGGTATAAGGAGATTGCCTTGCAACGCGAACTAAGAGCCAAACGCAAAAAGAAGTTGGAATATTAATTAGAAGATTCTGTTATGGGATTACGATTAATAAGGATAGGAAATAAAGTCCGCGTGGGCGAGGTGAAATCTCTCTCGTTCCGTCGCTCGATGCGCAATTCGGCTGTCATCCTTTATATGGTAGCGTTGTGGGTGGTTTATATTGCGGTGCGTCGTGCTGGTTATGATATTCCCAAATGGGCAGATTTCGCTTTTAGTTTCTTGGTTGTTGCGCTGGTGGGTGTTATCGATAAACAGTTGCCAAGTCGCCGATTTAAGAATCTTGGTCTATTGTTGGGCGTAATGGGTGCTGTGTTTGTGTATGCTTGCACGCGAAAATATATTTTAGGCACCTTGTCGATGGATGTCGAGGTGTGGATTTTTGGCATTTTGATACCTCTTTCACTTGGATTTAGTGCATATTGCTTGTGGCGTTGGATGCGTAATATTAGGTGGTATCGGGATTTAGCCTTGCAACGAGAATTAAGAGCCAAGCGCAAACGAAAATTAGAGTATTAGCCTATGACAAAGATTGTAGTTTTTACAGGTGCTGGCGTGAGTGCTGATAGTGGTATCTCGACGTTCCGCGATTCGGATGGCCTATGGGCAAATTATCGTATCGAGGATGTGTGTACGCCTGAGGCTTTGGTGCGTAACCGTGCCCAAGTAATCGAGTTTTATAATATTCGTCGTCGCGAACTGTTTTCGGTAGAGCCCAATGCTGCGCATCGGGCTATTGCCGAGTTGGAGCAACATTTCGATGTCGAGGTGGTGACGCAGAATGTAGATAATCTCCACGAAAGAGCAGGTTCAACGCGAGTGACTCACCTTCACGGTGAATTGATGAAGTTGCGAAGCGAGCGCAATCCCGAACTCATTGTGCCTATTGAGGGCTGGGAGCAATCGTTGGATGCTCGTGCCGAAGATGGGGCGTTGTTGCGTCCGCATATTGTCTTTTTCGGTGAATCGGTGCCTATGTTCGATGAGGCGACACGCATTGCAGCCTCTGCCGATGTGATGATTGTCGTAGGTACTTCGTTGGCCGTATATCCTGCAGCATCGTTGGTGCGTTATGCCCGAGCAGGAGTGCATGTGTATGTGGTGGACCCAGGTAATCCCGATGTAGCGATGATTCGCAATCCTTTGACACATATCAAGGCTCGTGCGGCAGAAGGTATGCCTGCATTGGCTGAACAACTAATAAGCGAACTTAAGTAATGAACGTAGAGCGATTCCGTCAGCACGCCGCCGAGTTGCGGGAGTTTTGCGCGGCCAATGGCTATAACTCTCGTATTGCCCTTTTGTGGGATTTGTCCCTGCATTCGGGCCGCAGACGTTTTGTTGTGTGGAACTACGCGGAGAATAGTGTAGAGCGGGCTTTTGTCGCCTCGCACGGCAGTGGCAAGGAGTGTAGCCTGCGATATAGTGCCTATGCTGCAACCTCTAATACTCCTGACTCTCATCTATCCTCCCTCGGGCGTGCACTTGTTGCGGAGCGATATGTGGGGCGTTATGGCGTGGCGTATCGTTTGGATGGCTTGGATGAGAGCAATTCGGCCTTGCGCGAGAGGTGTGTGGTGCTTCACGGATGGAAACACACCACGTCATTCCCTATTTGGCCGATGCCGACGGTAGGCAGTTGGGGTTGTCCTGTATTATCCCTGCGCTCGATGGCGATACTGGATGAGATAATAAGGGGAGAAGAAAAAGTTGTGTTATACGCATACAAATAAAGCAGGGCTAAAACCCTGCTTTATCTTTGTTTTGTATCTATTGACTACAAACTATCGCCAAAATCCTTGCGGAACTTCTCCATCAAGCGGTGTGGCCAATTTGAAGTAGGCTCCAAACCGCCCATAAAGAATCGGAGTACGGGAGGCTCATAGGTAAATTTCAATCCGCCAATCAACTTACGGTTGTGCCACAACCAATCGATGCGGTCGATAACATAGTTAATCTGTGAAAGCGTAAATACTCGGCGAGGAACAGCCAAACGCAACAACTCAACGTCTGCCATAATCTCCTTGCCCTCCTCGTCGCGAACGCTCGACATTGTACCACGCTCCATACCTCGGATACCCGAGCAGATGTACAATGCAGCAGCCAATGCACCTGCGGGATACTCCTCCTGCGGGATATGCTCGCAGAACTTCATAGCATCGACGTGAGCACCCAAGACACCCGGAGGTGTTACCATAGGTATGCCACGCTTCTCCAACTCCTCAACAAGATATTTGATGAAGTTGGGGCTCTGGCTAATCATAGTCTCGTCCAAAGTCTCATACAATCCCACGGTCATAGCCTCAATCTCACGAACTGAGATACCACCGTATGTGAGGAAGCCCTCGAAGAGAGGAATCATAGCCTCCATCTTGGCGTACAATGCACGCTGGTTGGTACAGATACCACCACCGCGTGAAGATGAGAGTTTACGAGCCGAGAAGTAAACCAAATCAGCCAATCCAGTCATCATCTTTATAATCTCACCCAGCGAGTTCTCCTTCCACTTCTCCTCACGCTGCTTGATAAGGTAGGCGTTCTCGCCCATAAGGCTGGCGTCAAGTACCAACATAATATTATACTTGTCGGCAATGCGACGTACATCCATCAAGTTAGCCAATGAGAATGGCTGTCCACCGATAAGGTTTGTCGAAGCCTCCATACGGATGAAGGGAATATTCTCAACACCCACCTCCTGAATGCACTGCTCCAACTTCTCGATATCCATATTGCCCTTGAACGGGTGTGATGATTTGAGTTCCAAAGCGTGGTCGTGCAACAACTCTACAACGCGGCCACCGCACTCGTTGATGTGTGCAAGTGTAGTTGTAAAGTGATAGTTCATCGGAACAACGTGACCAGGCTTTACAAACGAGCGGCAGATAACATTCTCGGCAGCACGGCCCTGGTGTACGGGCAACAAATACTTCTTGCCCAAAACATCCTCAACGGCCTTCTGCAAACGCTCGAACGACTGCGAACCAGCGTAAGCATCATCGGCGTGCATCATTGCAGCTAACTGGTTGTCGCTCATAGCGTTTGTACCACTATCGGTAAGCATATCCAAGAATACGTCACGTGTGCTCAAACGGAATGTATTGAATCCGGCCTCTTTCATAGCCTCTATACGGCGCTCAATGGGTACAAGGTGGAGTTTCTGTACTACACGTACTTTGTGCATCTCCAATGGAATGTCTCCTCCTCTGTAGAATTTTACTGTGCTCATAATTACAATTTTTTATCTTTTTCAGTTGTTTTATCAAATTCGATTTTCAAAATTAATATAAATTTTTTAATAAAATTGCAAAACGAGCCATTTATTTTGCATAAATAGCCCGTTTTATTGCATAATGAGGTATTTTTAGCCCTCTTACAAATTGTAATCTGATGATTTTTGTCCGAAGTATAAGTCCAACAACTCCTTTGCTGCAATGAATGAACTTTGCTTTGCCGAAAGCACTTTTTGCTCAACCTCTTCGATGCGCTCGGCAATCATCGGATTCTGGTAGAAACTGCTCTTCAAAACCTCGTTGATACTTTCGTACATCCAATATTTGTTCTGTCGGTTGCGATTGGCTGTGTAGTATCCGTTGGCCTCGATGTGGTCCAGATACTCCTCTACACCTTTCCATACCTCCTCCAGGCCGCTCTTTTCTACCGATGAACAGGTATATACTTTGGGGCGCCATCCCGATTCGGGTAATGGGAAGAGGTGTAATGCTCCCTGATACTGCACTTTCGCCAACTCGGCTTTGTGGATATTTTCGCCATCGGCCTTCGTGATGACCATCATATCGGCCATCTCCATAATGCCTCGCTTGATGCCCTGCAATTCGTCTCCTGCGCCCGAAATCTGCAACATTAAGAACATATCGACCATAGAATGTACGGCCGTTTCCGACTGACCTACACCTACCGTCTCTATAAATATTACATCGTATCCCGCTGCCTCGCACAGTACAATCGTCTCGCGAGTCTTGCGCGCAACACCGCCCAACGAACCAGCCGAGGGCGAAGGGCGGATAAATATGTCGGGATTGGATGAAATGCTCTCCATTCGGGTTTTGTCGCCCAAAATTGAACCTCCACTACGCTCTGAACTCGGGTCAATGGCCAATACAGCCAAGCGGTGTTTGAGTGATGCGACCATACCGCCGATAGCCTCTATGAAGGTCGATTTACCCGCACCTGGTACACCCGTGATACCAATGCGTACCGAACGACCTGCGTGAGGTAAACAACGTTCTATAATCTCCTGCGCCTGCGCATAATGTTCGGGTTTGTTGCTCTCGATAAGCGTGATGGCTTGCGAGAGAATGGTAATATTGCCGTTCAAAATACCCTCGACGTATTCGTCGGTAGAGAGTGCACGACGGCGCTTACGCTTAAAGTATGGATTTACGATGGGCTGGTCTTCAACCCCTTGAGTTACATTCAGCGCACTGTCGTGGTGCGCATCCAAGTACTCTTTTTCGTAATGTTCTATCTTGGTGAAATCCATTATTATTTTGTTTTTGAGTTTATAATCCTATCTATAACCTGTTGGTTGAGTGTGCCAGCGTGTCCGCACCACATCACAGCCTTGCGTTTATTGCATATGACGCAGAATGGGATGAATTTTACTCCGAAGTTACGGAATGAACGCCCAGCATCGTCAAATGCTACGCAAGTGTTGTTTCCCAGATGTTCTGTCAGGGTGACACCCGCTTCGCTGTATTTCTCTTTGGTCAGTATGACCATATTTATTTTATCTTCTGCAGCCTTGCACAAGTTTTTTACTTTTGTCAGATTTTTACGACACTGTGGGCTCTCCGAGTGGTAGAACAATATGCAGGTGTATTCGGCCTCTTCGGGTTGGAGGTCCATAAGCCACTGCTTAATCTTAAGGTCAGGTGCGACTTCACCTATTACGACATTCTGGCATTTCGCTGTCTCGAGCAGACAGAGAATTGCGGTCAAAACGAATAAAATTTTCCTCATACCTGTTGTGTCGTGTTAGTTTGTCGGGAGCGAAATTAACAACTTTCGAGCAAAGAAACAAGCCTTTTTCAAAGTATCATTCTTCCAAAGTGAGCATAAGTTCGTTCGCGAAGAAAAATCGTGTCGTTTTAATGTTATTTTTTAGTCATAAACTTGCTCTAATATTTCGTAATTCGAGATTTTACTTGTATCTTTGTGGAGTTTTGTGCGAAAACGAAATTGACGAATCATACATACACAAAAAAATTTACAAAATAAACAAAATTATCAGTTATGAAAGTTTCACACATTGAGCATCTTGGTATTGCTGTGAAGAGTCTCGACGAGGCTATTCCCTATTGGGAGAATGTATTGGGTCTTAAGTGTTACGCTATCGAAGAGGTAGCCGAGCAGAAGGTTAAGACTGCATTTTTTAAGTTAGGTCAGACAAAGATTGAGTTGTTGGAGCCTACTTCAGAGGATTCTACTATCGCAAAGTTCATCGAGACACGCGGCATTGGTGTTCACCACGTAGCACTCGCTTGCGAGAACATCGAGGAGCAGTTGGCTGATGCTGAGGCTCACGGTGTACGTTTGATTGACAAGACTCCCCGCAATGGTGCAGAGGGCCTTTCAATCGCATTCCTTCACCCCAAGTCAACTCAGGGTATTTTGACAGAGTTGTGCGAGGACAAGAACAAATAATCTACTAAATAAATAATTTAAGCACATTTATGAGCGAGATTCAAAAACAGCAGGTAGCCAAATTGATTGAGAACCGCGAGATTGCCCGTATGGGTGGCGGTGAGAAGGCTATCGAGAAGCAGCACGCAAAGGGTAAGTACACAGCGCGTGAGCGTATTCAGATGCTCTTGGACGAGGGCAGTTTCGAGGAGTTTGATATGTTCGTAACACACCGTTGCTACGACTTCGGTATGGAGAAGAAGCACACTTTCGGTGATGGTGTTGTAACAGGTTACGGTACAATCGACGGCCGTTTGGTTTATGTATTTGCACAGGACTTTACTGTAACAGCAGGTTCACTCTCTATCTCTTTGGCAGACAAGATTTGCAAGGTGATGGATATGGCTATGCGTAACGGTGCTCCTTGCATTGGTTTGAACGATTCAGGTGGTGCTCGTATCCAGGAGGGTGTAAACGCTTTGGCAGGTTATGCTAACATCTTCCAGCGTAACGTGATGGCATCTGGTGTTATTCCCCAGATTTCTGCTATCTTCGGTCCTTGCGCAGGTGGTGCCGTTTATTCACCCGCATTGACTGACTTCATCATTATGCGTCGTCAGACTTCAAATATGTTCTTGACAGGTCCTAAGGTTGTTAAGACCGTTACAGGTGAGGACGTAACACAGGAGCAGTTGGGTGGTGCTGATATGCACACAACAAAGAGTGGTGTTGCACAGTTCGCAGTTGACACCGAGGAGGAGGGTATCGCACTTATCCGTGGCTTGCTCTCATATATGCCTCAGAACAATATGGAGGATGCTCCCTGTGTTCCTTGCACCGACGATATCGCACGTAAGGAGGATATCTTGAACGAGATTATTCCTGATAATCCCAACAAGCCTTACGATATGTACGAGGTTATCCGTAGCATCGTTGATAACGGTGAGTATTTGGAGAGCGCTGCAGGTTATGCAAAGAACATCATCACTTGCTTTGCACGCTTCAACGGTCAGAGCGTAGGTATCATCGCTAACCAGCCTAACTTTATGGCAGGTGTG
>JAFYRX010000035.1 GCA_017546725.1 Alistipes sp. | reverse complement strand
GTTTTACAGACTCCTTCGTCACTCGCTTGGGGCGAGTGCCACCTCCTCTAACTTAGAGGAGGAATTAAAGGGAGGTTTAATTAATAAAATTTATCAGCCGTATGGCAAAGCAGAAACGAGAAGTAGACGTACGCGAAGAGATGTTCGATAGGGTGAAGGCGCTCCATTGGTGCTTCATCCTCATCGGTGTGTGCGTTTTGGCCCGTTTGATATGGGTGTCGTTCTTCAGCGGTGAGGTTGCTCACAACGCCTCACGTCTGGAGGAGCGCATCTTCATTGCCGATTCGGTCTATGCCCGTCGAGGCTCCATCCTGGCGCGTGACGGTGAGCCGTTGGCTACATCGATTCTGCGCTACAGAGTCGATTTCGATATGGCCAGCGAGGGTTTCGACTCTCTGGAGATATTCCGCAAGCAGGCCGACACGTTGTCGAAACGCCTTGCAGGATTCTTTGGTGGCTCGGCAGCCTCGTATCGCGATTTGATGCTCAAGCGCCACAACGAACACTATCGTCTGGTCTATCGCAAGGATAGCAACGTGCTGCGTAGCGAGGGCTTCTTTGCCCGTATTTGGGATGCCATACGCAACGACCAATTCAAGACCATCAAGATTTACGACACGTTGCGTGACCATTCGCCTGTCGAGATTCTGCCCCGTGCGGTGGATTACAACGAGTGGCAGGAGTTGAAGAAATATCCCATCTTGAATTGGAATCTGGGTATGACCTACCGTCTGGTGACCATCGACCAGCGAGTATATCCCTATGGCGATTTGGGACGTCGTACGCTCGGACTTGTGGGCGATAAGGGTAACTATGGCATCGAGGCTATCTATCGTGAGACACTCGATGGCCGCAACGGATGTATGTTGCGCCAGCGTATTGCCCCGGGTTTCTCGTCGGTGGTGCATAGCAACGACAATGTCGATGCCGAGGATGGTATGGATATAGTCACCACCCTCGATGTCGATATCCAGCACGCAGCCGATGCCGCCCTGCGCCGTCAGTTGCAGACGCAGAATGCCATCTGGGGTACGTCGGTTGTGATGGAGGTCGCTACGGGCGATATATTGGCTATGGTCAATCTCGGTGAGACCAAGTCGGGCAGTGGCGTCTATATCGAGAAGGAGAACTACGCCTTGAGCCGCCGTATGGAGCCAGGCTCTACCTTCAAGTTGGCGGCTCTGTTGGCTTTGGTCGAGGATTGCAAGATGCCCATCACCCAGCGTTACGACACTCACGAAGGCCGTCAGGTCACCGTCGGAGGACCTAAGGGCCCCAAGATTCGTGACTCGCACAACATAGGCAAGGATATCGATTTGAAGGAGGCTACGGCACAATCGTCCAACGTCTATTTTGCCGAGGCCATCTATCAGCACTATAAGGATAAGCCGCAGCGATATGTCGATTTCTTGAGCCACCTGTGGATTGACCGCCCCGTAGGTCTCGAGAATCTGGGTGAGGCTACACCTCTCTATCAGCAGGATGTGAAGAAGTGGAGCGCCCACAGTCTGCCCAATATGGGTTACGGTTATGCCATCGAGTTGCCGCCCATCCACACCCTCACGCTCTACAATGCCGTTGCCAACAACGGATGTATGGTTGCGCCGCGACTCATCAAGGAGATTCGCCGAGGCGACAATGTTGTCGATAGATTCCCGCCGCGAGTGCTTGTCGAGAGCATCTGCTCGGATGAGACGATGAAGGTCGTGCGCGAGTGTTTGGAGGAGACCGCCCGTACGGGTACAGCCAAGCAGTACTTCCGCGACACCACATCGTTCCGTGTAGCGGGCAAGACGGGTACGGCCAAGTTTGCGCAGAGCGGCATTAAATATAGCGACGGCTATTATCTGGGTACGATGGTGGTCTACTTCCCTGCCGACAACCCCAAATATACGGTTATGACCTCAATCTTTACCCGTGCGGGCCGAGGTGGCACAATCTATGGTGCAGGTTTGGCGGGCCCTGTCGAGCGTGATATTGTCAATTACATCTACTATCGTGACGAAGATTGGCACCAGACGCTCTCGCCCTCCGAAGAGAAGCACTATCCCTCGACTGTCAAAGGTGGTAACATCGCATCGGTGCGCCGAGTATCCGATAAGTTCTCGCCCCGAGTATCCTTCACCGACCGTGAGGGTTGGGGTAAGGCGCAGGTCGATACTATGAAGAACGTAAGTATCGAGACTCTTGCCGACGATGGCCTGATGCCTAATGTCGTGGGTATGGGTTTGAACGATGCCATATATCTGTTGGAGAGCCGAGGCTTGCGCGTACACTTCACGGGTAAGGGTATGGTGCGCCAGCAGAGTATCCCCGCAGGACGTAAGATTCAGGCAGGCCAGACCGTTAGTTTGACATTGAGATAGTGAAAAGAGAAAAAATAAAAATGTTTTATAAAAACGTCATTCCACATTTTCGCACGGTAGGCAGTGTTGATACTAAAATAGTTTGCTTGCGAAAATGATTGGAATCTACCTTTTAGGATGGGCGGTGCTGATGCCGACTTGTTGCAAATGAGATTACCACGTCGGGCGTTGCCCTCCTCGTAATGACTTAATTTTATGAAACAAATGAAGTAAAAATTATAGATGAAACGATTAAGCAATATATTATCTTCCACAGAGTTTATCTCGTTCACGGCTTCATCCGATGTCGAGATACACGCTTTGCAGTACGATTCTCGCAAGGTCGAGGCGGGCGACTGCTTCTTTGCCGTCAGAGGTACACAGACCGATGGCCACGAGTATATCT
>JAFYRX010000034.1 GCA_017546725.1 Alistipes sp. | reverse complement strand
CTGCCGAGAGTTTCAATGCAAAAGTAAAGGCTTTCAGAAATCAGTTTCGAGGTGTCAGTGATATACCATTCTTCATATACAGACTCAAAACTTTATTTGCCTAATTTTTTATCTCCCCACCGGAAATTGCAGGTGATCCGAAAAATCCTAAGAGAAGAAGATGTTGAAAATGTAAAAAGTGGCTAAGAAAATGGCTAAGAAATGAGAAAGGCGCTGATAATCAGCGCCTTTAGTAGTGGATAGGGGATTCGAACCCCTATGTCATGCGTGAGAGGCATGTATCCTAGCCCTTAGATGAATCCACCATTGTTTGTTTTCGTGGTGCAAATATAGGGCAAAAAAATCAATCTGCAAATTTTTTTGAAAAAAATATGCGTTTTTTTGATGATTTCTTCTGTTTTACCCTGTTTTTTGCAGTTTTCGCCTGTTTTCTGCCGCTTTTTTGTCGCTTTTGGGTGTCGTTATGGCCTTTTGCCTTACCTCGCCCTTATGCGATAACGGCGGTTTGCACCTACTTAAACATCACAAAAACTCTTCCCTGCCGCTATTCTTTGAGGTAAGAGAGTATATTTCCGCTAATCTGCATCAACGAAATCTCGCACAACTTGGTATTGTACTCGGCCGTCAGGATGCGCTCCTCGGCATCGAGCAGACTCTTTTGTGCCTCGCGCATATCGATACCAGGCAAATCACCGAGCAGGTAACGCTCCATAGCGATTTCGTAGTTCTGCTTTGCCGCAACAAGATTTTGGCGCTCCAACTTTATCACCTCCAAATTGTTGAGGTATGCCTGCCAGAAGTTGGCCAAATCTGCCGAGAGCGACAACTCAATCTGCTCACGGGTATATTGTGCGTTCTCGACCTCAATCTTTGCGTTGCGCTGCTCACGGCGGCGGTTGCCGTCAAAGATTGTGAATCCGAGGTTGAGACCTACGTTGGGGCCTAATGTGCCGCGCGTCTTGGTTGTACCACTGCCGTAGCGGTTGAGCGTATAGCCGTAACCAGCCGCCAACTTCAGGTAGGGGTAGTTGCGGGCCTTTACAGCCTTCAGGTCGAGTTGCGAGATGGCTGTGTTGCGGTCAGCGATAAGCAACGATACGTTTGACTCGGCCATTTGAGCCGACAATACATCCCACTGCAGACCGTCGTTTACCTTAATTATGGTGTCTTGTGCCACGCACTTCTCGTTGATGGCTTTGTTGGCCATAAGTTCGTTAATGCGGATGCGTGAGGCTGTGACGAGTTCCTGCTGCGACATATATTGTGATGAGTCGGCATTGAAATCGACTCTTGCCTGCAAAAGGTCAAGGCGCGAGAAGTCTCCAATCTGGTAACGAGCCTCGGTGATGCGCAATCTCTCGCGCGAAAGAGCCATTGCATAGTGGAAATTCTTTAGGCGCAGAGTCTGCTGGATGAGGTTGTAATACTCAGCCGTAAGGTCAGCCACGAAGTCCTCAATCGTCAGGCGTGTCTGCAACTCGCCCTTCTGCTGCAATTCGCGCAATTTGTTGTAGTTGGCGCGCAGACGCATACCGTCGAAGAGAGTCCAGTTGAGCGACAGACCTACATCTACAGTCTGGTCAAAGGCCGCAGCGTCCACTATCTTGTCGCCCTCGACAGGTGTAGTCTCCGTTCTGTCGGCCGAACCCATATATCCTGCCGATAGGCCCAACGTAGGCAACATACCCGCATTGGCCGCTGTGGCGTTGTTGTCGCTAATGCGCTGTGCATTACGCTCGATAAGGATGTCGTAGTTCTGTTGCAATCCCGTTTCGAGACACTCCCGAAGCGATAAGACTTTTTCTTGAGCATCGGCCACAATCGCAAGGCCGAGTGCCGCTATGATGGTGAGAATGTATTTCATATTGTCTTCTATTTTGTAACTTTCTTACTTCTGTCGGTTGAGACGTAAGAGTAGATGGCGGGTACGATGTAGAGCGTAAGGATTGTAGAAACCAACAGACCACCCACTACGGCGATACCCATAGCGATACGACCGTTAGCACCCTCGCCCGTAGCGTAGGTCAAGGGCAAAAGTCCCAAGATGGTCGAAGCACTTGTCATCAAGATGGGGCGCATACGCTGCAACGATGCCTGCTCAATAGACTCCATAAGGCTCAATCCCGACTCCTGCTTCTGGTTGGCGAACTCCACGATGAGGATACCGTTCTTGGCTACAAGACCGATAAGCATAATGATACCGATTTGGCTATAGATGTTCATCGTCTGTCCTGTCGTTGTCATAAATATCAACGCACCAGCGATAGCCAACGGCACGGTAAGCATAATGACCAACGGGTCCTTGAAACTCTCGAACTGCGCCGCCAAAATCAAGTAGATGAGCACAATAGCCAACAAGAAGGCGAACATAAGGCTCGATGAACTCTCTCTAAACTCCTTCGAGTCACCCGTCAGTGCCGTACGGAAGTCGTCGGGTAACACCTCTGCCGCGATGCGGTCCATCTCCTCCAAACCGTCACCGATGGTCTTACCCTTTGCCAAACCAGCCGATACCGTAGCCGAGAGGAAACGGTTATAGTGGTAGAGTTGCGGTGGCGCAACCTCCTCGTTGATGTTCACAAGGTTGTCCATCTGAATCATCTCGCCCGTACCGCTACGCAAGTAGATTGACTTCAGGTCGGCAGGCTTGTTACGCTGCTGGCGGTTAATCTCGGCCAGGATTTCGTACTGCTTACCATTCATATAGAAGTAACCCATACGCTGACCGCTCAAACCATACTGCAAGGTCTGCGCAATGTCGCGTGTCGATACACCCAACAGATTGGCCTTGTCGCGGTTGATGTTGATGCGGGCCTCGGGCTTACTGAACTTCAGGTTTACGTCGGCCATCTGGAATACGGGGCTCTCGTGGACCTTCTCCATAAACTTGGGCAATACCTCCTCCAAGCGGTCGATGGTCATCGCCTGCAATACATATTGGATGGGCATACCGCCTCGACGGCTACCGAATGTACTCTGCTGCTGTACGAAGGCGCGGGCCTCTGTACGTTTCTTGACGGCCTGTGACAACTCCTCGGCAATCTCCATCTGGGTACGGTCACGGTCTTTGATATCGTTCAGCGCAATCTGGATGTTACCACGACCACTGCTCACGCGAGCCGTAACGTATTGGCGCTCGGGCATAAGCGAATCTACCAAGTCGTTGATACCCTCGGTGTAGTCACGCAGATACTCGTAGGTAGCACCCTCCGAGCCCGATGTATTGATGGTAATCTGCGAACGGTCCTCCAGCGGAGCCAACTCGGCAGGGATAGATGTCCATAACCAACCGATAAGTCCCATCATTATGACCACGATAGGAATCGCTATCCAGCGCACCTTCAAGAATGCTGCAAGTGTGTTGCTGTAGAAATTATTCAATCCCTCGAAGAAGGGCTCGGTCTTGGTGTAGAACCAATTCTTCTTCTCTTCGCGTACCAAAATCTTTGAAGCCAACATAGGCGTTACGGTGAGGGCCGCGAATGTCGAGATGATAACGGCACCCGAAATCACCAAACTAAACTCGATGAATAGTTTACCCGTCATACCCTCCATAAAGACGATGGGGAAGAATACGGCAAGCAGGGTGATAGAGGTAGAGAGCACGGCAAAGAAAATCTCCTTCGCACCGTCGATACCCGCCTCAAAGGGTGACATTCCTCGCTCGATACGGATGTAGATGTTCTCGGTCATAACGATGGCGTCATCGACCACCAATCCCACCGAGAGCACGACGGCCAACATCGAGAGCACGTTGATAGAGAATCCCGCCAAATACATCAGGAAGAATGTACCGATAAGCGAAACGGGAATCACGATACACGGGATGAGCGTCACGCGGAAGTTACGCAGGAAGAGGAAGATGATGATAACCACCAAGATAAATGCCTCGTAAACGGTCTGCTTAACCTCGTCGATAGAGGCGCGGATAAATTTGGTATTATCGAAACCGTAACTCAACTTCACATCATCGGGCAAATCCTTGCGCATCATCTTTACACGCTCGTAGACGGCATCGGCAATCTCGATGTGGTTAGCACCTGGCTGGGGTACGACTACCACACCGACCATAGGCACACCATTCATCTTCATATAACTGCGTGTATCCTGCGGACCCAACTCGGCACGACCAATATCGCTCAAGCGGATGATACGAGAGTTGTCCTCACGGATAACCAAGTCGTTGAACTCCTTGGCTGTATGCATAAGTCCCATTGTGCGGATGGTAAGTTCCGTAGTGTTACCCTCGATACTACCCGAAGGCAACTCCACGTTCTCGCGGTCCATAGCGCTCTTCACGTCGATGGGCGTAATACCATAACCAGCCATCTTAGCGGGGTCCAGCCATATACGCATCGAGTAACGCTTCTCACCCCAAATCTGTACAGCACTCACGTTATTGATGGTCTGCAACTGCTCCTTGACCGTAAGGTCGGCAATCTCACTAATCTCCAACAACGAACGCTTGTCGCTCTGCACCGCCACCATCAAGATAGGCATAGCGTCGGCATCGGCCTTTGAAACGGTCGGGGGGTCGCAGTCACGCGGCAGGAATCGCTGTGCACGCGACACCTTGTCACGCACGTCGTTGGCTGCTGTCTCGAGGTCTACCGACAACTCAAACTCTACGGTAATACGGCTCGAGCCTTGTGAACTGACACTCGATAGTGAACGGATACCAGGGATACCGTTGATGTTCTGCTCCAACGGCTCGGTAATCTGATTCTCGATAACGTCGGCATTGGCTCCAGGATAGGAGCACGATACCGAAATGATGGGATTATCGACACTCGGATACTCTCTCACGCCCAAGTAACTGTAGCCAATCACACCAAAGATGACGATGATGAGCGTCATCACTGTGGCAAGTACGGGGCGGCGTATGCTTAATTCGGAAATATTCATACGTTATGCTCTGCTTTGCGGGGTTACTTTATGTTGGTTAACTGTACGGGCAAATCCTCACGCAACTGGAGCGTACCCGATGTGATGATAGTGTCGCCTACCTCGATACCCTCTACGATGTGAATCAAGGCATCGGTACGCAAACCTGTCTTAACGGCTGTAGCCTTAGCCTTGCCGCCACGATAAACGAATACCTTGTCAACACCCATCTCGGGCACGATAGCCTCTGTCGGGATGGCTATGGCGTTGGGGATATCCTGCATACGAATCTTTGCCGAGATGAATCGACCTGGCTGCAAGCGACCGTTGGGGTTGGCGTAAGTTGCACGAACTGACAACATACGAGTCTCGCTATCTACCTCCGACTCCTTGGCATATACTGAAGCGTTAAACTCCTCGTTGATGCCCTCGACGGTGAAGGTAAGAGGTGTGCCTGGCTTCACCTGGTCGGCATAACGCTCGGGAACAAACATATCAATCTTAAGGGGAGAAATCTTTGTCAGTTTAGCCACAACTACGCTTGGTGATGCATAGGCACCCTCACTGACATTACGCAAACCGATGATGCCATCAAACGGAGCACGCAACTCGGTGAGTGCTATGTTCTGCTTTACGATGTCGATGTCGGCATTGAGCGTAGCCAACTCGGTGCGAGCCTGCTCAAAAGCCTCCTGGCTGACAGCGTCCTTCTCTAAAAGCGCACTCTGACGATATACACGGTCCTGCGCCAACTTGAGTTGCGCTTCGTAACGAGAGAGTTGAGCCTGCAGGGGTTTGTCGTTCACTTTGGCTAACAAATCACCCTTGCGTACCATAGTACCCTCCTTGAAGTTGATTTCGACAATCTTACCCGATGTTTCGAACGTAAGGTCTACCTCCTCATCGGGAAGCAGGTTACCCACCATTCTGATATCTTCAGTAAGGTCCTGCGGAGCGATGATTACTCCGTTTACATTAAGGATATTGCTACGTGGTGCGGCTGCTTTCGGGGCCTCGGCGCCGTCTTTGTGGTTTTTGTAATAGTTATATCCGCCCAAGACGAGTCCAAAGACCGCAACGATTACGGCGGTAATAATCCACTTTCTTTTCATATCTTTTTTTAGTTTGGTTGTACGAAAAACATTCGTACAAAGTTAGCAAAAATATGCAAATATGGGTTTGATTAAGCGAAAATTACGAGCCGAATCGCCTAAATTGGGGGTTGAAATAACTTTAGGATTTTTTTTGCGGGAGGATTTAGGGGGAGATGAAAGTTGAAAGTTCAAAGATGAAAGAGAAAGAAATAAAATTCTCCCTCTAAGGCAAGAGGGAGTACCCTTTAGGGGGAGGGAGTGTGATTAAGTTGAAAGATGAAAGTTTAATTGACAGACTCCTCCGTCGCTAAAGCGCCACCTCCTCTTGCCTTAGAGGAGGAATTAATTGAGTAAAAATGTCATTCCACATCACTCACTAAAGTTCGTGACGTTATATAAACAAAAAAACTGCCCGACCCGAGTGGGCCGAGCAGTTATTATATATTAAGGTATAATATTACAACTCCTTAATGCGGACATTGCGGAACTTCACGCCCTCGCCGTGACCACAGAAAGCGATGTTACCCTTCTTGTTGAACAAACCGGGGTGGTTCAAACGGTCAACAGTGTAGGGGTTCTCGTTGCCACCCTTGGGGGCTACGTTGTGACCCTTGCAAGCAGTGCGGATGTTACCATCAACGATAACCTCGCCATCAACTGTTACAGTGATGCGGTCGCCCTTTACGCGAATCTCCTCGCTATGCCACTCGCCGAGAGGACCCCACTTGATGCGCTTTGCGGGGATGATACCATATACAGAGCCGTGTACCTGATACTCGCGCAAGTTAGCATACATAGGAGCGTCGTGGTGCAACACCTGAATCTCCATACCGTGATAAGCGGCATTCTCACCCTGTGTAGTGCGGATACCGATACCGTTGTTTGCGCCCTCAACTACGAAGCAGAACTCGAAACGAAGAACGAAGTCAGCATACTCCTCCTTTGTGTAGAGGTTGCCTGTTGAAGACAAATCGTCAGTTACATAGAAACAACCATCAACAACCTGATAAGCATCAATGTTACCAGTCCAAGCATCTGTATTAACGCCGTCGAACAACATTACAAAGCCCTCTTTCTTCTCCTTGTCAGTAAGCTCTGACTTGATAGAGTGGCTCTCGCGTGCAGTGTTCTCCGAGATGAATTTCTCGATATCCTTACGCTTGTAAACTGCGTCGCCGTCATTTACAGTTGCGCCTACCTTCTCCAACAAAGCCTTAACCTCTGCAGAGTAGAACTCGGGGTGCTTTGTAGCAATCTGGAGAACAGTGTTGGCAGCAGCCTGTGCAGTCTCTGCGTTGTCCATATACTCTGCTGCAAGCATCATACCCTGATAAGTCTGTGTTGCAGACAAAGCAGACAAAGCCTGATTCTTAACCTTTACGCTGGGGTTAGCCTCCAATACGTTGCTGTAGTTCTTGTACTTGCGCAATGCGTTGAGGTCAGATGACTGTGTAACCTGAATGTAACGTGCCAAAGCGTCGTCCTTCAATGCAGCGTCGCTTGTAGCAATCTCAAACAACGGAGCCAAGATAGCAGCGTCGTTGATGAGTTTCATACCCTCGTATGCAGCCTTGTCGCCAGCCTTGTAACCTGCTACCAATGTAGGAACAACCTTAGCAGAGCCAGTTGCGCCCAACAAAGGATAGTAGAGTGACTTCTTGTCACCAGCCTTTGCGATGCGAGCCTCCAAAGCCGCAACCTTCTCGTCAGTTGACTTGTTGATGAGAGTCTTGTTGATAGCAGCAGTGTTAGCCTTACCTGCCTCGAACAAGTCGCACATAGCGTTGAAGTCGTTGTCACCAACTACGTTTGCCAATACAGCAGCAGCCTGTGCATTGCCGCCCTTAGCCTCTGCTACAACCTTAGCAGCAGCCTCAGGAATAGTGCGGCCCTTAAGTACGTTGTAAGCCAAAGCCTTGCTTGCCTCGTTACCCTCCAAAGCCTTCACGATGCCACCATTAACCTTACCGTTGAATGAGAGCAATACGCGACGTGCAGCCTCGAGAATAGTCTTAGCCTCGTCAGTGTTAACATCCTCGATAGATGCAACCTTTGCCAAGATAGCCTCCAAAGCCTCGTCTCCACCAATGCGGCTAGCAGCCTCCATAGCCTCTACAGCAACCTCTACATCGGGGTTAGAGATTTGAGCACAAACAGCACCTACCTGTGAAGCAGCGTGGTTAGCACCCAACCAGTTGATAACGTCAATCTTCGCAGCGTTATTAGCCTTGGGCAATGTAGCAGCAACAGCAGCGTATGTAGCGTCGTCAGCATAAGCCTCAGCCAAACGCATAGCACCGTAACGGTACTCGTGGCAGGGGTCAGCAACAGCCTTAACTACCAAAGGAGTAGTCTCCTTACCGTGCATCTGTACCAATAAATCCAAACCTGCAAGACGTACGTTAGCCTTCTCGAACTTCATAAGTTGCTTAGCTGCCTTCTCAACAGCCTTGGGAGCGTGCTTCATCAAGTGGCCGTTCAACAAACCGAGGTATGCGCCGTAAGCGTCAGTAGACTCGAATGTGTAACCTACAGCCTTAGCAGCCTTAGCCAAATACTTAGCAGAAGCCTCACCACCGCACAATGCGAGAGCGTTGTTGATGTGTACTGCATCCTCAGCAGTAGCCTCCTCTGCCCAAGCCAAAAGGATAGGCTCTGCGTCGTGCATATGTGCCTTGTAAGATGCAATCTGTGCCAACAAAGCGCGGCTGATGCCGTTCTCTGCCTGATTCTGCATCAATGCCAATACAGCGGGCTCTGTGCCGGCGATTGTAGCCAAAGCGCGAGCAGCAAAGTTGCCGAAATATTTGTGTGAGAGCTGTGCTGCGTAGAAGTCAGCATCCTCGGCAGTAGCACAAATCTGCAATACGGTCATTACGAAAGCCTGATTGGTCTCGTCCTTAACCTTGGGGAATGCCGCCTTCAGACCTGCACGAACAGCAGCGCGCTGTGCAGCACCCTCTTTAGTTACGTATGATGCAACGCCATTCAAAGCGTACTCGATGGGTGAGTTCTTTACACCCTCGGCAGCGGGCTGCAACATTGTGGCAAGCATCTCGATGCCCTCGGCACCTGTGCCAGCCAACTCGGCCATAATCTTATTGTACTGTGCGGGCTCCTCGGCAGGCAACTGCGCTACGGCATCGGCTACCACGGTGCGAGCATTCTGTGCGTTGATGGCCGCGAAGGGCATCAACATCAGAGCCAATAATATAAATATTCTTTTCATTGTATTCACTTTTTTGGGTTAAGTTAGATTTTCCAAGGAGCACGCATAGGCTGGTCGATAAGCGCATTTGCGGCGTCGTCGTTTACGAACTGCAACTTCACGGGGTCGAACTCCAATGTACGGTTCAAGCGCAATGCGCAAAGACCCATATTTACGATAGTAGCCGAACGGAAACCGTTGATTTCGTTCAAGGCAAACTTCTCGCGAGTGTGGATACACTTGATGAAGTCTGTGTTCTGAGGTTCGGGGTCAGGAAGCTCGTTCAACTTCTCCATAACGTTGGGGATAGTGCAACGGAAGCCCTGATATACAGCGCCCTTGGGACCCTCGATGTAAGGAGCAGTGGGGTCACCGTGCTCCTCACCCTGAAGAATAATCTGGCAACCATCCTCGTAAGTGTAAACAATCTTACGCCAAGTACCGATTGCATCGGGGTGCTGCTGGGGAGCGTCAACCTCAACCTTTACGGGTGATGTGTTATCCTTGCCTAAGATGTACTGTACGGGGTCGATGTAGTGCTGACCCATATCGCCAAGACCACCACCATCGTAATCCCAGTAACCACGGAATGTCTGGTGAGTACGGTGCTCGTTGTAAGGCTTGTAGGGAGCCGGACCTAACCACAAATCGTAATCCAAGTGCTTGGGAACGGGCTGCTCAACCAAATTCTCCTTACCTACCCAGAAGAACTTCCAGTTAAAACCAGTGTAACCTGAGATTGTAACCTTCAAAGGCCAACCCAACATACCGCTGTCAACCAACTTCTTCAAGGGGGCTACTGTAGTACCCAAGCCGTAGAATGTATCCTTGAAACGGAACCAAGTGTTAAGACGGAAGATACGACCATTCTGGCGTACAGCCTCCATAACCTTCTTACCCTCGCCGATTGTACGAGTCATAGGCTTCTCACACCAAATATCCTTACCAGCCTTGGCAGCCTCAACGGCCATAATACCGTGCCAGTGGGGAGGTGTTGCGATGTGTACAACGTCCACGTTGGGGTCGTTGATAAGGTCGCGATAGAGGTGATAACCCTTTACAGTCTCACCCAACTCGCTCTTTGCACGAGTCACACCAGTCTCGAGGTGCTTGCTGTCAACGTCGCACATAGCCACCAAACGGCACTGCTCGTTGCTTGAGAAGTGGTTCGCGCTGAAACCGATACCACCCATACCGATGATACCCTTGGTCAACTGGTCGTTAGGAGCAATGTGACCGGGGCCTCCGAGGACGTGACGCGGAATGATAGTAAACGCGGCCAATCCTCCCAAAGATTTGAGGAAATCCTTTCTGTTAATAGCCATAAATTTATTATTTTAACGGTTAAATAATTGTCAAAAATAAGCGTTAAACGTTATTTCTCAAAAATCGGTATAAAATTACTACTTTATTTTTGTTTCACCAAATAATTAAGGTATGATAATTGTCGGATGTGGAGATTTTTTTATTTGGTAATGTGCGATATGTAGTTTTGTGGGTGGCGAGGCTTGCAATTTGCTGCAAAAAAGATTATATTTGTTGTTGCCTAAATGTCGTATGGCTACTTTGTGAAAAAGAGACGAATAAAATAAAACCAAATAAAACTATGAAAAATCTGTTTACAGTCGAGGGTAAGGTAATCGTGATTACCGGAGCGACAGGAATCTTGGGACAATCTATGGTTGCGCATTTTGCCGAGCAGGGTGCCAAAGTTGTGATTTTGGGCCGTAATGCCGAAGTGGGCCTGCGCCAGCAGGAAGAGGCTCGTGCGGCAGGTGGCGAGGCTATGTTCTTGGAGTGCAATGTGCTGGATAAGGCGCAGTTGGAGAAGAATTATGAGGCGATTATGGCCGCTTATAGCCGTATCGATGTGTTGATTAATGGCGCTGGTGGCAATCAGGCTGCGGCAACCGTAGCACCCGATAAGACCATCTTCGATTTGGATGTCGATGCCGTAAAGCAGGTGGTGGAGTTGAATCTTTTTGGTACAATTCTCCCCACGATGGTATTCGTCAAGGCTATGGTTGAGCAGAAGTCGGGCTCTATTATCAACATCGCTTCGGAAGCTGCTCTGCGTCCGCTTACTCGTGTTGCGGGCTATGGTGTAGCGAAGGCTGCGGTGATAAATTGGACCAAGTATATGTGTGGCGAGTTGGCGCTGAAGTTTGGCGAGGGCTTGCGTGTTAATTCGGTTGCTCCTGGTTTCTTGCTGACCAACCAGAATCGTGATTTGCTGACCAATCCCGATGGCTCGCTTACTCCGCGTGCCGAGACCATTATTGCGCACACTCCCTTCAAGCGCTTCGGTGAGCCCGAGGAGTTGCTCGGTACATTGCAGTGGTTGGCGTCAGATGCTTCGAAGTTCGTGACGGGTACACTTACCGTTGTGGATGGTGGATTTGATGCATTTTCAATCTAAATACACATAAAAAGGTGATTTTGTCGTTATGCTTCTCCTCGAAATCCTCATTTACGCTTTAGTAAACTGCGGTTTCTCGGAGTCGCAAGCCTAAAAATCCCCCATTCTCTGTGTATTTAGGAAAATTAAAACAAAACGAGTATGATACTTTGTAAACAATCTTGGCGTTGGTATGGGCCCAATGACCCCGTGACGCTCGATAATATCCGTCAGGCAGGTGCGACAGATATAGTTCACGCCCTGCATCATATCCCCAATGGCGAGGTATGGACTGTTGAAGAGATAAAAAAACGCCAGCAGATGATAGCCGAAAAGGGGCTTGTGTGGAGCGTGGTGGAGAGTGTCCCCGTACACGAACACGTCAAGACACAGACGGGTGATTTTCAGCAATATATCGAAAACTATAAGGCCTCGATTCGCAATCTTGCGGAGTGTGATATAAAGTGTATAACCTATAACTTTATGCCCGTGCTCGATTGGACTCGCACCGACCTTGCCTATGAGGTGGAGGATGGCTCGCGTGCGTTGCGTTTTGAGCGTGCGGCATTTATGGCTTTCGACCTCTATATCCTGCGCCGTCCCGCTGCCAGCGAGGAGTACACCGACGAGGAGAAGGCGAAGGCTAAAGCACGTTATGAGCAGATGACTGATGAGGAGCGTGAGCGCTTGACTCGCAATATGATAGCGGGCTTGCCTGGCTCGGAGGAGAGTTTTACGGTCGAGCAGTTTCAGGAGGCTTTGGATAGGTATAAGGATATCGATGCCGAGCGTCTTCGCGAGAATCTTATCTACTTCCTGCGTGAAATATGTCCCGTAGCCGATGAGTGTGGTGTGGAGATGGTTATCCACCCCGATGACCCGCCATATCCTATCTTGGGGCTGCCCCGCATACTCTCGACGGCAGATGATTTCCGTCGCCTGATAGAGGCTGTGCCCAACCGCTCGAATGGGTTGTGTCTCTGTACAGGTTCGTTTGGCGTGCGTGCTGACAACGACCTGCCCGCTATGATGCGTGAGTTTGGTGATAGGGTAGGCTTTGTGCATCTGCGCTCGACACGTCGTGATGCGGAGGGAAATTTCCAGGAGGATAATCATCTAGAGGGCGATGTTCCGATGTACGAGGTGATGAAGGCCTTCCTGGAGATTCAGCAGCGTCAGGGCCGCAGCATTCCGATGCGCCCCGACCACGGCCACCAGATGTGTGATGATTTGAACCGTCGCTCCAACCCTGGATATTCGTGCTATGGCCGTATGCGAGGTCTGGCCGAGTTGCGAGGTTTGGAGATGGGTATAGCGATGAGCCTTGAGAGGTGCGATTAAGCGAAAAATAGGCCTCTGCGCCTGCGTCAGCGCCCAAATCTACATTCGGTTTAACGGTGGATTTGGGCGCTGTTCGTATGCGTTGAAAATGAGGAGGTTGCGGGTGTTATAAATAATTGTTATTTAACTGTTGAAAAGATTTATAACAATTAATTTTGCAGTACGCTAATTTTTACTAATATTGCATCGGATTAAGGTGTTTTAGGCCGTCGTAACGGCCGAGAATGAAAAGGGAACGTCGGTGAAAGTCCGAGACTATACCCGTAGCTGTGAGTTCTATTCCACTCCGTGCACTCTTGTTTGCCACTGCCTCATCGGGGCGGGAAGGTAGTACGGAGCAGACGAGTCAGAAGACCTGCCTTATTCTGTTTTTTTTTGAAAGATGCTTTCGGGAGATAGGGCGTCGGGATAGAGTCTATGGCTTTAGATAGATTTTCATCTGCGTTTTTCTCGCAAGTACCATTAGGCGAAAATATTTAAAAGTTGATTATATGATACAAACAGTATTAAAGAGAGATGGCCGTATCGCTGGCTTCAATCGCGAGAAGATTGCTGCTGCAATCCGTAAGGCGATGTTGACCACCGAGGCGGGTGAAGATGAGGTCCTCATCAGTAAGATTGTCGACCGCATCGAGTTCAAGGGTAAGGAACAATCGACCGTAGAGGAGATTCAGAATATGGTCGAGATGGAGTTGATGAAATCTCCTCGCAAGGAGGTTGCACGTAGTTATATAGCCTATCGCGACAAGCGTAGCATTGCCCGTAAGGCCAAGACTCGCGAGATGTTTCTCGAAATCGTGGAGGCAAAGTCTAACGACGTGACTCGCGAGAATGCCAATATGAATGCAGATACCCCTGCGGGTATGATGATGAAGTTCGCTTCGGAGACCACCAAGCCTTTTGTGGATGATTATTTGCTCTCGGAGGCTACTCGTTGGGCTGTGAGAAACAACTATCTGCACATTCACGACAAGGATTACTATCCTACAAAGTCGCTTACCTGTATCCAGCATCCGTTGGATAAGATTCTGGAGCAGGGCTTCCAGGCAGGTCACGGCGAGAGCCGCCCGACTAAGCGCATCGAGACTGCCTCTATTATGGCTTGTATCTCTATGGAGACCGTGCAGAACGAGATGCACGGCGGTCAGGCTATCCCCGCCTTTGATTTCTACCTTGCACCCTATGTGCGCCGCAGTTATGTGGAGGAGATTAAGACTATCGAGAAGTTGACCAGCCTCGATTTGAAGCACCTCTACGATGCCGAGATTGAGGATTATATCCAGCGTGACCTCGACTTCCTGCAGGGTGATGAGCGTTTCAAGCAGCACGCCATCAACCGCACAATCAACCGTGTGCACCAGTCTATGGAGGCCTTCATTCACAATATGAATACCATCCACTCACGTGGTGGTAATCAGGTTGTATTCTCGTCAATCAACTATGGTACAGATACTTCGGCCGAGGGACGTTGCATCATCCGTGAGTTGTTGCAATCGACTTACGAGGGTGTAGGCGGTGGCTCTACTGCTATCTTCCCCATCCAGATTTGGAAGAAGAAGCGTGGTGTAAGTTATCTGCCCGAGGATAAGAACTACGACCTTTACCAGTTTGCCTGCAAGGTTGCGGCACGTCGTTTCTTCCCTAACTTCGTAAACCTCGATGCTACATACAATCAGCACGAGAAGTGGGACGAGAACGACCCCAAGCGCTATCAGTATGAGGTGGCTACTATGGGTTGCCGTACCCGTGTATTCGAGAATCGCTTTGGTGAGAAGACCTCTATCGCACGTGGTAACCTCTCGTTCTCGACTATCAACATCGTGCGTTTGGCGCTTGAGTGTATGGAACTTGAGGACAAGAAGCAGCGAGTGGAGCAGTTCTTCGTTAAGTTGGATGAGTTGTTGGAGATTGCTGCAAAGCAGTTGTGCGACAGATATAACTTCCAGAAGACGGCTCTCGCTAAGCAGTTCCCCTTGTTGATGTCGGCTCTGTGGTCGGGTTGTGAGAATCTCCAGCCCAACGATACTGTGGAGCGTGTAATCAATCAGGGTACTCTCGGAATCGGTTTCATCGGTTTGGCCGAGACTCTTATCGCCCTTGTGGGTAAGCACCACGGCGAGAGCGAGGAGGCACAAGAGTTGGGATTGAGAATCGTTACATATATGCGTGACCGTGTGAATGAGTTCTCGGAGCGTTATCAGCACAATTTCAGTGTGTTGGCTACACCTGCCGAGGGCTTGTCAGGTCGCTTTACACGCATCGACCGTAAGAAGTTTGGCGAGGTGGCTGGTGTGACCGACAAAATCTACTACACCAACTCAAACCACGTTCCCGTATATTACAAGTGCTCACCCAAGCACAAGGCCGAGATTGAGGCTCCCTATCACGACCTCACTCGCGGTGGTCACATCTTCTACATCGAGATTGATGGCGATGCGACACACAACCCGCAGGCGATTATGGATATCGTCGATTTGATGGATAAGAACAATATCGGTTACTGCTCGGTAAACCACAACCGCAACCGCTGTATGCACTGCGGCTATGAGGATGCCCAGCCCGAGTTGGCAGTATGCCCCAAGTGCGGTAACGATAGTATCGACAAACTTCAGCGCATCACAGGTTACCTCGTAGGTACTACCGAGCGCTGGAATAAGGCAAAATTGGCAGAACTTAATGACCGTGTCATCCACAAATAGCATACGCATACTCGACATCAAGTATGGCACATCGGTCGATGGTATAGGTCTTCGCACCTCGCTCTATACAGCGGGGTGCGAGCACCATTGTATGGGGTGTCATAATCCGCAGTCGTGGAGTGAGGATGGTGGCCAGAGCGTTACGGTTGAGGAGTTGTTTCGCGAGATTGTCGAGGCCGATATGAATGTGACCTTTACGGGTGGCGACCCTATGTTGCACCCCGAGGGTTTCATCGAGTTGGCACGAATGATTAAGCAACGTACCGATAAGACTATATGGTGCTATACGGGTTACCTCTTCGAGGAGTTGTTGAAGCACCCTTTGCGTCGTGAGTTGGTGGAGTTGTGTGATGTGATTGTAGATGGCCGCTATGTTGAGGCCGAGCGCGACCTCTCGTTGCATTTCAGGGGAAGCCGTAATCAGCGTATAATTGACGTCGCCAAATCACTCTCGGGCGAGATTTGCCTGCTGGAGTGTTAGGCTTGGGCGTCAAGCCGAGGAGTCTGTAATTAAAAAGCGTCACTCCACAAAATCGCTTGTCGATTTTGATTGGAGTCTCTAATATCTAATTATTTCCTCCTCTAAGGCAAGAGGAGGTGGCACGACTGAAAGGAGTGACGGAGGAGTCTGTTAGTTGAACTTTCATCTTTGAACTTCAAAAGCACACTCCCTCCCCCTTCGGGTACTCCCTCTACCTTAGAGGGAGAATTCTATAACGTAGAATACTACACCTCATAAAAACATAATCGGGTGTCCAGCAATGGACACCCGATTTGTTGTTATTGTAGCGGAGTGATTACTTTGCAGGGGTAATCTTCATTGCGAAACCACCACCGCGAGCCATCTTGACCTTCAAAACCTTCTTGTTGTCGGCAGTCTGCTTTACAATGCGGTAATCGCTGGCAATCTTGTTGGCGTTTACGCCATCCTGAATGCTCTCAACGTCGTATGTACCCTCGGGCAAGAAGTCGAGATTAATCTCCACCTCGCGAGCCGACCAGTTTGTGAGTCCACCCACATACCAATTCTCGCCAGCACGACGTGCCATCACAGCAAACTCGCCAATCTTACCGTCGAGCGCTACAGTCTCATCCCAAACCGTAGGAATCTCGGCAATGAACTCTGTGCACTCCTTCTCCTTCTCGTAGTTCGAGGGAGAGTCGCACAACATATTGAACGGTGCCTCAAAGATTACATACATAGCCAACTGGCGGCAACGAGTACCCTGACTCATAGGCTCCGAATTGCTTGCACGATAACTTGACTTCTGTGCGTTGCGCATAGCACCCTGTGTATAATCCATCGGTCCAGCAACCATACGGATGAAAGGAATCTGTACGTCGTAAGTCACCTGGTCCAACTCGAGGCCCGACCACTTCATCTGCTCCAAGCCGTTTACACCCTCGTAGTTCACTACGTTGGGGTACTTGCGTGAGAGTCCGCAGGGCTTGTATGCGCCGTGGAAATCGACAAACATCTTATACTTTGCAGCCGTTGCAGCAGCACGCTCATAGAAATCTACCATCTGCTGGTCGTCGCGGTCCATAAAGTCAATCTTGAAGCCCTTAACGCCCAACTCCGAGTAGTGCTTGAATACGTTGTCCATATCGCGGTCAACAGCCCAATAGCCACCCCAAAGCACGATGCCTACACCACGCTTTGCGCCATAGTCGCACAAATGCTTGATGTCGATTTCGGGGATTACCTGCATCAAATCGGCCTTCTTGTTTACGCTCCAGCCCTCGTCCAAGATGACGTATTCGATGCCGTTGCGTGATGCGAAGTCGATGTAATACTCATAGGTCTTGTTGTTTACGCCAGGAACGAAATCCACGCCATAGAGGCCCCAATCGTTCCACCACTCCCAAGCAACCTTACCAGGCTTAATCCACGATGTGTCGCCAATGGCGTTGGGCTGGCTCAAGCGGAATACCATATCGTTGTCCAGCAACTCGGCGTCGTTGTTGGCAACGATGCAGATGCGCCAGGGGAATGAGCGAGCACCCTTAACCTCGGCGATGTAGGGCTTGCGAGTCTGTACCTCACCCTGCAACATATTGTGACCGCCCTGCTTAATCTCGTCGGGCACGGGAGCGAAGTTAGCACCTAACTTGCTGTCGCCCTGTGAGTGAAGATACATACCTGGGTAACTTGTCAGGTCGGTCTCGGTAATGCAGACCTTCTTGTCGCCCATATCAACCAATACGGGGAGGAACATCAAGCGGTTCTGGCCCATCTGGCTCATCTTCTCGATGATGTAGGGCTGCTCGAATGAGTTGTAGTATTGCTCCTCGAACTTCTTGTTTTTGTTGTTGCGAACATAAGAGCAATAAACAGTCTTGTCGCCCTCGAACTTGTACTCCGAAATCTCGTTCTTTACGGTGTAGTCGCCCTCGCGAGTCGATACAAAGCGGTAAGCCGCTGCATCGTCGTAGGCGCGGAACTCTACGGCATAGTCGCCCTTGAATGTGAGTGTCAAAGTCGAGCACTTGTCCTCTACCTCGGCCTTCTTGTAGAGGGGTGAGGGGATTGTCTCGTTGATTTTGCCTGTGGCGCTCTTGCGCAAGCGGGGAGCCACGCCCCAAGTCTCGTTCTCGTTAATCTGCATAGCAATCTGCGAGGGAGCCAAGATTACATCCTCTCCAGATGTTACGCTCCAACGGATGTCGTTCTCGATGGTGACTGTCACCTTGAGTTTGCCGTTGGGAGAAGAGATGCTCTTTACTACGGGTTTGGCCTCGGCTGCGCACAGCGTAACCAGAGCCAACATCGATAAAAGAAATCGTTTCATACTCTATTTTTGTTAAATGTTTTGTCCGCTTTTCTATTGTTGGGCCGTTTACCCCTGCCCAAAAAGTCGTTTTTCGTTGCAAAGGTAGTAAATTATGATGATTACCAATCGGTAATCATCACTTTTTCATAGTCATCCACCAATTTTGCGAAGGCAGCCTTCTGCTCCTCCTCCAATTCGGCCTTTTTGCGCCACTCCTTCGAGCCATAGACTCCCGCCTTGGTGTAGTCGAAAGGCTTGAAGCCAATCTTCTTGAGCATTGTCTTGTTCTTCGGGGTGAAGTTGCCTTTGGCGACATCGGTAAATTGGGGGTCGGCAATGGTGGAGTTTACATCTTGCCCCCTCTGCTGCCACTCCTCAAAGCCTATTCCCTGGAACTCTATCTTCTTCTCGCTGTCGGTGCAGAAGTAGCAGTTGTAGTCCGATTTGTGACCTACGTTTGCCCAATTTATGCCGCACATCACACCTGTAGAGTAATAGATGATGTTGTGCGAGAAGTCGAACGAGAGGTGCTCCTCGACGCGTGAGGCCTCCAACTGTGTACGAATCTGCCCTGCGAATATGTTGTTGCGCACGAGGTTATCCTTGCCATAGTGCTGGTGGAAACCTCCACTCTTGCAGTTGTAGACAAGGTTGTTCTCGATGCGTATGCCCGACGAACCCTCGTCGGTGTAGAGTCCCCAGCCACCGTAATAGAGCGAATAGATGTCGTGCAGGACGTTGTTGCTCACCGATGTACCTTCCGATAAACCTAACGTATAGACTCCTCCCATATCCGAGAGTTGTGCCCAACCCAGGTGGTGGATGTGGTTGTATTCGATGATGTTACGCTTAGAGGGGCTGTAACCGTATCCCCATACCCAACCAACCGATATTCCTGTATAGCGGAAGTCGGCAATGTCGTTGTGCGTTATCTGATTATCCGACGAATGGAAGATTGCGATGCCTACGGCGCAGGGGAATACAAAGCCTCCGTGCTGGATGATGCAGTTGTCAACCTTGATGTGGTGCGTAATCTCATCGTGCTTTTCGCGAAGTGTGGTCTCGCCAATCTTCACGCCACTTGCTCCAACATCATATATATGGCATCGCTCTACCGAGCAATCCGAGCAACCTCGATTAAACCATATGCCTCCCAATCCTGTATGTGCTATGGTGCAGTCCGCAAAGTGTATGTTGCGGGCGAAGTTAGCCTCTACGACGGTGCCGATGCCAGCCGCCGCCTGCATCTGCACGTTACCCTCGTCGGGTGTAAGATATGTGGCATAAAGGAAATCTATATTGCTGAATTTTACGCCATCGACCTGCTGTTCGGTGCCAGCACCCTTGATGCTTACAAAATGCTTGGCTACGGGGATATGGCATACTGTGTTCTCGATAGTCTCGCCCTGGCAGGGGATATAATACAACCAGCCATTCTCCGAGAGTATCCACTCACCCTCGGCATCGAGGAAGTTAAAGTCGTTCTCGGCAAAGAATCGTGAACGGTTATCTATCGTGTTCCAGGGGTATACGCCACGACCTGCTATAGTCATCACACCGCAAGAATCGACGTGCAGAAGCGGGCGGCGTGTGGTGTCCCATTTGTGGAAGAATGTAATCAAAGGTCGGCCCATAGCCACTTTTGCATTTCCGTCGGCAGGCCCTTCGCCTATGTATGCAGTGCGACACTTGTCACCAAAGGGTAGTGGGGTGTTGGGTGTGATGTTGCGCACCTCCCAGCCATATATGTCGCGACCAAGATTTGTCGAATCGATAGGAATCTGCACTACGTGCTTTATGCCCGCAAACTCTCCACGATTGGGGCTTTGTGCGCGGAAACGACGCTCGCCATTGATGTAAATCTGCTCAAAGCGCAAACCATAACGTACCACCTCGGGTATGCGTACTCGCCAGAGGTTGTCCTCTACGGCAGTAAACTTCTCGGCCTGCATACTGCCCGAAATGGTAGTGCGTGCGTCAGAATCCGAGCCACGAAACTCTATGGGCTTGCGAAGCGAATTGTCGATTTCGAGCGCCTCATATTGAGAGTAGGTGCCCGCTGCGAGATTGACAACAAAACCATCTATCGCGCTATCCTCCTGCAAGGCTATAGCACGTGCTACGGCACCCTGCATCGAAGCCAGAGGCTCTGCTGCAGTGCCTTTGTTGGCATCGTTACCCGATGGCGATACATATAATTCTCGTACAGCACCTATGGCCATTGCACTCTGCCACATAATCAGGGCGAGTGTCAGAATTAGAACTCTTGGTTTCATTCGTTTGTAGTTTGTGTTTGGTACAAAGTTAGTCAAATTGTGCGAAAATGGCAACAGGAACTATTGACGCATAATAATATTAATCGTATTTTTGTAGAACAAAAACTGTTGACCATTATGAAAGCCATATATACGCTAATTGCTGCTCTCTTGTTGTCGTGCGCTTGTATTTCGTGCGACAGAATCTTCAATTCATCTCCCGAGGAGGCTGTGGTGGGAGGCTATTCCGAGCAGCGCAAGTTAAGCGATGAGGAGCGAGCATTGTTCGACAACGTTGCGGCCGATGTGGCGGGCGTCAAATATACCCCCATAAATGTCTCGACACAGATTGTGGCGGGCGTGAACTACCGCTTCCTGTGCAAAGGTAAGGAGCAAGAGCGTGGTGGCAAGAAGTTTTATGCCGTAATAGTGGTGCATAAGCCCCTGCCCAATGCGGGTGAGCCGCGTATAATCTCTATTGAGCGACAGAGCCGCTAACTGAGTCTTTGGGTAAACTTCAAACTTGCCTCGCAATGAACAATCGTAATCTCATAGATAAATTCATTACCTACATCGCTGCCGAGCGACGTTACTCGCCTCTGACGGTGCGTAACTATCTCCACGACCTTAATTCGTTCGAGGAGTGGGGATGCAGTGCTTGTGGCAAGGATTTCTCGTTGCGTGAGGTTACGGCCACCGATGTGGGTAATTGGGTTATGCATCTTACCGATACAGGCCGCCTGAAGAGTTCATCAATCAACAGAGCCGTCGCTACCTTGCGTTCGTTTTATCGCTATATGCGTCGCAAGGGAATCATCAATCACGACATATTTATCTCGGTGCAGACTCTGCCTACGTCACGACGGCTGCCGACGTTTGTGCCCAAAGGTAATATGGACGAAGTGGTCGATACCGTCTTGCAGCGTTTGAATGATGGTAGTTGGATTGAGCGGCGTGATGCATTGATAGTGTTGATGCTTTATGCTTGCGGTTTGCGTCTGGCGGAGTTGTGCAACATCGATTTGGCTGATTTTGAGAATGATTTTACCTCACTTCGTGTTCTGGGTAAGGGCGACAAGACGCGCATAGTCCCTCTGGTCGAGCGTGTGAGCCGCGAGGTGAAGCGATATCTGGCACAAAATTTTGAAGGTAATATTTGCTTTTCTCAAGAAAATGCACTATTTTTATCCAAGCGTGGAGAACGTATCTCACGAAGCGACGTTCAGCGCAGTGTGGCACGCCTTCTGCGGGAGTGTGGAGTGCAGGGTAAATGCTCGCCTCACGTTTTGCGACACACCTTTGCGACACATCTGCTGAATGATGGAGCCGACCTGCGCGAGATACAGGAACTGATGGGCCACTCGTCGTTGAGTGCGACGCAGGTCTATACGCATAACAACATTGCGCAGTTGCAACGCATATACTCGACGGCGCATCCCCGTTCAGCGGGCGAGTCGTCGGATAGGTTGTAAAAGAGTTGCGGGGCTGTAGAGAGTGTGTGGCAGTTGAGCCGAGAGTTGCCGCGTAGGCCGTGACGGAGCGGCTAAAAGTAAATTTTGACAAGACGAACTCACGAGTGGAGTTCGCATAATATAATGTTTAACTTCTAAATTTTAGGGCTATGGATGTACAGATTCAATCAGTGAAATTCGATGCGAGTTCTAAATTAATTGAATTCATCGAGAAAAAGTTATCCAAGTTGGACCGTGTTGCCGAGAATGCTATCGGAGTAGATGTTGTTTTGAAACTCGAGAAGGATAGCGAAAAGGGAAACAAAGTTGCAGTGGTTACATTGCGTGTTCCTGGCGGTGACATTCGCGTGGAGGAGCAGGCCCACACATTCGAGGAGGCCATCGACAATGTAATGGATGTAATGAAGCGCCAAATTGAGAGGCGTAAAGATAAGTAAAACGAGCAATTGTCTAATAAGGTGTTTTCTGCGTTACGCTCGCCCTCAAAATCCTCATTTACGCTAAGTAAACTGTGGTTTTTCGGGCATCGCAAGCCTTGAAAACCCTCTTATTATACAATTCCTACCAAAGAAACAGGTTGCCAAATTATTGGCAACCTGTTTCTTTGTAATTCAAAATTCAAAATTTTCAGGAGATATATAGTTTTAGTATTGTTGTGTCATTGCGAGGAGGACTTTAGTCCGACGTGGCAATCTCCCACGTTACTCGATGTAGGAGATTATCACAGTCGCTATGCTCCTTCGTAATGACAATTATGAATTTTTGCGTATCAAACTCCCTCTTATGCCTACTCACCGTTGGTCAATGAGTAGGGTTTGTCGCTCAAAGCAAGACCTCGCTTCTTGTTGGGTTTTGCGCTCATCACAAACTCCAATGTGCCACCGCCAAGCAGGTCGGAGTGTGTAATGTAGGTCTTGGTGTAGGGCTTGCCATTGAGGAGTACCGCCTTTACATAGCGATTCGTGTCGCTCACCTCGGGGGCTTTGATTTCGAATATCTTGCCATTGTCGAGTGTCAGTTTCATATAAGGCACGTATGGCGCCCCCAAAACATATTGGTCGGTGCCCGGGCATACGGGGTAGAAACCCATCGCCGAGAAGAGATACCAAGCCGACATCTGACCGCAGTCGTCGTTGCCACCCAAGCCTCGTATGTGGTTCTTGTACATCTTGTTCATCACCTCGCGTACCCAATATTGTGTCTTCCAAGGCTGTGAAGTCCAAGCATAGAGGTATGGTATGTGGTGGCTCGGCTCGTTGCCGTGTACATAACCACCAATCAGACAGTCCGACGTAATATCCTCGTTTGCGGCATAAAACTCCTCGGGCAGGTGCATAGCAAACAACTCGTCGAGTTTGCGCAGGAACTCCTGCTCGCCACCCATCTGGTTGATTACTCCAAATACATCGTGTGGAACGTGGAATGAGAAGTTCCACGAGTTGCCCTCGATGAATCCCTCTCCGTGAGTCTGCAATACATCGAATGTCTCTTTGAATGAGCCGTCACGATATTTCGGGTGGGCAAATCCCAACTCCTTGTCGTAGATGTTGCGATAGTTCAATGCTCGCTTGTAGTACTCGTCGGCAACCTCTTTGTCGCCTGCCGCGAGGGCTGTGTTGTAGATTGTCCAATCGTCGTAGCAATACTCCAAAGTGGTTGAAGCAGCTGTGCTGGTGGTCTCCAACGGCACATATCCCAACTCGACATAATCACCAATGCCGTCAAAGTAGGCTACATTCGAAGTCGTAACCATAGCCTTCAACGCCTCCTGCTTGTCGATATTAGCACCCTTGGTGATGGCGTCAGCCAAAACCGATGTGGCGTGATAACCGCTCATACACCAGTTGTCGTTGGCCATATGGCTCCATATTGGCAAAAGGCCGTGCACGCTCTGTTGCTGGTGGCGAATCATCGACATAGCCATATCGCGAGCCTCCGTAGGCTTCATCAACATAAGGAAGGGGTGCTCGGCACGATATGTATCCCACAAAGAGAAAATCGTATAGTTCTTGAAACCATCGGCTTGATGTGTGTTCTGGTCCAGACCACGATATTTGCCGTCAACATCCATATAGACCGAGGGGTTTATCATCGTGTGGTAGTACGATGTGTAGAGCATAGCCTTTTGGTCCTCCGAGCCCTCAACCTCGATAGACGAAAGTTGCTCATTCCACGCGTTTGAGGTCTCGCTGGCGATGGCATCAAAATCCTTTGTTGCAGACTCTGCCATCAAGTTCTTCACTGCTCCATCGGTGCTTGTTGCCGAGAGAGCAACCTTGACAACCACCTCGGCGTTAGACTCGGTGTCGAACTCAAAGTATGATACGACCTTGCGGCCCGCCATCTCGGGGAAGTTGCTGTTTACCTTGAATTTGCGCCAAAAGCCGTTGTAGAGAATCTTCTCAAAATCCTTGTATCCGTAGTTCTTGATGGGCTGCGAGAACGATATTGCAAAGTAGGTGTAGTTTGTGCGGGCCCAGCCGTTTGTGATGCGGTAACCCGTAATCAGCGTGGGGCTCTCCACGCGGATAGATGCCCACAGAGTCTTGCCGTCGTAGTTGTAGATGCCGTGGTTGAGGTCGAGGATAATGCGTCCGTCGCCACTCTTGTCGCCACCCTTGGGGAATGTGTATTTGTGGATTCCTACACGCTGCGTAGCCGTAAGTTGCGCCCTGACGTTGTAGTCGTCGAGCATCACTTCATAATATCCGGGTGCCGACTTCTCTGTTTCGTGCGAGAAACGTGAACGGTAACCGCTGTCGGGATTCTCCTTTGTGCCGGGGTTGAGTTTGAGTTCGCCCGTTGTCGGCATAATCAGTATGTCGCCCAAATCGGAGTGTCCCGTGCCGCTGAAGTGGGTGTGGCTGAAACCTACGATTGTAGTGTCGTGATACTGGTAACCAGCGCAGTATTCATAGACCTCCTTCTGGTATTTACCGTTTATGTTGTGGGGAATAGTGTCGGTGTCGGGACTCAACTGCACAATGCCGAACGGTGCGCAGGCTCCTGGGAAGGTGTGTCCCATACCATCTGTGCCAATCATCGGGTTGACGTAGTCCACAGGTCTTTTTGCTTGCTGGGCAAACAATGAGGTCGCAGTCAGTATCATCAATGACACATAAAGCAAAGTCTTCTTTTTCATATCGTTTTAATTTTAATTGAATCTAACGGATTGCTGGGCAAAGGTACGATAAAATATCAATATTTTCAGGGGTTGGCGTTATCTTAAAAATCCAGCAACGGATAAATCTCGCGGGTGCGGGGCATCGAGACGCGCTCCTGATAGTGCCACCACTCCTTGGCATAAGGGCGCAGGCCGACGCTGTTCATAACCTCGAGCAACAGCGTGCGATTGCGGGCCGCCTCATCGGAGATTATCCCCTCCTTGCGTTGCCATTCGACATAGGCCTTGTAACTCTCCAGCGTGGTGTTCTTGTCGGTCCCAATCCACGCCTCACGACCAAAATGGTCGAAGGGTGCACCCATATCGAGCGGTTGCCCATTGCCGTCGATGATGGTCAAATCTACCGCTGCACCATAGTTGTGACGTCCTCCGCGTGCTCCATCGGCAACGTATGCCGTCAGGGGAGTGCCCTCCACAGCCTTGCGCATACGGCGTTGTACGCTTAATGGGCGGGCGGCATCGTAGATGAGTAGCGAGTAGTCGGGATGGCGCTCACGCAGATGGCGTTGTGCCTCGACAATCTTTTTGGCGAAGTGGGGGCGGAAAAAGGCTTTGCGCAGTGTGCCGTACATATTCTGGCCTACAAAATTATCCTCCGTCGCATATTTTAGCGCAACCTCAATCTCGTCGTCGAGCGATTGTATATCGACCAACCCCGCCTTGCGCATCCGCTCTTCATAGTCGGGCGCAGAGGTCTGTGCCGACAGTGTTGTCAGCAGAGCGAGTTGCAGGAAAATCAATAGCGAGGCTACTCTTTTGGCCATTGTGAATAGGGGTGTTTAAGTAGTTGTGAGTTGTAGTAACGCTTGTCGCCTGTAACCTCACGGCCCAACCACGCAGGGCGCAGAAACTCCTCCTCGGCCGACTGCAACTCCACCTCGGCGAGGATGAGGCCCTCGTTTTGTCCGTAGAAGCAATCTATCTCGAAGGTGTGGCCGTCTATCATAGGAGCCAAGTGGCGCACCTTGCTGATGGTGCCTGCGCTGAACGAGAGTAGTTCACGAGCCTCCGCAACGGGAATCTCGTACTCCCACTCCTGACGTGTCGTGCCCTCGGCATTGGTGCGACCTTTGACGGTCAGAAAACCCCTCTCGTCACGCGTGCGGATGCGTAGTGTCAGTTGCTCGGAACGAGCCACATAACCCTGCTCGATGCGTGAAGAGGATGTGACGTCGGGCATAAAATCGCCACAGACCAGGAATTTGCGTTCTATCTCTTGTGCCATAACTCTGTTGTTTTCGGCAAAATTACACTTTTTTAGACAAAACAATCGGGGCTACGGCCAAAATATTGCCGCAGCCCCGCGTTTATTCGGATGTATTCTTATTTCTTAAATCACTCCCTGCTCCAGCATTGCCTGTGCGACCTTCATAAAGCCAGCGATGTTGGCGCCCTTGACGTAGTTGATTCTGCCGTCGGGCTGCTCGCCATAGCGTACGCAGGCGTCGTGAATCTGCGACATTATGTAGTGCAGTTTCTGGTCCACCTCGTCGGCTGACCACGAGAGGTGTTGCGCGTTCTGCGTCATCTCCAAGCCCGATGTGGCTACACCGCCCGCATTGACGGCCTTGCCCGGTGCGAACAGAATGCCTGCTCCCTGAAGTGTGGCTATAGCCTCGGATGTGCAACCCATATTCGATACCTCGGCTACGCACCACGTTCCGCCCTCGAGCAGTGTGCGTGCATCGTCGCCCGTGAGTTCGTTCTGGAAGGCACACGGCAGGGCAATGTCGCACTTGATGCTCCACGCCTTCTTGCCCGCGATAAACTCCGCATCGGGGAATCGCTCGGCAAAGGGTGATACTATGTCGCGGTTCGATGCGCGCAACTCCAGCATATAGTCAATCTTCTCGGCGGTCATTCCGTTGGGGTTGTAGATAACGCCGTCGGGGCCAGATATGGCTATCACCTTTGCACCCAACTCTGTAGCCTTCTGCGCTGCACCCCACGCCACGTTGCCGAAGCCCGAGATAGCGACCGTCTTGCCCTTGATATCCTTGCCCGCCTGCTGCAACATATGCTCCACAAAGTAGAGTGCGCCGAAGCCCGTAGCCTCGGGGCGGATGAGTGAGCCACCCCACGTGAGGCCCTTGCCTGTAAGCACGCCTGTGTTGTATTCGCGCGCCAACTTCTTGTACATACCATACATATAGCCAATCTCGCGACCACCCACGCCTACGTCACCTGCGGGTACGTCGGTGTCGGGGCCTATGTTGTTCCAAAGTTCGAGCATAAAGGCCTGGCAGAAACGCATAATCTCGGCATCTGACTTACCCTTGGGGCTGAAATCTGAGCCACCCTTTGCACCGCCCATAGGCAGCGTTGTGAGTGCATTCTTGAAGGTCTGCTCGAAACCCAAGAACTTGAGCATCGATGGGTTTACTGCAGCGTGGAAACGTATGCCTCCCTTGTAAGGGCCTATGGCACTATTGAATTGTACGCGGTAGCCGAGGTTGGTCTGAATCTCGCCCTTGTCATCTACCCACGTTACGCGGAATGTGATTATGCGGTCGGGCTCGACCATACGTTCCACGATTTTAGCCTTCTCAAATTCGGGATGGTCGTTGTAAACCTCCTCGATAGACTCCAATACCTCTTGTACAGCCTGTAAATATTCGCTCTCGCCGTGGTGCTTGCGCTCCAAATCGGCCATTATATTCTTTACGTTCATAGTAGTAGATTTTAGGTTTACAAATTAAGTTTTTTGTTCTATACAAATATAGCATTAAATTCTGAAAAGATTTCGAAATTTGGCAGTAAAAAATTACAAATTGTCAAATTTTATATGCAAATATGTTGCAAAATGACGTTTCTTTTGTGGCGCGCTTGTCGGTTTGCGTGTTTAAAGTGAAATAATCGCGCCAAAAAAGTTGCACAGGTTGAAATTATATGCGAAATTTGTGGCGTTATATCTAAATATAATAGAGGTATCGTATGGATATGAAGTATAAAAATCCGTTTGTCGATGAGAGCGCTTTCGAGGGCGATGAGGGCCCCAAGAAGAGCGAGGATGAGGTGTTGATGGAGGAGGCCAAGCAGCACACCGAGGTCAAGGTCGTGCGTACCTATATGACGCTGGGAATGGTGATAGGTCTTGCCGTAGGCGCTGTCGTGGGCCCGCTGTTGTTCGGTAAGATGACCACAGGTATGGGCTTGGGTATGCTCGTCGGCTTTGTAGTTGGAGCCTGCTTCCATAAAAAGGATAAGGAGTAGGATTTTCCTCGCGAGAAAATTTTTCGCGAAACGTGTAGTTTTTTAGGTATTTTTGCGACTAATATATAGCGAGCCATTGTAAGGTTTGAAACGAGAGAACTACCCCTCCCTCCCAACAAAAGGGAAACAAAATATAAAAAGATAATGAAGATGAAAAGATTGTTAATTGCGGTATTCGCATTGTTGAGCCTTAATGTGATGGCTCAGAATCCCAAACCGTTTATTATTCCCGAACTTACCGAGTGGACGGGCGCCGAGGGTGAACTTCAGCCTTCGGGCCGTGTTGCCGTCAAGGGCTCCGACAAGGAGTTGATGCGCATAGCGACGGTTTTTGCCGAGGATTATAAGTTGTTGACAGGTCGTGACCTTACGGTTGTTAAGGGTAGCGGCAAGGCTGGCGATATGGTTCTTCAGTTGGACAAAAAGGCTACTGCGCTCGGAGCAGAGGGCTATGAGTTGGATATTACCGATAAGGCTACCGTGACGGCTGCCACTACACAGGGCCTGTTCTGGGCGACACGAACACTGTTGCAGATGGCCGAGCAGTCGGAGAGTGGCGTGATGCCAAAGGGTAAGGCCGTAGATGTGCCGCAGTATGCATTGCGTGGCTTTATGATTGATTGCGGTCGTAAGTTCTTCCCGATGGATTACCTGAATAAGTTGGTGAAGATTATGGCCTACTACAAGATGAACACCCTGCAGGTGCATCTCAACGATAACGGTTTCCGCCAATACTTCAACAACGATTGGTCGAAGACGCAGTCAGCGTTCCGTCTTGAGAGCGACACCTATCCTGGCCTGACGGCCAAAGATGGTCATTACACCAAGCAGGAGTTTATCGATATGCAGATTAAGGCCGAGCAGAACTATGTCGAGATTATTCCCGAAATCGACGTGCCTGCACATTCATTGGCCTTTACACACTATATGCCCGAAATCGGCTCGAAGGAGTATGGTATGGACCACCTCGATTTGTTCAACCCCAAAACTTATGAGTTTGTCGATGGTCTGTTCCGCGAGTATCTGGAGGGTGAGAATCCCGTATTCCGTGGCAAGCGCGTGCATATCGGTACCGATGAGTACTCCAATGCCAAGAAGGATGTTGTCGAGAAGTTCCGCGAGTTTACCGACCGTTATATCCGCTATGTCGAGAGTTTCGGCAAGCAGGCTGTATGCTGGGGTGCATTGACTCACGCTGCGGGCGATACTCCCGTCAAGTCGGAGAATGTTATTATGCACTGCTGGTACAATGGCTACGCCAATCCACGTCATATGAAGGAGCAGGGCTATCAGTTGGTGAGCATCCCCGACGGTATGGTCTATATCGTTCCCGTTGCGGGCTATTACTACGACTACCTGAATTGCCAATATCTCTATAATAATTGGACTCCCGCAGTAATCGGCGGCGAGCGCTTCGATGAGCAGGACCCCTCGATTCTGGGAGGTATGTTTGCCGTATGGAATGACCACCCGGGTAACGGTATCGCCGTTAAGGATGTGCACCACCGTGTATTCCCTGCTATGCAGACTCTGGCCGTTAAGTGCTGGACAGGCGCTCTCACGCAGTTGCCCTATGAGCAGTTCGACAAGCAGCGCCTGGAGTTGAGTGAGGCCCCTGGTGTGAATGAGTTAGCTCTGTATGGCACCGAGCAACGTGAGGTGTTTGCCTGCGATGAGGTTAAGGCTGCCGAGGAGTTGCCTTTGGAGGAGATAGGTTACGATTACACCGTATGCTTTACACTTGAGGGCGTAGCCGAGCAGAAGGGCACGGAGTTGTTCCGTTCGGCCAATGCCGTATTCTATCTTGCCGACCCCGAGAACGGTCAGTTTGGCTTTATGCGTGATGGTTATCTCAATAAGTTCAATTACCGAGTGCGCCCCAACGCCAAGGTGGAAATCAAGATTCAGGGTACTAACAAGTTTACTCGTCTCTATGTGAATGGCCGCCTGCAGCAGGAGTTGGGCCCCATTACGCTTTATGGTACAATGGAGGTTGTTGACCACACCTACGACCCCAACCAGAATGGTTTTGCACCTATCGTCTATAACCCCAGCAGTAAGATGTATTATCAGCGCACGTTGGTCTTCCCGCTTAAGAAGGCGGGTGATTTCAAGAGCCGTATCACCAACGTCAAGGTGTACAACTACTTGAAGGAGTAAGGCAATGTATGGTGAGAGAGCCGTAGTTTAACGAAGAAGAGAGAATTAATATACATTAAAACATAATGAAGATGAAAAAATTGTTATTTGCAGTTGTGGCCCTTCTGTTGGGTGCAACTTCGGTGCAGGCGCAGATGGATGCATCACAGCCCCTGCCCATCGACAAGGAGATTCGTCAGGGTGTATTGCCCAACGGATTGACCTACTACATTCGCCATAACGAGAAACCCAAGGGTATGGCTAACTTCTACATCGTACACGATGTAGGTGCTATCCAGGAGGGTGACAACCAGCAGGGTTTGGCTCACTTCCTCGAGCATATGGCCTTCAACGGTACAAAGAACTACCCCGATAAGTCGATGATTGAGTATCTGGAGAAGGTTGGTGTTAAGTTTGGTGCTAACCTCAATGCCTTTACTTCGTGGGATTTGACTCAGTACTATATGGAGGATGTCCCCGTAGCACGCGAGGGTGTGGTGGATTCTACACTTATGGTGTTGCACGACTGGTCACACTTCATCAACCTCGACCCCAAGGAGATTGACTCTGAGCGTGGTGTTATCCAGGAGGAGTTGCGTACTAGTGACGGTGCTTCTTGGCGTGCGCAGATTAAGATGCTCAAGGCGTTGGGTAAGGGTACACTCTACGCAGAGCGTAACCTCATCGGTTATCTGGACGGTTTGGCTGGTTTTACCTATGACGACCTCCGTCAGTTCTACGACAAGTGGTATCGCCCCGACTATCAGGCAGTTGTCGTAGTTGGTGACATCGACGTAGATAAGGTTGAGCAGAAGATTAAGACGATGATGGCCGACATTCCCGCTCCTGCAGCCGATGCAGCGAAGAAGGATGTTATCGTAATCCCCGATAACGATGAGCCTATCGTCAGCATCAATGTTGACCCCGAGATGCAGCAGTCTAACCTGATGATGTTCTACAAGTCGCAGGCTATGCCCAAGCAGATGAACAATACTATTACTTACGAGATGATTAGCATCTTGAAGTCGTACATCTCGGCTATGATTAACGAGCGTTTGAGCGACATCTCACGTAAGCCCAATGCTCCCTTTATTTCGGCTGGCTTCAGCCCTGCACAGTCATTCGGCATCTGCTCTACTTTGGAGGTATCGCAGGGCCGTGTTATGACACAGGATGGCAAGTTGATGGAGGGCTACAAGGCCCTTTTGGTGGAGATGGAGCGTATGCGCCGCTATGGTTTCACCGAGAGCGAGTACGAGCGTGCCAAGAACAATATGCTCGCTGCTTTGGATAATCAGTACCAGAGCCGCGACGACCGTGAGCATAGCCACTTTGCTGAGCGTTGCATCGACCACTTCCGCTTGGGTACTCCCTTGTACGATATCGAGACCGAGTATCAGTTGGACAAGCAGTTGGCTGAGGCTATCAGTCTCGAGGCTATCAATCAGTCTGTTAAGCAGATGTATGAGCCTTTGAAGAACTTGGTTATCGTAGTTAATTCGCCCAAGAAGGATGGTGTAGCCGTTCCTACTGAGGCTGAGTTGGTTGAGGCTTTGAAGGCTGCCGTAGCAGCCGAGGTTGAGGCCTTCAAGGATAACGTAGTGAAGGAGCCTTTGATTAGCGACGAGAGCCAGTTGAAGGGCTCACCCGTCAAGAAGGAGAAGGTAAACGAGGTTATGGGTACAACAGAGTGGACTTTGAAGAACGGTATCAATGTAGTTATCAAGCAGACTCCCTATGAGGCTGATGCCGTATACCTCGAGGCTGTATCGGAGGGTGGTGCTGCCATCTTCGCTGATGAGGATTACTACTCAGCACAGATGTTGGGCGGTGTGATGTCTACATCGGGTATCTCTAAGTTCTCGGCTTCTGACTTGCGCAAGCAACTCTCGGGTAAGCAGGCACGCGTAGCAGCGAGCGCAGGTAGTTACTTGCACGCTGTTGAGGGCTCATCTACATTGAAGGATGTGGAGACTATGTTCCAGTTGATGTACCTCCACTTCACTGCTCCCCGCTTCTCGGAGGATGACTTCCAGACATTGATGAACCGCTATAACGCTATGTTGGCTAACCAGATGACCAACCCCGACTTCATCTTCTCGCAGCAGTTGCAGAAGACGCTTTATGGTGACAACTACCGCCGTCAGCAACTCACTCCCGAGTTGTTGAGCACAATCAAGTTGGAGCGTATGGCCGATATCCACTCACGTCTGTTCGGTAACGCGAAGGATTTCCGCTTCACTATCTACGGTAATATGAGCCCCGAGGAGTTGAAGCCCCTCGTTGAGAAGTATGTAGGTTCGTTGCCCGTAGCGAAGAAGGTTACAAATAAGTTCACTGACGACAAGGTGCGTGAGGTGAAGGGTGTAGAGAATGACTTTACAGCCAAGATGGAGCAGCCGAAGGTATCGGTATTCGTAGGTTTCAGCGGCGACTACAAGTACGATATTAAGAACGCTGTTACGCTCACTTACCTCTCACAGGCGTTGAGCAACCGCTACCTTAAGTCAATCCGCGAGGAGAAGGGTGGTACTTATGGCGTGAGTGTTCGTGGCTCACACTACACTCGTCCCGCACAGAGTTTCTTGATGCAGATTTCATTCGACACTAATGAGCAGATGGCTGATGAACTCACCTCTATCGTTATCGCCGAGATTGAGAAGATTGCAGCCGAGGGCCCGCTCAAGGAGGATATGGATAAGACTCGTGAGTTCTTGTTGAAGGATTACAAGAAGAATGTGGAGTTGAACGGCTGGTGGTCACGCACATTGACTGCCTACTACGACTTCGGTGTGGATAACGTGAACGACTACGAGGCTGCCGTTAATGGCGTAACTGCTGACGATGTTAAGGCGTTGGCAAAGCGTATGCTCGACGAGAAGTCTATGGTTAAGGTCGTTATGCGTCCCGAGAAATAGTCTTCAATCGAAGAAGTGATATTGTAAGGCGTGTGACTTTTCAGTCGCACGCCTTTTTTGTAGGGATAAAAGGCTCGACCGCCAAGCGACAGCCTCAATAAGCAGGACATTTATAGCCCTCCTTATCAAAGGAGGGTTGGGTGGATTGTAAATATAGTTGCGGAGTATCTGCACAAAAAAAGAGCAGTCTTATGAACTGCTCTTTTTTCTGTGCGGATAAAGGGACTCGAACCCCCACGCCTCTCGGCATCAGATCCTAAGTCTGACGTGGCTACCAATTACACCATATCCGCATTGAACTTTGTGTGCAAAGCGAGATGTTCCTCGCAATTGCTGTGCAAAGGTAATAAAATTCTGACTATTCCGATAGCAAAAACGATTTTTTTTAGGAAATTCCTAATTTTTCGCTACTTTTGTAGGATAAAGAGTGTTTTTATTATGCCAAAATCGATTACCCTGCAACTGCCTCCCAAGCAATCTGCCGATGCCGAGATATATACAGCGTTGGCGGCTCGACAATTGGGCATACGCCGTAGCGATGTGGCTATGGTGAGGGTGGTCAAGCGCTCTATAGACGCTCGACGTAGCCCTATCAAGGTAAATCTCACACTCGAAATATTTGTCGATAACGAGCCGCAACCGGCTCCTCTGTACTTCGACTATCCCGATGTGAGCAAGGCTACCGAAGTCGTAGTCGTAGGCTCGGGCCCTGCAGGATTGTTTGCGGCCCTGCGATTGATAGAGTTGGGCCTTAAGCCTATTCTCTTGGAGCGCGGTAAGCACATTCTGCCTCGTAAGCAGGATATCGCGCTTATCAACCGTAATCTCGACATAGACCCCGACTCAAACTACGCCTTTGGTGCGGGCGGTGCGGGTACATTCTCCGACGGTAAGTTGTTTACACGCAGCAAGAAGCGTGGTGACTATAATAAGGCTCTGCAAACGCTTGTTTTTCACGGTGCTACGCCCGAGATTCTATATGAGGCGCATCCGCATATCGGAACGGACAAGTTACCACGAATCATCAGCAATATATGTAATACGATTACCACAGCGGGCGGTGAGATACACTTCTCGAGCAAGGTTACGGGTTTCAAAATCGAACACGACAAGTTGAAGGGCGTGTGGGTTGGTGACCACCTTGTTGAGGGCGCTGCCGTAGTGCTTGCTACGGGACACTCGGCCAAGGATATCTACCATACGTTGCATCGAGACGGTGTAAGGTTGGAGGCCAAAGCCTTTGCTATGGGTGTTCGTATCGAGCATCCGCAGAAGTTGGTAGATAGCATACAGTATCGTCTGCCACAACGTGGCGAATATCTCCCAGCGGCGTCCTATTCGTTGGTTAATCAGATTGACGGACGTGGTGTCTATTCATTCTGTATGTGTCCTGGAGGTTTTATCGTGCCCGCAATGACCGATGCATCGCAGTCGGTTGTGAACGGTATGTCGCCCAGCGGCCGTAATTCACGTTGGGCCAATTCGGGCCTTGTGACCGAGGTTAGGGTTGAGGATTTTGCGCATCTTGAGGCGGAGTATGGCCCATTGGCAGGTTTGGCATTCCAACAACAGTTGGAGCAGGCCGCACGCCAGAATGGTGGAGACAGACAGGTTGCCCCTGCGCAACGAGTATCGGATTTCGTGGCGGGCCGAGCATCGTCGTCGCTACCTGCAACATCATATATCCCTGGCATTGTATCGTCACGATTGGATAAGTGGATGCCTGACTTTATGGCCTCGGCTTTGCGTAAGGGTATCGCTTCGTTCGACAGGAAAATGCGTGGCTATGTTACATCGGATGCCATTGTTGTGGGCGTTGAGTCTCGTACTTCAACCCCCGTGCGTATCCCTCGTGACGGTGAGACGTTGATGCACCCCGAGATTCAGGGACTCTTCCCTGCGGGTGAGGGTGCTGGTTATGCTGGCGGAATCGTTTCAGCGGCATTGGATGGCGAGCGAGTAGCCGATGCAGTTGCTCAATATATTAATATCAAATAAACTATTGGATAAAACATCCTCATTATAGACGTTATTATGTTTACCATTATTTGTTGTTCTGTACACCCCGAATTGGCTGAAAATCTAAAGAAGAATATAGCAGAGACAATCGGTGATGTACCTTACGAAATTCTTATTACAGACAATAGAGGAAAGGGTGATGGTATATGTAAGGTATATAATGATAATGCGACAAAGGCTCGTTACGAAAATCTCTGCTTTGTTCACGAGGATGTTAAGTTCTTGACGCCTAATTGGGGCGTTGCAATTGCCGCGAAGTTGCAGGAGACAGATTGTGGAGTAATTGGTTTTGCGGGTAGTACAATCAGAACTAATGCGCCGTGCGGTTGGCGTCAGGGTACGCGCAGTATGGTTGCCCACTACATTCAAGGAAGAAATGGACGCATACACAAGGTAAGGACAAAGAACACCCTAAATCAGCAATTTACGCAGGTAGTAACGCTGGATGGAATGTGTATGATGGCGAGGCGTGATGTGTGGGCCGAGCATCAGTTTGATACAACATTACTCACTGGATTCCACGGCTACGATATTGACTTTACGATGTCGGTTGCCGTAGACCACAAAAATTGGGTTTGCAACGTAGTCGATATCGAGCACTTCTCAGTAGGAAATTACTCGCCGGATTGGGTAGAGACTATGCAGGCGCTGAATGATAAGTGGCAAAGTTATCTCCCTATGACAACCCGACCTTTGTCTCCTCAGGAGATGGAGAGTTATCAGCAGGAGAGTGAGCAATACCACATTCGGTTTATGTGGCAGAAGGGCTTTTTTGACGTCGTGCCATTTAAGGAGGGTGTTAAACACATACTTCAATATCCCCTTAAGCCGTTATCTTGGAAGTTATTAATCAAATACCCAATATATCGCATACGCTCAATCCGTAAGAAGAGATGAAAGTAAAAGTATTAGTCCCCATATATCGTTATCCCACAGCGGATGAGATGCGTGCTCTGCGTAATAATTGCAGTGTGCTGGCTGCGCATAATATCGCTATACTTGCACCCGAAGACCTTGAACTTGGTACATTGGAGCAGGAGTTTCCTGCGGTTGAGATTATCCGTGTGAGTGATTGCTGGCTCGGCAAGCGCAACGGTATCGCAGGGTACAATCGTATGATGCTGAGTGCGGAGTTTTACGATATGTTTGCCGATTGGGACTATATACTTATCTGTCATACCGATGCCTGGATGTTCCGTGATGAGTTGGCAGCGTGGTGCGACAAGGGCTATGATTGCGTAGCAGCACCCTGGGTGCGCCGTTGGGTTTATGACCTGCCTATCGTTAAGCAATATATGTCGCTGCGTGCGTGGATGCGCCACCGTCAGGGCAAGAGGTGCCGTGCCGACCTCTATGGTCGCATCGGTAACGGCGGTTTGACTCTCCGCAAGGTGGGCTCTTTCAAGCAGGGGTGTCTGCGTTATGCCGAGATAATTGAAAAATACCTCAATGGTGGTTCGCATCTCTATAACGAGGATGTATTTTGGGCTACTGTGCCGCAAGAGTTTTGTTATCCCGATTGGCGAGAGGCGTTGGAGTTTGCCATTGATACCAATCCCGCATATTGCTATCGTCTGATGGGTAAGCGCCTGCCTATGGGTTGCCACAGTTGGACCAAACCCAAAATGTGGCGTTTCTGGAAGAATTTTATTGGCTAAATAGGCTAAATTTGTCTCTTTTGAGGGCTCTTCAGGGGCTCTTTAATCTCGTGGTTTTTGTTGATTTTTGGCTCAAATTCGCTTTTGTGAGCCCTTGTGCCATAAAATCGCAACAGATTTAACATTTTCTTAATATTGGCGTAAGATGCAGAAAATCAATAGTATACGCCGTAGAGTAGTCTTAATTATTAATTTTATTGAATAAATTATTCATTTTTCTTAATAAATCACTTGCACGGTATTGTTTTTAGCCTTATCTTTGCAGTGAAGTTTTAAGGTTCATTTAGGTTAGTAGTTTTAGGTTGGTAGAGGATATCGGAAGGTTGTAACCGACGAAATGCGTTTCTGTGGCGCACGAGGTTACTAAGACAAAAGGCGGTGCTCGCTTGGCGTCGAATACCTCCGAGACCTCGATTTTTTTTGCCCCTAAGTGAAGTTATAAATCACATTTTTTTTCAGCAATCGCAATATGTTGCCAATTTTGGCGGTGTGGGTTATTGAAGGATTCTGCCTTCGATGTTTACCTTCATCACGACCTGCTCACCCTCGACAGCGAGTGTCACCTGATAGTACTCGCCATCGGGATTTTCCACCAATTCGGCATCGATAATCTCCCAAGCGGCATATTGGCTGTCGGCTATGGTCTGCATAACTATTTCGGGCAATTCTTCGGCCGAAATACGACTCTCGGTCATCAACCACTCCTGTTTGCCGTCAAAGTATATCTTGCGAAGAGTTGTGCCGTCCATAACATCCACTTCGGTGATGTCGTTTGCCGCCGCTATGTCTATAATAGTAGCCGCAGGGTAGTTTGTCGAGATATAATTTGTTGTCTGTTCGCCCAAAATGATAGGTCTGTAATCGGGCTCTATGCCGTTTAGGATAGAGCGTATAAGTATGCCATCGGGGGTGTAATACAATACTACATCGTTTGCCGTGTCGATGTTGTCAATCTCGGCCTCGATAGCATAGACCACCTCGCTGTCGTAACGCTCTATCATATCGACCTCGTCGATAAACCACCCACCATATTGGCTTGTGCTAAATGAGTTCTGTACGGCCGTAGGTAGCGATGTGTAGGGAATGTTGCTTACGCCGAGATACCATATGCCGTCGTTGCTCAGCCAAGCCTCGCACTCTACCATAATCTCATTTTCAGCCCTGTCGAACGTGGCCAACCAATAACCCCAAGCACGGCCCCACGTGATGTTTTGTGCCGAAGGGTATTGCGTAAGGAGCGACTCTACGACTTTTTGATTCGATGGGAAGATAGCGTCGTCGTTGTCGCAGCCGACCAACATTGCGGCTGCCAAAATCAGGAATAGATACTTTTTCATAATCATAAACTTTTAAGGTTACACCTCGCTATGATTGCAAAAACTATACACTAACCCTCATTTGCTGTTGAAATATCGCACAAAGCCGACAAAAAAGGCCGTCACGACATCTCTGTCGGACGACCTTGAGGTATTGTTAAAAAATCTGCTGTTACATCTCGCGAATCCAGATGTTGCGGAAACTGATAGGCTCGCTCGGGTCACCGTGCATCTGCAAGCGGATAGGACCATTGCCGTGAGGGCGTACCTGCGGATGACCGATGTACTCGGTTGTACCACGAATAGTGAAGTGGTTGAGCAATACGATGCCGTTCTGGATAACCGTTACGGTAGGCGCTACCTTGTAAGTACCGTCTGCGTTGAATACGGGAGCGCTGTAGATGATATCGTAAACGTTCCACTCGCCGGGCTTACGCATAGCGTTTGCCAAAGGAATAACCTGCTTGTAGACGCTACCTGTCTGACCGTTGGCGTAGGTCTCGTTGTTGTAGCAATCCAACACCTGAATCTCGTAGATGCCCTGCAGGAAGATACCACTGTTACCACGAGCCTGACTTGAGCCTGTGATGTTTTCGGGTACTCGCCACTCGATGTGGAGTTGGAAACTGCCGAAGTGTTGCTTGGTCTCGATGTCGCCCTTGCTCTTGTCTACCGTAAATACTCCGTTCTCCAACTTCCAATCAGCCTCACCGCCAGTCTTGCAACTCTTCCAAGCCGAGAGGTTTGAGCCGTCAAACAATACGATAGCATCCGAGGGAGCCGAGTTGGTCTTGATGTCACCAGGTGTTACCACTTTGGGCTGCGGAGTCCAGAACTCTGTCATTCCAGGGCGCATAGCCTCGGGTTTGGGATACTCCTTCTTCTCTTGAGCCGATGCGCCGACAGCAACTGCGAGTGCCAACGCCGAAAGAATCAATTTTTTCATATCAAATAAACTTTAATTAAATATATTCTACTTTAATTTAGGAAACTCCCAACCCTTGCGGTAGTCGGGTTTGATGAGTTTGTTGGCCTCCTTGTTGTCGAAGCGCTGCTTCTCGTTGTCATATACCAATGCCGAGCCTACGCGAGCCGAGATGTTACCCAAGTGTGCATACTTGGCGCACATTGCTCCGTTGTCGATGGTGCAGGCTGTCTCCATCTTGCGTGAGCGCATACAGTTGTAGAAGTCGGTATGGTGCAGGCGTAACTCCTGATAGTCGGGTGAGCACTTTGCAGCCTCGCACTTACCCTGAAGAGGATACACCTCCCAGCCCTCGCGGTTGGCTACCAATGTGCCGTTTGTGCCGACGAACTCTACACCGTAGTTCTTGCCATAGGGGCCTGACTCGATGGTGGTGTTGTTCCACGTCATCACGAAGTCGTCGAACTCATAGATAACCGACATTGTGTCAAATGTCTCGGCGAAGTTGTCGGGATAAGCCCAATTACCTCCTGTTGCCATCACTCGCTTGGGCATATGGTCAACCTTCATTCCCCACAATGCCATATCCAACAAGTGTACACCCCAGTCTGTCAGCAAACCACCGCCGTAGTCCCAGAACATACGCCAAGAGCCGTGGTGACGGCTGGCATTGTATGTGCGCTCGGGTGCTGGACCTAACCACATATCGAAGTCGATGTGTGCAGGTACGGGCGAATCCTTTGCGGGGTTGAGAATAGCGGCATAACGGAAGTTAGCCCATACGTTTACTCGTGAGATGTGGCCCAACTGACCGCTATCGACAAATTTCTTCATCTCAATCCAAAGTTTGGCGCTACGCTGCTGCTGACCTACCGATACAACGCGATTGTAGTGCTTTGCAGCCTGTGCCATCATATCACACTCGGCGATAGAGTTGGCGATAGGTTTCTGTACATATACGTCCTTACCCGCAGCACAAGCGTCAACCATCTGCAGACAGTGCCAATGGTCGGGTGTGCCGATAATCACAGCGTCAATATCCTTGCGCTCCAACAATTTGCGATAGTCGCCGTAAAGTTCGGGTTTCGTACCTTTGTTTTTGGTGAGTTCTGCGGCACGACGGTTGATGATGTTCTTGTCGATGTCGCAAAGTGCTACGCACTCTACGCCAGGGACGTTGACAGCATTGAGCAGGTCGGTCCAGCCCATACTGTTACAACCTATCAAACCAATATTTATACGGTCGTTTGCTCCCATAACGCTTGCCTTGGGCGATTTGGCGTTTACGAGTGATGGGCTAACGGCACCCGCAACTGCGAGCGTACCCATCTTCTTCAAAAAGTCACGTCTTGTAACCATAATATTATGAAGTTTTAGTTCTGTTTTGTCGGATGATATTTTGCCTGTGATTATTTTCTGGTCAAGGCCTCACGAGCGAAGCATACGCAGTTGTAGACCTCCTTCAATGGGTCTGACCAAGGTTTAATCGGGTACTCGAGTTCGATGTCGCAGTGGATAGGCCACTTGTTGTCGCGTACCATACGGAGAATCTCACGCAAAGGTGTCTCTCCCTGTCCCCATACCTGATTGAAGTTGGCGGGCTCTACGTTGGGACCTGTCTTATCCTTGAGGTGGATGCTGAAGATGCGGTCGTGGTACTTCTCGATAAAGTCGCGCGGGTCCTTGCCCGTAGAGCCGAGGTAGTGGCCACAGTCGAAGTTAAGCATCATCATAGGCGAAGCGTCAAGGATGGGGTCGCAACTGAATCCAGGCTGGGCATATTGGAAGTGGTTGTGCATCGCCACATATACATCGTGTTTCTCGGCAAAGGGAGCCAATCGCTTGGCTGAATCGAGGCTCAACTCCTGAACGGTAGCCTTTGCGCCCAACGCCTTTACTCCCAGGAATACGCGGTCAATCTCCTCGTCCGACCAACTTGCGGGAGAACAGTTCAAAACGTGGATGCCGATGCCAGCCGCAGCGAGCACATTGCGAATCTCCTTGATTTTCTCCAAATCCATATTTTTGCGCCACGCAACAATCTGCTCGGCAGGGACATTTTCAGGCTGGCCAGCATACTTTGCAAACTCGCCATACATAATCTCCAGCGAACTAACGCCCGCCTTATGGCAGGTGTTAATCAATTCGTGAACGGAAGGTGCAGGCTGTGAAATCCAACTATAAGTTGAACTACCAATCTGTACTCCGCCAAAGTTTGAATCCAGCGCGGGGTTGGTCTTTATCTTTACCTTATCCTTTGAAAATACTGAGGTTGTGGGCAATAGAGTTGCGGCAGCCAACGCCGCAGCCGACTGCTTCAAGAATGTGCGTCTTGAAGTCTTTTGGTTGAAAAGTTTATTCTCTTCCATACGGAATAGATTTAGGTCAGTTTAATGTTATGCAAATATAAGAAAAAATCGGTTACTTAACAATACTGTCAAATAACCGATTAAGAAAAAACTATTTTTGTATTTTTAATACAGACCCTTCAGCATCAAATTGAAGTAGATGGGCTTCAGCGCATAGACTTTCAACAACCACGCTACCCACTGCTCCTGCGACATATCCCACAACGATAGCGGGAATGTAATCTGCTCCTTCTTGTCGTAGTCGAACTCGGCCAATAGGACTTTGCCATACTCAGTAACGATAGGGCAGGCGGCATAGCCGTCATACTTGGCCTCGGGCGTACGTCCCTCCATCAGGGCAATAAGATTCTCAACTGCGATAGGCAACTGCTTGCGAATAGCAGCCGAAGTCTTACTTGTCGGGATTCCTGCGCAGTCACCCAGGCAGATGATGTTGTCATAAGTGAGGTGAATCAACGTATGCTTGTCAGCCATAGCCCAGCCATCGGGTGCAAGACTGCCCTCTGTCCAACTCAAGCCCGACTCACGCACGAAATCTGGTGCACACTGTGGCACCATAAAGTGCATAAAATCGTAGTCGTCAGAGAATGGTGTTACCACCTTGTTACCCTCGGCATCGGTCTCGACACGTTCGAAATAGGCACGCTTGGCAGCGGTGTCGATAGCCTTCAAGCGGCAGTTAGTATCTACGGGAATGTTACGCTCCTTGTAAATCTCCTCCAAGCGGGGAGTGTAGTAGGGGACGTTGTAGAGTTGCTTGCCACCTGTGTAGTAGTGCATATCAATCTTGTCGAGATTGTTGTTCTTGCGGGCGTTGTCCCACGATAAGAGGCAAACCTTCTTGGGCGCACCACCGCACTTATGCTTAGTGTAGGTGTCGCAGAAGATACCCTTACCACCCTTTTCTCCAAACTCCTTCATTGCGGGCCACGTTTTTGCCGCACCCTCGGGGCCGTAGATGGTGTAGGCATTGCCCTGACCAACAGTCTCGTAGGTTATACCCTCGATGCGGTCCCAATCGTACTTCACACCAGGCACCAAAACCAGGAAATCGTACTCTATTGTGCCGTTTTTGGCGGTATCGACTTTGTTCTGCGTGGGGTGGATGAGCGTTGCCACATCCTTAATCCACTTCACGCCCGAAGGCATACAATCCGCCTGTGGCTTCCATACGTCATTGGGCTGATATACTCCGCTTGCGATGAGTGTGAAACCTGGCTGATAGTACTGGCGGTCGCTGGGGTCGATGATAGTGATGTCGGGATTCTGCAGCGTACGCTTGAGTTGCGCTGCCATACTTATACCTGCAGCACCGCCACCGATGATGACGATACGACCTTTGGCGGCACTCTTTGCTGCGTAAGCCTTGTCGGTACCTGCTGCCACGACCACGCCCGCCGCAGCCATTATCTTTAGAAATTGGGCTCGCGATATAACACCGTCGGCCACCAATCTCTCCATATCACGTTCAAACTTCGATAAAGCCATAGTTTATATAGTTTATATTTTTCGTCTTAATGGTTACAAAGGTAACAAAATTATTATATTTTGCCCAATTTTATTTTGCCGATAAATCTCTTTGTCGCGTACACCTATCGACCAGATAGGCTATCGAACGATACTCGATACCCGAGTGTGTGGTAAGACCTATCTCGCAGGTGCGGCTGTTGGAGTATCCCTCCGTTGCGCCCGACTTTTCGACGGCAGAGCGCAACTTACGAAGTGCATAGGCGTTGAGTTCGGGGTTGGTAAATCCTTTGTCGCCAGCAAATCCGCAACACCCTACGCCCTCGGGTAATACCACCTCTCGCGCACACATCTTGGCAAGCGAGATAATCTTCTCGGCAAGCCCCATACGGCGCATTGAGCAGGTGATGTGCAGTGCAACGGTTGTGTCTATTGGCTCGAAGGTCAGTCTGTCGCACAGATACTCCACGATAAACTCTGCTGGCTCGTAAAGTTTTATGCGGGAAATCTTTTCGCGCATACGGTGCAGACAGGGGCTCTGGTCGCAGAGTACGGGATAACGCCCTGCATCACTTGCGCGCCACAATGCCTCCTCCAATTCGGCGGTCTTTCTGTCGGCTATGTCGCTCATACCCTTGCTCTCCCATATTGTGCCACAGCAGAGATTCTCCATACCTTCGGGGAATATCACCTCGTAGCCGGCTTTGTGCAGCAGCGAGAGCATCACCTCGACCTGTGCCGCATCGTGACGGTGACAATGGTCGGTGCCCATAGTCTGGTTTATGCAACTCGGGTAATAGACCACCTTTGGCTTCTCGTTATCCTGTGCTTTCTCTGCCGAGTGGGCCTTGACGATGGCTTGGGGGATGTGGTAGACCAATGGCATCGAGGGTTGCCAGCGGGGTAGTCCCGCACTGTGCATTGCCGATGCGATGCCCGACATAGCCCTCTCGCCCAATATGCGGTGCGAGGTGTCGGCCAGCCAGAGCAGTGGTCGCAACGAGGATTTAACCTTGGCAAAGTGGTTGGCGGCAAAGCCTCCTATGCGGTGTGTGACGCTGCCTTGCGGATGATTCTCTGCACGGAGTATGTGCGTTAGTTCGCCCATATTGATGCCCAAAGGACAACTTGTCGAGCAGAGGCCGTCGCCCGCGCAACTCTCCTCACCGAGATATTTGTAACCCTTTTCTAATTCTTTGAGTAGGGTGGGGTTCTCGCCTGTAGCCTTCAGACGTGCTATCTCACGACGGATAACTATACGCTGACGAGACGATAGGGTGAGTCCGCAACTCACGCATTGTACCTCGCAGAATCCGCACTCAATACAGCGGTCTACGAGTGTGCCAGTCAGCGGCAATGGCTTGAAGTTCGAGAGGTGGCATCGCTCATCGTCGTTGAATATCACCCCAGGGTTGAGGATGCCCTTCTCGTCGAAGAGCCTCTTTATTCGTTGCATAATGCTGAAGGCCTTGTCGCCCCATTCGCGCTTGACGTAGGGTGCCATATTGCGGCCTGTGCCGTGCTCGGCCTTGAGTGAGCCGTCGTATTTGTCGAGTACAAGGTTTGCCACCTGCTCCATCAGTTGCTCATAGCGAGCCACCTCTGCCTCGGTTGAGAACGATTGGTTGATGATAAAGTGGTAGTTGCCCTCCAAAGCGTGGCCATAGATGCAAGCATCGTCATAGCCATATTTGTCGAGTAGTTCGGCAAGGTCGGCGGTTGCATCGGGCAGATGCTCTATGGGGAAGGCGACATCCTCGATAAGCGATGTAGTGCCAGCACGTCGTGAGCCTCCCACCGAGGGGAATATTCCCGCGCGGATAGCCCAATATTGTGCTTGCAGAGCCGCATCGGTTGAGAAGTGGGCCTCCTTGTATAGTTTGAAATCCTTTAATTTGTGCTCTATTGTGGCTATGTTTGTCTGCAACTCCTCTGCGGTGTGCGCTTTGGTCTCGGTGAGTACCGCTGTAAGCCCCACGCCCGTAGTGTCATTCACCGAGGCGAGTGATTTGGCATCCAACAACTCGGCACTATGTACTATGCGCTCGCCATCGTTGTCCACAATCTGTCGCATAGCCACCACCGCTTGGCACGCCTCACGGATAGAGTCGAAGTATAGCATAGCGCAAGCCTTATGCTCGAAGTCGCGCTCCGAGAGCATCGTAACCTCCGACATAAAGGCCAATGTACCCTCCGAGCCGACCATCAAGTGGGCTATGATATCGAATACATCGTCATACATCACAAGTGGCAACAGGTTGAGTCCCACCACATTCTTAATCGCATACTTCTGTCGTATGCGTGCCGTCAGAGCCTCATCGGTCCGCACCTCATCACGCAGAGCCTCCAAAGAGCGGATAAAGTCGGGGTGCATAGCGGCAAATGAGCGTCGGCTCTCCTCCGAGCCTGTGTCGAGCAGTGTGCCGTCGCTGAAGATTATTCGCATCGATAGCAACATACGGTCGCTGTTGGCGTGCGTTCCGCAGTTCATTCCCGAGGCGTTGTTCATCACTATTCCGCCCACCATAGCACTCTTGACCGATGCCGGGTCGGGCGAGAAGCGGAAGCCGTAGGGCTTGAGCACCTCGCTCACCTTTGCTCCTATCACGCCAGGCTGCAGTCGTATGGCTCGGCCACCATCCAACACTTCATAATCCTCCCAATTCTTGCCAGCCACTACCAGCACCGAGTCGCTCACCGATTGTCCCGAGAGACTTGTGCCTGCGGCTCGGAACGTAAGCGGAACGTCGAATTGTGCCGCTGCGCGGATAATCTCTGCGACTTCCTGCTCCTCGTTGGAGCGCACTACAATTTGTGGAGTCAGACGATAGAATCCAGCATCGGTACCCCACGCCAAGCGACGTAGATAATCGGTGTAAATTCTCTGCGATGGGATGAACGACTTTATGTGATTAAGAAAATCGAGGTGGTTGCTTTTCATATTTTGCCAAAATTATATGTACAAATATACGAAAAAAACGATATTCGAGATAGCCCCAAATATCGTTTTTACTCTTTGTGTTGCTCCGAAAAGGTTTACTCCTCGTCGTCGGCCTCGGCCATTGTGGTATATACGTTTACCACATCCTCGTCCTCCTCCAACTTCTCCTGTAACTTCTCGACAGCCTCACGCTCCTCGGCTGTAAGTTCCTTTGTGTCGGTGGGGATGCGTACGCCCTCACCTGATACCAACTCGTGACCGTTGTCCTCAATCCACTTCTGGATGGCACCGAATGACTCGTAGGGGGCACTAACTGTTACCTCACCATCCTCAGCGAAGAACTCGTCAACACCCAAGTCAATCATCTCCAACTCCATCTCCTCGGGGTCGAACTCTGCAGTAGGCTTGAACTTGAACACGCACTTGTGCTCGAACATAAATGCTACGCTACCTGAGTTACCCAATGTACCTCCACACTTGTTGAAGTACATTCTGACGCTGGCAACCGTACGGTTAGTGTTGTCAGTTGCAGTCTCTACCAAGAAGGCTACACCGTGAGGGCCATATCCCTCGTAAATCATCTCCTTGTAATCGGCAGCATCCTTATCAGTAGCACGCTTGATAGCGCGCTCGATGTTCTCCTTAGGCATATTCTCCGCCTTGGCGTTCTGAATCAAGATACGCAGACGTGTGTTAGATGAAGGGTCTGAACCAGCAGCCTTTACTGCGATTTCAATCTCCTTACCGATTTTAGTAAATACGCGGGCCATATGTCCCCAACGCTTCATTTTTCTCGCTTTGCGATACTCAAACGCTCTTCCCATAATGAGTTATATTTTTGTTGTTATTTTTTGCTGACCGCAAAAATACGAAAATAATTGACACAAAGCAACTCTGCGGTCAAATTTATAGCGCCGAAGAGCATACTATGAAGAAAAATCACTACTTTTGTACTTTATAATAAAAATAGATGTTTATGGAAAAGGAGATTTTGGCGGCCATCGAGGTGCTGCGTCAGGGCGGATTGATTCTCTATCCTACCGATACGGTGTGGGGCATAGGTTGTGATGCGACCAACGAGGAGGCCGTGGCAAAAGTATATGCTCTCAAGCAGAGTCAGGACAAACACTCGATGCTCGTGCTGTGCCGCGATGCCGATATGATTGTGCGCTATGTGAACAAGGCTCCAGGTATCGCCTTTGAGGTTATGGAGATGAGCGAGAAACCATTGACTCTCATCCTTGAGGGTGCTGTGGGTGTAGCCAAAAATTTGATTCCCGAGGAGGGTACGCTCGGTGTGCGAGTTCCGAATCACGATTTTTGCAGTCAGTTGTTGCGTCGTTTCGGCAAGCCTATTGTATCGACATCGGCCAATATTTCGGGCGAGCCTACGCCATTGAAGGGTCTGCAGGAGGTGAGCCGCGAAATTATCGAGGGAGTGGATTTTGTCGTAAATCCCCGTTTCCAGGGTAAGCCGACCTGTAAGCCCAGCGCTATCATTGCCTTTGGCGAGCGTGGCGAGGTGAAGATTATCCGTCAATAAGTTTCAGCGCTCCTATGGCATTGTTAATAAAGACTCCGATTCAGATGCGATTCTCGGATGCGGACTCCTTTGGTCACGTCAATAATGTCGCACAGCAGATGTATTTCGACTTGGGTAAAACCGATTTGTTTAAGGAGTTGTGGCGATTGACCGCAGCCGCCGAGCAGGTGCCCGCCATCATTGCTTCGCTCAATACGGAGTTCTACGAGCAGATTCGCTATGGCGAGGAGTTGCTAGTCGAGACCTTCATTGAGAAGGTCGGCCACAAAAGCCTGACGCTTGTGCAACGCCTGAAGTCAGGCGAGCGTCTGTGTACGCTCTCACGAACGGTTATGGTGTGCTACGACAAGCAGCGCGGCCAATCGGTAGCAGTCCCCAAAGAGTGGATTCCGTATGTAGGAGAATAACGAAAATATTTCCGTTATTTTTTTAGAAAAATTTGCCCCCCCCCGAAAATTTTTCATAATTTTGTTACGGAGCAGAGTATCTGCATCCGTAACAACTTTATTATCAATCTAACCATAGGTCGTTATGAAAAAGATTTTATTAGTAGCCACAATGTTGGCTGTTTGCGGTTTTACCCTTACCGCAGGCGGTAACTCCTCACGAAAAAATAGTACAAAACTTCCTATTGCTGAGGAGTATGTAATGGGTAATGTTTCCCAAGCAGAACTCTCGAATACCGATTTTACGATGGATGTTGCCGATGCCGATGCTGTTGTACTGGAGGAGATTATCGAGCCACGCATTTGGATATGGGAGTATATGGACGATATGGATGTACCCCAATATGTTTACACTCGCATAACTCGTAAGATAAAGATTCTAAACGACGCGGGCGTACGTTACGCGACAATCGAGATTCCTTACTATAAACACGGTGACGAGAATGTCTGCATTATTGATGAGGTGTCGGGATATATCTATTCACAAGCGAATGGTGAGGTGGTAAAGACATCCTTAAAGTTGTCGGACTGCAAATATGAGCGCACTAATGCCAAGGAGGGTATAATGAAAATCGTATTTCCAACGGCTAAAGCGGGAGATGTGATAGAGTATTCGTATGAATGTACCGAGTCGATAAAAAACAACAAATTGACAGATTTCAAGTATGGAGGCGAATTGCCAATTTTGAGTAGCCGCTATCAGATTTTTTTGGATGATTCGGCGGATGGCGATTGCTCGGCATTTACCTTCGGCGAGATGGATATCAAGATGACACGATATGAATATGTCCGCCGAGGTAAAATTGGTGGTAGTCGTCCGCAACTTGGCAGTTCAGTTGGAATTTCAGGTAGCACGACTGCTCCTCGCACCAAACGTAATAGTGGCGAGATGATACGTTTTGAGGCCAAGAATATTCAGCCTAAAACGGATGGCAAAGAGGATTCTGGAGTAACGGTATTGCTGACGTATAAGAAGTCGTAATAAGGTAATGATAAGTAATGCAAATAAATTAGGGTGGCAACTTTTGCGGTTGCCACCCTAACTATTTTATCTTCTGTCGAAGATTACTTTACGAACTTTGCGTTCTGCAAATACTCTGCACTCTTGCGAGCAGCCTCAAACATCTCGTCCATAATCTGGTCCTGTGTCAAACGGCTACCGTCGGCATTTGTCTTCTGACGCAATGAACGGGGAGTCTCAATCTCTACGACATAATCCTTCATACCGTTCTTGTAGAACTGCTTGAAGATGCCCTCGAAGTTGATTGTGCCGCTCTCGCCAATCACGAACTCATCCTTGATGTGCAACAACTTGATGCGCTTGGGATACTTCTTGAGGTATGCAACGGGGTCCTGATTACCCTTTGTACACCAATATACGTCCAACTCGAAGCATACATACTCGGGGTTGGTGTTCTCTACCAGGTACTCCCACATCAACTGGTCCTTGTCAGAGAGTTTCTTGTACTCGCCAGAGTGGTTGTGATAACCGAGCATAAGACCATACTCCTCCTTTGCAATTTTACCTACCTTGTTGAGGTAGTCGCACATTTGCTGAATACCCTTTACAGAGTAGTCTGCACGGTAACTTGGGATAACGAAGTACTTACCACCGCAAGCCTTCTGGATAGCGAACAAATCTCTCCAACGCTGCATAATCTCTGCCTCCTTTGCGGGGTCCTCCTGGATGCTTGAGTGAGTAGATACGATATTTACACCGTTAGCCTCGCACAATGCCTTGAACTCCTCGGCTGACAAGCCAAATACCTTGGGGTTACCGCCCCACTGTACCAACTCGAATACGTTGTAGCCCATTGAAGCCAAACGCTCAACCGATGCCTTGGGGTCCTTCTGTACGGCACCCATTACAGAGTAGAGCTGGATACCAATCTTCTTTGCCTTCTTGGCCTCTGCCGACTGCGGCATAACGATAGCGCCAAGAACAAACGATGCGCAAGCAACGGCCATCACAGCCTTGCGTGCGAAACCGAAAATGTTTTTACTGTTCATAATAAATTTAAGTTTAGTTTATAGTTTTCTGTTTTTATAGAATTCAATCGGTCTTTTTTATAAAAACACCCCAATAAACAACTCGTTTATTGAGGCTATTTCAGAACTTAATTTGAGGTTTGCGATGGTGTTTGTATGTTATTTCTCCGCATCCGCGCTCGGCAAGTTTAGGAGGTTGCCCACCGCTCTCCAAGAGCTGAATCCGAGACTTGAACTCGGGGATGCTGTGGCATCCCGTGGGGACTTATATTTACATTCCCTCTAAATCTCCCTTTGAGAAAGGGAGACTTTTGGGGTCCCTCGTTCCGCATCTGTGCTCGGCAAGTTTAGGAGGTTGCCCACCGCTCTCCAAGAGCTGAATCCGAGACTTGAACTCGGGACCCCTTCATTACGAGTGAAGTGCTCTACCACTGAGCTAATTCAGCAAGCAAAGTCGCCAACGCGGCCTACTTTCAAGTGCAAATATCGCAAATATTTTTAAAGATTGAACTTCGCGTGGTGAAAAAATGTAATATTTCCTTAAATTTTTATTAAATTCGCACCAAGAAAGTTTTTCGCCTTTTGCACCGTAGAGTGCGGGCTGAGGACTCTCGTAAAGGTTAGTGAGAATAAAAGGAGAACAAAAATGGTAACATTTATTATCTGTCTGGGATTGCTCGTGGCGGCCTATTTTGGCTATGGCCGTTACCTGGAGCGAGTCTGCGAGGTGAAGGACTCGGCTGAAGTGCCGAGCAAAACACTCTACGATGGTGTAGATTATATGCCTATGCCGTTATGGAAGACTTTTATGATTCAGTTGCTCAACATTGCGGGCGTAGGCCCTATTTTCGGAGCGATTATGGGTGCTTGTTTCGGCCCCGTTGCATTCATTTGGATTACGTTGGGCGGCATATTCATCGGTGCTATGCACGACTACATCTCGGGCATCATTATCACCCGCAACGAGGGTGTCAGCCTGCCTGAAATCGTGGGCCGATATTTGGGTGGCGGTCTGCGTGATTTTATGCGTGTGATGTCGCTCGTGTTGCTGATTCTTGTAGGAGTAGTGTTTATGCGCTCTCCTGCCAGCATCTTGAGCGAGATTGCTCCTGCGATTCCCTATTGGTGGTGGGTAGGTATCATCTTGGTCTATTATTTCATAGCCACTATGTTGCCTATCGACAAACTCATCGGCAAGATATATCCCTTGTTCGGTGCGGCTCTGCTCTTTATGGCGTTGGGCTTGGCGGTGGTGTTGTTTGTGGGTGATTATACCATCCCTGAACTCACATTCTCGTCACTGCGTAACTTCCACCCGCAGGCAGAGTCTATGCCTATTGTGCCGACGCTCTTTATCTCGATTGCGTGTGGCGCTATCTCGGGTTTCCACGCTACGCAGTCTCCGCTGATGGCACGTTGTATCAATAACGAGCGCGAGGGACGTGCTGCATTCTACGGAGCGATGATTTCGGAGTCGATAATTGCACTTATATGGGCTGCTGTCGCTATGGCGTTCTTTGGTGGAGTGGAGAATCTCTCTGCGGCTTTGGCTGAGAACGGCAATAATGCCGCTTGGGCTGTGAATAACATATCTATCACTACATTGGGCGTTGTAGGTGGTATCCTCGCTATGCTTGGTGTTGTTGCTGCACCCATCACTTCGGGCGATACGGCATTCCGTTCGGCTCGTTTGATTGTGGCCGATGTGCTGAAGATTGAACAGCGTTCTATCCCCAAGCGTTTGGCTATCAGTCTGCCGTTGTTTGCCATCGGTACGGTGCTGTTGTTTGTCGATTTCGATATTATATGGCGTTACTTTGCGTGGTTCAATCAGTCGATGTCGGTTATCACGCTGTGGGTTATAGTCGTATATCTCAAGGAGCACAACCGTAATATATGGGTTGCCCTGCCAGCCGCTGTATTTATGACTTATATATGTACTACGTTTATCTTTACGTCCAACCAATTCATCGGTATGGGTAGCACTTCGCTCTCGTATGTTTTGGGTGGTGTCGTAACTCTTGTGATTACGGCTCTGATGTGGCGTAAAGTGACCAAGCGTGCTAATGCTCTAAATAATAAATAATGAATAAAATCACTCTTTCACCTACTTCGTCGGGGCTGTGGCACGTCGAGGGTATCGATTGCAGCCGAATCCTGCGCACGTCGCAGAATCTTGAGCGTCAGGGGCGTATGGCCGATGCCTGTGAGTATCGTGCCGAGAAGGTGCAACTGTTGCTTGATGCCGCAGGCGAGGAGTCTGTGCCTCTTGATTGGAACGATGCTTCGTCGCGTGCAGCGCTGGAGTTAATCTATGACTCGGCTTTGGATTACTTCTCGATTGATGAGGTCGAGATGGCTACCGCCTTGTGGGAGCGAGTCATCGATTTCGACGAGGAGGACCACCTGCAGGCGACCGTTATTTTGGCTTTTTGCTATGTCGAGTTGGAGGATTACGACTGCCTGGAGAGTGTCATATCGGATATATCGCCTAAGACGGCTGAGTATTCGTTGTTGCAGTTGTGGGCCACTTACCGCCAAACGGGAGGCGTGGAGCGTGATGCGTTGCGTGAATTGCGTACACGTCACAAGGTGTGGTGGGAGGAGTTTACCGCCGAGGAGCATCCCACCGATGAGGAGTTCTTGGCCGACAGACAGAGCGAGCGACCTTCGCATAAGACCGAGGCTCGCGAGTTTTGGTTTGCTACGGCTCCTATGTGGGCGCGCAACAACGATTTTATCGAGGCCGTATCAAAGGCATAACCCTATAATACCCTTAATATTATGATGAAAAGATTTTTTACTCTCGTCCTGTCGCTCTTGTGTGTCGCTGTAGCATCGGCTGCCGATTACAAGTTTGAGCGCGAAATAGTCTATCGTAACGTAGATGAATATAGCGCACAGATGTGCCGCTTGGATGTCGCTACCATCGAGGGTGCAAAGGATTTGCCCGTTGTGGTGTGGTTTCACGGCGGTGGTTTGACGGGTGGCAAGAAGGAGATTCCGCAGCAATTGCTCGATGGTCGTTGTGTGGTTGTGGGCGTAGGTTATCGCTTCTCGCCCAAAGTTAGTGTCAGTGAGATTATCGATGATGCGGCTTGCGCTGTGGCGTGGGTATTTGCCAATATCGAACACTACGGTGGTAGCGCTTCGAAGGTATATCTCTCGGGCCACTCGGCTGGTGGTTATCTGGTAAGTATGGTGGGCCTGGATGCTACGCGATTGAATAAGTATTGCTACGATGCCAATGCACTGAAGGGTGTAATCCCGTTCAGCGGTCAGGCTATTACCCATTTTGAGGAGCGTCGTTCTCGCGGTATAGTCAATACCCGCCCTGTTGTTGATTCGCTCTCTCCGCTATACCACGTTCGTGGTGATGCCGCTCCCTTCCTGATGATTACTGGCGACAGAGAGATGGAGATGTTGGGCCGTTATGAGGAGAATGCCTATATGTGGCGAGTGTTCCAAATGGTCAAACACCCCGATGCTACGCTCTATGAGTTGGACGGCTTCGGCCATAATATGTGCGAGCCCGCCTATCCTCTGCTGTTGCGTTTCGTTCGCCAGCACGAAGCAAAGAGTAAGAAGCAATAAATAATGATACCTATGCACCATAACTACTTTCATACCATTAAGCGATTGCTCCCTATGTTTGTGGTCGCTATGGCGTTGGCCATGTTGCCGCAGACCATCTCTGCCAAACGCAACAACGGCAGAGCCCCCAAAGTAATCTATTCGTATGATGGCCCCAACGTGCGTATCTATTCAAGCGAGGTGACCGACACGTTGCGTATGTTCTTCATAGCCGATACGCATCTTTGGTTGAGCGATGAGCGAGAGGAACCCTTCCGCCAATACAGCAATCGTATGGCTTCGGCATATCACCGCACCAAACATTTTCAGACAGGTAAGGAGACCAATCCCGAGGAGGCGTTGAAGGCTACCGTCGAGTTGGCCAAGCGACGTGGGGCTGATGTTATTGCATTGGCTGGAGATATTTTGAGTTATCCCTCGGAGCGAGGTGTAGAGTTTGTTCAGGAGGTTTTGGATGCGTCGGGAATACCTTATTACTATACTTGTGGTAACCACGATTGGCACTACGAGGGTATGGAGGGCCACCGCCTGAAGTTGCGCGACGAGTGGCGTGGCAAGCGCCTTATGCCTCTGTTTGGCGAGAACAATCCCGCGATTTATGGCGTCGAGATTAAGGGTGTACGCCTTGTTTTTGTAGATAGTTCTACCTACGATATCCTGCCCGAGCAATTGAAGTTTATGCAGCGCGAGGTTAAGGGTGGCAAACCCTTCATCGTGATGCAGCACATCCCGATGTATGCGCCTTCACGTTCGTATGGCTACGGTATCGGCCATCCCGATTGGGGTGCTGCCACCGATAATGGTTACAAGGTGGAGCGTCGTGAGAAGTGGCCCGAGGAGGGACACCAGCCTATTGACTATGAGTTCTACGACTTGGTAACTACTGCTCCTAATCTGTTGGCTACGTTTGCAGGTCACGTTCATATGTTCGGTACCGATATCATCAATGGCCGTCCTCACTTTACCGTAGGTGCTAATTTCCAGGCGGCATATTACGAGGTGCTCGTGATGCCTCTGCCCGAGAAATAGAGGATTTGGGGTGTTACACCAGATATTTCCCAGGATTTATTATGAATTAACCAATAACTACTAATACCGTATGCTTATGAGAAAGTTTTTCGTTGGAGTACTTGCTGCTCTGCTCGTTTCAAGTTGTTCATCCTCTCCTGAGGTCTATAACATCACACCCGAGGGCGTCGGCCCTATAAAGATTGGTATGAATATCAAAGATGTGCCAGAAGCCATAGAGGGCCTTTATGACCATATCGAGGTTGTAACGACTCCTGAATCTTATGACGAGATGAATGATGAAACCATTCCTGCCTTCGACACCTACTACTTTATGTTGGGCGAGGAGAAGATGTTCAGTACCGACCCATCGACAGATGGCGTTATCTCTTTCATTAAAACCTTTTCGCCGAAACTCTCTTATAATGGTGTCTATGCAGGAATGAGTTGCCGTGAGGTGCTTGCGTCACAAAAGGCGAAACTGACAGCTTGGGGAACATATGCCTCTTGTGAGTTTTATTGCAGCTTCAGTTCTGATGTTCCTAATATAGAGTTTGTAGTGCCTCTGAACAATGGAGGATTTTTCACTGATGGCAGTTACGACAAGGTGTTTAATTTGTCTATGAAAATGAGTGGTGATTCATACGAGAGTTATGAATTGAACATCGCCCCCGAAGATATTCGCGAGGAGGCTACAATAACAGAGGTGCAGATACAATAATCCGTTAAAGTCTGGCGGACTGGGGAGTCTGGTCAGTTAAAGATTCCTTGCCCCGAATCTTACGTGTTATAAAACAATAAAGGAGTTCAGTCGAACTCCTTTATTGTTTTAGGTAATGCGCCCAAAAGTTGGGTTACACGCTACCTCTCTTTTACTTGCGGTTGCGGATAATCCACTCGGCAATCTGTACTGCGTTGAGGGCAGCGCCCTTCTTAATCTGGTCGGCTACGCACCAGAAGGTAAGTCCGTTCTCGCCACTGATATCCTTGCGGATACGACCAACATATACGGGGTCCTTGCCTGCAATGAACAACGGCATAGGATATACCTTCTCGGCAGGCTCATCCATCAGAATGATACCCTCGCCCTCGGCAAATGCCTTGCGAGCCTGCTCTACGGTGATATCCTGCTCGGTTTCCACCCAAATGCTCTCCGAGTGAGCACGCATAACGGGTACACGCACACAAGTAGCCGATACGGCGATGTCAGAGTGCATAATCTTGCGAGTCTCGTGATACATCTTCATCTCCTCCTTGGTGTAGTCGTTGTCGGTGAATACGTCGATGTGGGGAATCACGTTGTAGGCCAACTGGTAGGCGAACTTGTTTACGGTAGGCTCCTCACCCGCTACAATCTCCTCGTATTGGTGTTTGAGTTCGGCCATAGCCTGTGCGCCGCCACCACTTGCCGACTGATAAGTAGCAACGTGTACACGCTTGATGTGCGACAACTTCTCGATAGCGTTCAACGCTACAACCATCTGAATAGTTGTGCAGTTGGGGTTGGCGATAATGCCGCGCGGAGTGTTGAGCGCATCCTCGGGGTTTACCTCGGGTACTACCAAAGGCACATCCTCGTCCATACGGAATGCCGATGAGTTGTCAATCATCAATGTGCCGTGCTTGGTGATGGTCTCGGCATACTCCTTCGAGGTCGAAGCACCAGCCGACGTGAGGGCGATATCTACACCCTTGAAATCATCGTTATGCTGCAACAACTTAACCTCAATCTCCTTGCCTCGGAATGTATATTTCGTACCAGCGCTACGCTCTGAGCCGAACAATAGCAACTCGTCGATGGGGAAATCTACTCTCTCGTTCAATATGGTCAGAAACTCCTGACCTACGGCGCCACTTGCGCCCACAATAGCGATTTTCATAAACTTAACTAACCTTTTATTTTTTGTTCTCTTTAATTTCTCTTTTCCTTTCGCTAATCGAAGAATTCATCGGGCCCGCTCTGCTGCTGTGCTGCTCCCTCGTTGGGCGCTAACTCCTTCGGACAGTCGTAAGGCTCCCAGCCTTCGGGACGTGAGAAGGTAGCATTGCGGCTCATACCCAGACTCGGGTCTGCGTAGGCCTTAACCAAGAACTCTCCGACAATCGGCAACGCCATAACGCTACCCTCGGCACTTACGCTCAAGTGTACCGATTGGTCCTCACCTCCGACCCACGAGCCTGCCACCAGCGTAGGTGTCACGCACATAAACCACGCGTCGCGGTTCTCGTTAGAAGTACCTGTCTTACCGCCAATCTCCATATCCTTCATTCCAAACTGCCAAGTCAAACGACCTCCCGTACCAGCCGTGATTACTCGCTGCAACATAGTCAGCATAGTGTAGGCTGTCTGCTTGTTTACAGCATCTTGTGATTGGGGGATGAAACTTGATATGAGGTTACCCTGTCTGTCCTCGATGCGAGTGACAAATATCGGGTCGATGTGTACACCCTCGTTTACGAATGTCGAGTAGGCGCTCACCAACTCAAATACGTTCGACTCAAACGCTCCCAAACACAATGCATAGGCGGGGTAGATGTAACTCTTGATACCCATATTGTGCAGGAAGTCGGCAACGGTCTCGGGCTGCTTAGCCTGCTTCATAATCCACGCCGAGTAGTTGTTGCGAGAGTTCGCCAAACCCCAATAGAGCGGGTGTTGTACACCATCATACTCCACCTTACCAGCCTCTTTGGGCGACCAGATACCTGCAGGAGTCTCAATCGAGACGGGCAGGTTGGGGGCATAGGTACAAGGCGTAAGGCCCAATTGGTCGATAGCGAATGTATAGATAAAGGGCTTCACCGTAGAGCCAATCTGACGCTTGCCCTGCTTTGCCATATCATACTTGAAGTAACGGAAGTTGGGGCCTCCGACATAAGCCTTGACGTGTCCCGAGCGGGGGTCCATCGCTACGAACGAGGCACGCATAATGCGCTTATGGTGCAGAATCGAGTCGCGCGGAGTCATCACCGTGTCGCGCTCGCCCTTGAATGTGAATACTCGCATCTTGCACTTCTCGTCAAACGAAGCGAAAATCTCCTTCTCATCCTTACCTTCCTTGCGCATCTCGCGGTAGCGGTCGGAGTTCTTCATTGCTCGTTTGATTATATTCTCTCGCTCTTCGGGTGTTACGTCCTGGAACAATACGCCTGTGGCTTTCACCTGCCTATCCATACGGGGCTGGATTACAGTCTCCATCTGCTTCTGTATGGCCTCCTCGGCGTAGCGTTGCATTGCGGGGTTGATGGTGGTGTAGATTCTCAAACCGTCACGGTAGATGTTGTAAGGTGTGCCGTCGGCCTTCGTGTTCTTCAAGCACCAGCCGTAGAGCGGATTCTCGTCATACTCCTTTACCGCCTGCTCATAATCCCAATCCGTCAGATATTGTCGGCGTGTGGGGCGCTTGGCGTTCATCACCTGACGCAACATCTCGCGGAAGTAGGTAGCCTCGCCGCTGTTGTGGGTGATGGGCTTGTAGTTCAGTGTAATGGGGAGTGCTGTGAGTGAATCACACAAGTGACGCGAGATGGCTCCCGCACTACGCATACGATTCAATACCGTGTTGCGGCGATTTACCGCATTGTCGTAATTCAAAATCGGAGAATAACGTGTAGGAGCATTTACCACACCTACCAAAACAGCAGCCTCCTGGATGTTCAACTCCTCGGGCGACTTGCCAAAGAATGTGCTTGCTGCCGACTTGATACCGTAGGCGTTTGAGCCGTAACCTACCGTGTTGAGGTACATAGCGGCTATCTCCTCCTTGGTGTAGTTGTGCTCGAGTTTGAGGGCTGTAATCCACTCCTTGAACTTCGACTGCACAAGTTTCATCGTGCGGCCAACCTTACTACGGTTGCGTACGGTGTCACGTGGGAAGAGGTTTTTGGCCAACTGCTGAGTGATTGTCGAGCCACCACCCTGCGACTGGTCGCGCAAAACGATGGTGCGGATACCTACACGGAACAGCGACGGGATGTCGATACCCGAGTGGTTGCGGAAACGAGCATCCTCCGTAGAGATAAGTGCCGCTACAACGGGCGGTACGACGTGGCCGTCGAGTGTAAGGTGACGCGTAGAGTCTGCGGGGAACAAATCCTCGTACTGAACATAAGAGCGATTCTCGATGAAGAATGTACCGATGACGTGGCCGTTGTCGCCATAAATCTCGGTTGCGAGATTGCTCTTGGGGTTCTCCAACTCCTCAAACGAGGGGATGCGTCCGAAAACGCCCAATGCGGCGAGTGTCAGCATCAAAAAGATTAAAGCGACGGGAGCCATTGTGACAACCCACATCAACTTTACAACTCGTTTTTTATCCTCAAAAAACTCTTTTAGTCCCATATTTCCTTACTTCTTTGTCTCCTTAATACTATCGTTAGCCCCTTCCAAAAACGCAGAGGCCTAAAATCCAACGTACAAAGGTAAGATTTATTTTTGGAAAAATACGCTTTTCTTGCCGACTATATCTCCAAAGGAGATAAAACTGGGCCGCCAAAGTGTGTTTAGAAGGGTAATTCGAGTCCTGCCGAGATGAAGAACTTGCCCTCGCTCGGGCGATAGAACGAGAGTTTGAATGCCGAAGTTGCGGCAGCAGGTTGCTTGAATACGTTTACGTCGAATATGATATCTCCTCCCAAAGAGTTGATATTGTGCCAACGGTAAAATAGGCCCGACTCCTGGTCCAGGTTTGTGCGTTGATAACGAGCCACATCGGCACCCAGGTTGAGGCGTATGCGCTTGAAATACAATATGCCCTGTATTCCTCCGTCGGGATAACATATCGGGAATTGGTAGTTGAGCGATGCCGCCATATAGTTGCGATTCTCAATCTGCGAAGAGTTAAAACCTCTTAACAGCATCATCGATGATTTGAAAGTCAGTGCCGACAATGCATCCTGACTCTGGAAGCCGCCAATGGAGGTCTGATATACCATAGCCAATGTCAGGCTATTGTGAGCAAAGAATCCAGGGGTGAAAATCTTTGAGTACAAGACTATCAAATCGCTGAAATTGCCGTTTGCGGGGTTGATAGCGTATGCAGCCTGCGCAGCAAAGCCCCAAGGTGGTGCGAAGTCGCGGTGTGATTTGCGTACAACATCCTGGAAACCAAGCGAGAATGTCGTCAGGTGTAATCCCTCCTTATAGCCTATCGTAGCGATGTTGCTGATGCCGTTGTCGAATGCGAGTTTACCCGTGTTGGCTACAAGACCATTAGAGTAGTTCCATCCTGCCGCGGCAACAAGTTGGCGGGTATGGTAGCCTCGCTGGAAGAGCAGCGGGAACGAGATATCGACACCAAATGAGTAATATTTGCCTCGATTAGGTGGTAGGGGCAACTCAAATTTATGACTCTCGGTGTTGTAGATGTAGATGGGGTAGATGTTCTGACTACCGCCGTATGTGGCATTGAGGCTTATCGTCGGGCCCAAGCCATAGTAACGTAGTGAGCCTTTCCAGATGCTACCCTCCGAAGCGTTGTAGCCGTAAGTGAAAAATCCCTGCATCGACGAGAGTAGATTTTGAGTCATTACGGTTGCTCCTGCGTTCATACTGATGTTACCCTCCTCGCTCAACGCAAACGGGTCGTACGACAGCGGTGCCCAACTATGGAAGTTAAAGAGCGTCAAACCCTTGCGGTAACGCTTGACTTTCAATGGTGAGGCTATGGCTGCGGTGTCGGCCTGCGATATCTTTATCGTGTCCAGATTGATTACATCCCACTGCTTGAATGGCGGATTTACAATCTCCTTTGGTAGTGCTGAGTACTCCACTTCGCGCCATAACTTATCCTCTCGCTGGCGAGCAGGATGATAGCCCAAAGAGTCGTATGATGTGAGCAGAATCTCGCCATTGGGGGCTGGTGAAGCGTCAAATGAGCCATAACGTGAGGTCGTGAGTTGGTACTCTCGCTTTGATGCTATGTCGTAACAGTGTATCTCGTCGCGTCCTGATGCTATCGAGCCGTAGTAGAGTCGTCCGTTGGCGGCTCGCAGATTGCTTAACGTGATGTATGCGGGGCGGGTAATCGGGCTTATATTGTGCTCGGAATCAATCTCTGTTATCCACATACCCTCATCTCCCGTTATGATGCAGTAGAATGTACGTGTAAGGTTATCCCACGCCAGCGAATGTACCTCCTGCCCGAAAGGAAATGCTACATCCTGCTCTGCGCCATCGTGTCGGCGATAGTGGAACGAATAGATACCGTTGGTGTTGTACTCAATCCACGCCAAGCCATCGGTGTCGTCGGGTGTGGGGTAGAGTACGTTGTTGCGATTTCGGACGCTGCGGGGTTTGCCCTTTTCGATATCCATATAGCATAACTTAGAGCGCACACGTTGTTGGAACATCGTGCTACGCCTGTACTCGGTCCACCAAACACGTTGATTTGCGGTGTCATATATGGGGCGAGTCGATACGTCGCCTGTGTAGCATATACGCTCCTCGTGGCCTGTCTTTTGGTCGAGAAGTACGAAGCGAGAGGGGCGGTCAAGGTCCTCCTTGAGCAACAAAATCCCTTTGTCGCCTATGCTCTGCGGGTGACTATATGTCGTGTAACTTTTGATTCGGGGTGTTGGTAGAGTCTGGCTGCTGTTCTGTGGCAGGGGCTGCTCGGCCCAAAAATCTGTCAGGTGGTCAAACGTCTTGTTGAAGAGTTCTCGCGACGAAAAGCCAAAGAGTTTTTTCATTCGCCAACCCTCCGATACGATAGTCCAGGGGCGACGAGGACCATAGGCTGCCATCTCGTTGGCCATCTGTCGGCCTGCGAGTTGATTGCCATATTGTACCATCTGATACCCCATTTGGTAGTGGTCGGGAATGAAATCGCGGTAGGAGCCGCAGAAGAATTTGTCGCTATTGCGATATTTGTTGGTGATGTCGCCCATAGCACGATACTCCAATGTGAAACGGGGTTGTCGGCCTCGACCGAAAGATGAGGATTGAGTCTCGAAGAGTGTGGCATCACCCTCCATCATCCATAGCGGCATAAAGATTAGTCCGATGGTCGAACTCTGTTGGCCGAGGATGTAGGATAGGGCCTTTACAAAACCGACGTTGAGGTTGTTGTATTGTGCGGCGTGACGATATTCGTGAGCCACCAACTGCTTGAGCCAGGGCATCGAGTAGCCGTCAATCGAGGGCGAGGAGAGAAACTCGACACGCTTCGGTAGCCACATCACCAGACCGTTTGACTTCATATTTTCGGGGTGAACGACAAACGGAATGTTTAGCGCTGGTAGCGTATATCCGTATGAGATGTAAGGGTTTAGCCTGTCGGCATAATAGAGCGTGGTGTGACCTATCTGCGATGCACTTTTGGGGTAAATGACCTTGACGTTGGGCGTCGAGCCCTTCATCCACTTTAGGCCGAGCGGGTCAGCACCCCAACTGTAATATTGGGCTGTGGCCTCGTGGGCAATAACGACGGCCAATACCGTCAGAATGAGATATTTTATTGCGCTCCTAAGTGGCATAACGTCAAAAAAAGGTTAATCAACCTCCTGCTTTCTTACATTTGTAGCCAGCGGCTGTCAGTAACTCTATTACGCGGTCACGGTGGTCACCCTGAACAATAATCTCGCCATCCTTGACCGAGCCGCCTACGCCGCAACGATTCTTAAGCATACGTCCCAACGCTGTGGCATCCTCATCAGTGCCGACAAAGCCTTTGATAAGTGTTACGACCTTTCCGCCACGTTGTTTGCGGTCGAGCCACACCTTCAAGTTCTGCTTTTCGGGAGGTAGAGTCTCTGCTTCAGGCTCTGTGTCGGTTTGATATTCGAAGTCGGGATTTGTCGAATAGACCATCCCGAGACGCTGTTTCCAATCGCTCATATAAATTCTCTAAATTAATGCTCCAATGTGCTATTTGTTGCAAAAAAGTCTCTTTATCAAGTCTCTTGTGCAATAAAACGCAGCATAATGTTTGGTGCAAATTTACTATTTTTATATCTTTACAACAAATTATGAAACGCACAACGGTTGAAAAATTAAAAAACGAAGCCTTTTCGCGGTGTCGTTGCGAGGGAAACTACTCGTTGCCGCAGGCTGTCGATGATGGACGGCGAAGGGTGAAGGTGTTTGTTGAGGGTTACGAAGATGTGGCCTTCTGGCGCGGTATTTTCGACCATTTCGATAATCCCTATCTGCGTTTCGAGATTTCGGTGCCTACGCGCGAGGATTTGCCTAAGGGTAAGAAGGTCCTGATGTCGATGATTCCCCAATCGGGCGAGGAGTTGTTGCTCTGCGTAGATTCCGATTTCGACTATCTGTTCGATGGTCGTACCGAGCAGTCGGCCGAGATTCTCGCAGCACCCTATATGTTCCACACATATACCTACGCTACCGAGAACTATCTCTGCTATGCCCCTTCGCTACATAATGTGTGTGTTAAGGCGACCAAGAACGATTGCCATATATTTGATTTTGTGGCCTTTATGCGTGACTATTCGCGTGCGATATACCCCGTGTTTTTGTGGTATGCCTATTCGGCGCAGTTGGGTAGTGAGTCAGTTTTGCCGCTGGTAGATTTCAAGAATACGGTGCGCCTCGGCTTTTTGGAGTTGGAGCGTAATGGCGCTGATACTATCGCTTGGCTGTGTCGTAATGTGACGCGCAAGGTGACTCGTCTGGAGAGTGAAAATCCCCGTATGGCCGAACGTATTGAGGCCTTTGCCGAGGAGTTACGCGCCAAGGGTGTGACGGAGGAGAATACCTACCTTTATATGCACGGCCATACGCTGATGGATAACGTGGTGATGGTGTTGCTGAATACCGTCTGTGACCGTCTGCGACAGATGTCGGTAGCCAAGATTAACTCCTCGAACAAGCAGGGTCTGTCGCTGCGCAACGAGATGAGCAACTATATGAACTCTCTGCGCTCGATTCGCGATGTGTTGCTCGATAACGAGAACTACACTACGTGTCCGCTATATACCAATCTCAAAGCCGATATACAGAACTATATTGACCGTACGGTGGAGCGCATGAAACGCGAAAAGAGTAGCGTCAAGGTTGTAAAATAATAGTACCCCAAAACAAGCAAATCCGAGATTCATTACGAATCCCGGATTTATTTTTCGGTAATTTACGTCACTCCACCGAGCCTTTAGGCGAGGATTGGAGTCTCTACAATCGAATTATGCTGTTAGAGATTCCAATCATCACTCGTTTCTACTCGTGATGTGGAATGACGATATATAATATATTTAGATTTAACAAATTGTATTGAGTGTTTACAATTCAGTGTTTTCGTTTGTGAATTCTGTACTTTCTTTGTTAATTTCTACACCATTATTAATTTTATCTTCAGCAGGTATAGCATCAAATTCAAATGTGTGTTTTACGAGTCGTTTTAAAGTTATCTCGCCGTGGAATATTTCTTCAGGACGTTCATCTGTTCCTATAGAAATTGTCATAGTATCTTCTTCTCCTAAATCGTTCATCATAATTAGGGGTAAATCTATTTTAGAATATGTGCCGTCATCTTGTTTTGTTATATAGAAAGGTTTAGGTGCACAACTAAGGACGTTTTCAGAGTCTAATTGTAGTAATATTTTATCATAGTTATATCCCTCTACTGCTTTTGCAATAAATTCTAAAGCGCATACGTGTCGTTTCATATCTACTACTAATTTGCCGCCTTCTTGGGGAGTATAATTTGACAATATTCCGTGATAAAAATCGATGGCATTGTGTCTTCCGTGGTCGGTTGCACGTGGTAATGGTGTGTACTTTCCATTCTCCCATTTGACATATACTTGAGTCCACGACAATGCATAGAGATATTCGGAACTAGTATAATTGAATTTATTATATGTAGTTTTACTCCATCCAAAAGTGTTTAATGGTATATCATAGCAGACATTTGTTTCGTCACCATAATTATAAACAAGGTTCTTACCATTTGGAATGCAAGTAATTTCAATACTATAAATTCTAGATGTTGATAAGTCTACAGTTATATTGGTTAAATCGTCGAAAATTCCCCAAGCATACCAGCCGTCACTATTTCTATTATCTCTAATTTGAATTCCATATAAATCATTTTTTTCATCATTAGTGCGGCTTTCTGAAGTCATTGGGGTTTGAGTTTCTCGTAACTCCCCTCCCAAAGAAAGAGATACTGTCACAAATTCATCTTCAATTGCTGCGATTGCATTTTCATTCTTTGTGCAGGATGCAGTTGTTGCAATAATGCAAATTAGCATTATTGAGCAAAATCGTTTTAACCAATTCATAACGAAAATTTTGTCCGCCTGACCCCTATGCGGTTTTATACACAACAGAAAGTGTGGAGTCATTACGTCTATCTAACTGTAGGTTGTGGAAAGACCCGAACAAAAATAAACGATACAATACCCCACACCTGAATAGATATGGGGTATAAGAAGCAAAGATTGCACCTTCCTCATAAATCTAAACAAGTAATGAGTGTTGTCGTCGCCCTTTTGTTCTGAAAACTTCCACATTTACAGTTAAGGACAGTGCGAAAACACTTTCATTAAATTATGTCTGTCGAATATCGACAATACAAATATACGAACTTATTTCGCAAATAACAACACTTGCAAGGTATCATAAAAAAACTCCCCGCATTTGCGGAGAGTTTTTTGTTGTCTTATTTTATACTTGGCTTGATTAGATAGCCTTTGTGTCGTAAAGAATCTGATTTACCTTGCGTACAGCCTCTGCAGAAGCCTCGAACTGAGCCTGCTCCTCCTTTGTAAGGTCAACCTTAACAATCTTCTCGATACCCTTGCGACCGATAACTACGGGAACACCAATCATAATGTCCTCCTGACCATACTCGCCCTCGAGGTAAGCACCGCAGGGGATGATACGCTTCTGGTCACCCAAGATAGACTCAACAACTGATGCTGCAGCAGCGCCGGGAGCATACCAAGCCGATGTGCCGAGCAAACCTGTCAATGTAGCACCACCTACCATAGTGTCAGCAGCAACCTGAGCCAACTTCTTCTTTGAGAGGAACTGTGATGCGGGAACACCCTTGATTGTAGCCTTAGATGTCAAAGGAATCATCGTTGTATCGCCGTGACCACCGATAACCATACCGTCAACGTCGTGGATGTTAGCGTTAGCAGCCTTTGCCAAGTAGCAACGGAAACGTGAAGAATCCAATGCACCACCCATACCGATTACGCGGTTCTTGGGAAGACCTGTTGACTTCAAAGTAAGGTAAGCCATTGTATCCATAGGGTTAGATACGATAACGAAGATAGCGCGGGGTGAGTAAGCCAAAGCCTGTGAAACCACGCTCTTTACGATGTTGGCGTTTGTGCCAATCAACTCCTCACGAGTCATACCCGGCTTACGGGGAATACCTGATGTAACAACTACAACGTCAGAGTTTGCTGTCTTCTTGTAATCGTTTGTGCAGCCTGTAAGTTTAGTCTTGAAATCTGTAGTAGCAGAAGCCTGATACATATCGAGCATCTTACCCTCTGAAAGACCCTCCTTGATATCAATCAATACTACCTCGTCTGCTACCTCGCGTGCAGCCAATACGTTAGCGCAAGTTGCACCAACCATACCAGCGCCGATAACTGTTACTTTTGACATAATTTTCTTTTGTTTTTATTGATTTTCAACTGTTAAATTCTCTTTTTGCGGATTAGCCGATAAGTTCAGCGTAAGCCTCAGGCGTGAGCAGATCGTCGTACTCTGCGGGGTTTGACATCTTAACCTTAATCATCCAACCCTCACCATAGGGGTCTGAATTAACCAATGCGGGGTCAGCATCTACTGCGTCGTTGAACTCAACTACCTCACCACCTACGGGGATGAAGGCGTCGCTAACGGTCTTTACAGCCTCGATAGAACCGAATACCTCACCTGCTGCCAAAGTCTCACCTACAGTGGGAACGTCAACAAATACGATGTCGCCCAACTGGCTCTGTGCAAAATCGGTAATGCCGACATAGGCAAATTCACCCTCAACACGACACCACTCGTGGTCGTTTGAGTACTTCAAATTTGAAGGAATGTTCATAATATTATGGTTTTATAAATTTGTTTTCTGTTCGCTATAACGAGTCTAATAAGGTGATTTTTGCGTTATGCTTGCCCTCAAAATCCTCATTTACGCCAAGTAAACTGCGGTTTCTCGGAGTTCGCAAGCCTTAAAACCCCTTTTCTTATACTCGTTCTATGTAGAAGAATAGGGATTAGGTGACTTCTGCGTGCCTCCCTTATTTATTTCGTTACACTATAATCCACACAAAGATAACGGTAATTTTTTAATGAAAGAGCGATTTTGTTAATTTTTTAACACGAATTCTATCTCTTTGAACAAATAACTCCTTATTTCGCCCTTTTCGTCCTCTACTTTTAACGCTCCCGTAGGCTCCACTCCTCGGATTATACCCTGCACACGGCTGCCGTCGGGTAGGGCATAACAATGTTGTTCGTTGAGGCGGTAAAGCATTGAGTGGTAGTCGCTCTGCAAAGTCTCTCGCTCGCCATTCTGCAACTGCGCATAACGCTTCATAATGCACTCCTGTAATCGCTTCAGCACCTCGTCTCTATCAAATTCGGTGCCTTGCTCCTTAGCCATTGATGTGGGGTTTGGTAGGTCAGCCGAGAATTGCGTTTGGTTTACATTTAGGCCTATGCCCGCTATGGTGCGACCGATGGTGTTGCCCTGCAATTTATGCTCTATGAGAATGCCCGCAATCTTCTTGTCGCCTATGTAGATATCGTTTGTCCATTTAATCTTTGTCTCAATGGAGTATGAGGCGAGCGTGTCGGCTAGCGCCAACGCTATGACCTCCGATAGGAGAAACTGCTCCGTAGGTGGCAGAAACGTGGGCTCAAGCACCGCCGAGAAGGTGAGGTTAAGCCCCTTGCCGCTCTCCCAGGTGTGACCACGCTGTCCGCGTCCAGCGCTTTGGCTCTCGGCTACGATGATATCGCCCTGCTTGTATTGAGGGTTGCATGCCTCGTCGTTGGTCGAGGAGAGTATGTCGAATCGGTAAATCATAGTTATTTCTCTAAAGCAAAATATCGCCACAGCGGCGCCGAGTGCAGACATTGTATTATCTCGTCGTTGTCGAGCAGTTCGCGCACCTCATCTCGCGACATAAGATGTACCTCGATATCCTCGCCCGACTCGGTCTTTTGTTCGTCGATGTGTTCCACGCCCAAAGCCAAGAAAGTGTAGGTGTAGTTATTGTGGTTGGTGGGGTTGGGCGATGTGACCATAAACTGTCGCCACTCGCCTCCGCCATATCCCGTCTCCTCCAACAATTCGCGACGAGCACTCTGCTCGGGAGTCTCGCCCTGCTCGCAACATCCCGCCACCAACTCATATCGTGTGAGACCTATGCCGTGACGATATTGGCTAATCATCACAAACTCGCCTTCGCGCGTGATGGCTATGACGTTCACCCAATCGGGGAACTCCATAATGTACCACTCGGGAACGATGGCTCCCGTCGGCAACTCCACTCTTTCACGACGTATGGTGCACCACGGACGTTGAATCAGGTATTCGCTCGTGAGAACTTTGAATGGGCGGTGTTCGGGTCTTTTCATTGAAATGTAAGTTGTTAAAAGTCGTTTGTTGCGATAAATGCGATTTTTATGCAGGAAAAATCTAATTTAACTTTCAAATATACGAAAATTATGGAGAAAAACGGCTTAATATGCCAAAAATTAATACCTTTGCAACCTATAATTATGCAAACAGATAATTTAGGTTATGAAGGTTTATAAGTTTGGAGGTGCCTCGGTGCGCAATGCCGAGGGTGTTAGAAATCTGCGTCACATTGTAGATGGCGAGGAGAGTCTGTTTATCATCGTGTCGGCTATGGGTAAGACCACCAACGCATTGGAGCGTGTTTTCTCGCATATGCAGAAGGCCGAGACCGATGCTGCCAATGAGGAGATTAAGCAGATTCAGGCCTACCACGCCGCTATTATCGATGAGTTGTGGGGCGAGCCTACCGAGATTAACGAGGTTACGTTGCTCTTTGGTCAGTTGCGTACCATCATCAACGACATCAAGTACCGCAAGGCCGATGCCGAGTTGTGGTACGATACGATTGTGGCTTTCGGTGAGTTGATTTCGACAACGATTATCTCAAAGTATCTCAACCATACAGGTATGCGCAATCGCTGGATTGATATGCGCTCGACCTTCATCACCAACCAGCGTCACAAGGATGCCAACGTCGATATCAAGGCTTCGACACTCCGCCTGAAGGCTTCGTTGGAGAATACAGGTGTAGATGTATTCGTTGGTCAGGGCTTTATTGGTGCTGCTCCCGACGGTACGACTACCACTTTGGGCCGTGAGGGTTCTGACTACTCGGCTGCCGTAGTTGCGCACATCCTCGATGCAGAGTCTATGTCGGTGTGGAAGGATGTTGATGGTGTGTTGAATGCCGACCCCAAAATCTTCAAGGATGCCGTTAAGATTGACGCGCTGAACTATCTCGATACCATCGAGTTGGCATATAGTGGTGCGCAGATTATCCACCCCAAGACTATCAAGCCTTTGCAGAATAAGAATATCCCGTTGTATGTACGTCCCTTTGGCGATAAGTCGAAGCCTGGTACAGTAATCAACGGCAACACTCCTCACGCTACGATGCCCATCTTGATTTACAAGAAGGAGCAGGTGTTGCTCATTATCCGCTCGAAGGATTTCTCGTTTGTGATGGAGGAGAAGTTTGCAGTGATATTCTCACTTTTGGAGCGATTCCGTATCAAGACTCACTTGATTAACAACTCGGCTGTCGATTTGGGCCTCTGTGTTGATGCCTCTTGGCATATCGAGGAGTTGATTAAGGCTCTGGAGGCCGAGGAGTTTGAGGTTGAGTTGCACGACAACGTGGGCTTGCTCACCATCCGCAATTACAATGACGACCTCTACAACCGCTATGTACGTCAGCAGAACCACATCGTACGTCAGGTTAATCCCGAGTCGGTGCGTGTAGTGTTGCGTGAGACAAACTTTTAGAATTTTTTGATGTAACCACATCTGTGGTCGCGCGCAGGTGAGGGTTAGTTGAAATAAAAAACCAATCAATTTTCAGGAGCAGTAGGGTTGGATAGAATTTTAAGTGTTTAGATTTTTTGTCGTGGGGGCGTATGATTTGAATCATACCCGCAGGCAATGTCGCGAATCTTACGTTTGGCTCTATACAACTCTCTGCATAAGTGTTGGCTTTTGCTGGCCTGTGCTCCAGTGTTGGAGTGATAGCCGAGGCAATGGCCGTAGTGTTTAATATATTAAACTAATGTAGTATGAAAAAATTGATTGTAACTATTTTGTGTGCGATGGCATTCTGTCTGCCTTCGATGGCTCAAGGCATCAACGACAAGGCTGACAACATCATCGGTGAGTACCTTACTGACCGTGGTGGTAGCAAGAGCAAGGTGCGCGTTACGAAGAATGCCGACGGTACCTACAATGCACAGGTGTTCTGGGTGGAGAATCCCAACGATGCCAACGGTAACAAGCGTAAGGATGTTAAGAACCCCGATAAGGCGTTGCGTAATGTCGATGTCGATAAGATTGTAATCGTAAAGGGTTTGAAGTACGACGCTGAGGCTAAGCAGTGGGGCGGTGCTAAAATCTATGACCCCACAAAGGGTATCAAGGTAAACGCTACAGCCGAGTTCGAGACTGCCGACAAACTCAAGTTACGCGGTACGATTTTGGGCGTAGGAGTTACACTCTATTGGACTCGCATCAAGAAGTAAATCAGCGAAGCTGTCTAACAAGGCTCTTTTGTCGTTTCTCTTGCCCTCAAAATTCTCACATACGTTAAAGTATGCTGCGGTTTTTCGGGCGTCGAAGGCCTAAAAATAGCTCTTGTTATACAACTTCTATTACAAAACAATAACAGAGGCTGTCCATCGGACAGCCTCTGTTATTTGTATCCTATTTGTTGGTGGTTGATTAGTCGTGCAAGCCTCGGCTGCGCAAGTAATCAAGCAAGTACTCGGGACGGTCGGTCTGAATCATTGTCGCACCCATTTCTACCAACTTGCCATAAACCTCCTCAGCAGATGTAACCCAAGCAACATCGTCGCTCAAGCCACCGCACAATGAGTTCCAGAGAGAGTTAACCCACAACTTAGAACCATCAGCGATAAGACGCTGCATAGCAGACTCCACCTCGGGAGTGTACTTGTTCCAGCAAATCTCGTAAGCCAACTGCGGCTCATCATCAGCAATGTAACCCTCGAAAATCTCCATACTCTTGGGGTTTGAGGGGGTGATGATAGGCATATAGAGCAAGTTTCCCTTGTTCGCGGACATCTTCTCGCGGATATCGGCAAGTGTACTGCTACCCTTGATGAGAATCTGCTCGGTCATACCCATCTCCGCAGCCATAGCCAATACCAAGGCGTAGTGGTTGTAACCCTTGTCGATGTTAATTACGATGCGGTCCTTGCAAACCTCCAAAGCCTCACGCAATGTCGGCACCTTCAAATCCAGCGAGCAACGAGTGCCGTGCGCAGTCTTCAAATAGTGCTTCTGAATCTCCTCGTAAGTCATTTCGCTGATGCGGCCCTTGCCTGTTGTGCAACGGTCGATTGTGCCGTCGTGCATCAATACCAATACGCTGTCCTTTGTCAATTGGATATCCAACTCAACGATGTCGGCACCCATCTCGATAACTGACTCAATCGCGGGAATTGAATTCTCGGGGAAATTGCGCCAGTCGCCTCGGTGGCATATCACCAACACGTTCTTCGACTTGGGGTTGCGAATCTCCTCGACGATTTTAGCGGCACGCTTGTCATCTGCAGCGGGTGTGCTGTCGCACGCTGCAAACATCATTGTTGCACCTATGGCAACAAGCAATAAACGAAACATTTTCATTTTGAATACGGTTTTTGTTATACTGTTTTTCTACTACTTTTTGTTTTGGTTGGTATAGAGGAAGCGGCGAATCTTCTTCGATGGAGTCTTCTCAAACTCCTTCTCCTCCTCACGTACCTCGGCGATGCGAGAGAAACGGTTTACCTTTGAGTTTACATACTTCATTACATCCTGCTTCAACTCCTCCTTCTTCTTCTCCCACTCGCTCACTTTCTGATTCCACTCGTCACGGGTAATCTCCCACTTCTCGATGAGTTCGTCCTTGAGTTTCTCGATGGCATCTGAATCGAAGTGTACCAATGCTATCAAGCGGCCATTGTCTTCTGTTACTACAGACTCCGAAACAAATACGTGAGTGTTGAGTACTGACTCAATCTCCTCGGGGTAGATGTTCTCACCGCTAGGGCCTACAATCATATTCTTCAAACGGCCCTTGATGTAGATGAAGCCCTCCTCGTCGATGTAACCCAGGTCACCGGTGCGGAACCAGCCATCCTCGGTAAATACAGCGGCGGTAGCCTCCTCATTCTTATAATAACCCTGCAATGCACACGGAGTATTTACTACAATCTCACCGTGACCTGTCTCGGGATTTACATTGTCCAATCTAACCTCTACTCCCTCCATTGCGGGGCCTGTAGAGCCCAACTTCACACGTGGTGAAATCTGACCAGCCACAAGGGGGGCAGTCTCGGTCAAACCGTAGCCGATAGCATAGGGAACCTTGGCATCCATCAAAAACTGCTCGACAGTCTCATCCAACTTCGAGCCACCGATGAAGAGACGTGCTCTGCCTCCAAATGCTGCATTCAACTTCTTACCAGCAAGGCGGTGCAGGAAGCGGCGGATGAAACCGATGCCGTAGAGCGTAGCCATAAACTTGTTGGCTGTAAACTTCGCCAAAACCTGTGAGTTGTATATCTTCTCGATAATCAACGGTACGATGAAGAAACAAGTCGGACGCACCTTACGCAATGCGGGCAACAAAACCGATGGGGTAGGTGGCTTCTCCAGGTAGGTAGTGGTTGCTCCTGTAGCAACGATGTACAACATTCCCAACGAACACTCGTAAGTGTGCGACATAGGCAATACTGACAATGTCGCATCGCCAGGTGCTGTAGGATAGAGGTTGTAGAGCATATTGATTTGCGACGCCAGGTTGTAGTGCGTAAGCATTACGCCCTTGGGTGTTGATGTCGTACCCGAAGTGTAGATGATAACAGCCAAATCGTCGGGCTTGGGTATTGAAATTGAGCCCTGCTCCTCTACAGTCTGCGATATCACGCTCAAATTCTTTGTGCGGATAATGATGTTGAGCGAAGCGGCTGTCTCCTTCGAAATTTTAGTAAAGAGTTTATCCGATACCAGCAAAGCCTTTGCCTCCGAGTGCTTGATAAGTTTCTCCAACTCCTCGCTTGTGAAGTCGTTGAGGATAGGCACTGCAACCATTCCCGAAGTTACGATGGCGAAATATGATACACCCCAGTTGGGCATACTGCTACTCAAGATAGCAACCTTATCACCAGCCTTCAAGCCTGCTCCTACCAAGAGGTCCTGCACCTGCTTTACGCGTCGGCCAACCTCACTATAAGTTACGTCCTCGCCACCCAACATCGAGAATGCGATTTTGTCGCTATACTTCTTGACGCTGTTTTGAAGCAATTCGTACAAAGTGTTCAAAAGTTCCATATTAATGTTTGATTAAAGAATAAATTTTGGTGCAAGATAGTGAAAATAATTAAAATATAGGTACATTTGTATGAAAATCATCTATGTTAGAGGCTAAATACATAAAAGAATTGGTCAAAACGGAGGGTTTTGACTTGTGCGGACTTACCTCTTGCCGTCATCTTGCGCTAAACGAAGAGGCTTTTGGTCGCTGGTTGGCGATGGGTTATGACTCGTCGCTTGGCTATATGCGTAACTATCTGGATAAGCGTTTCGATGTGGCTAAGTTGGTCGAGGGTGCGCGTACTGTGGTCGTGTGTGCCGTTGCTTATGATGGCGTTATTGTCTCAAAAATTGGCGACTCTGCCGCTGCTAATCCCAAGATTGCATCCTATGCCTGTCGTCGTGATTATCACAAAGTTATCCGCAAGGCTCTTTTGTCGGTTTTGCGACAACTCAAGGAGCGCTATCCGCAGTTGCAAGGGCGAGCCTTTGTCGATTCTGCTCCGCTTGTCGAGAAGCAGTTGGCCGTAGATGCTGGGTTGGGTTGGATAGGCCGACAATCGTTGCTTGTGACGCCACAATATGGCAGTTATCTTCTGCTCGGAGAGTTGGTATTGACCGATGAGGCGGATGAATACGATGTGCCGTTGAAAGCGGTAGGATGCGGCGAGTGCCGACGCTGTGTAGATGCTTGTCCGACGGGGGCTATAGTCAGTGATATGGTGATAAATACAGCACGTTGCATATCGTGTCATACCGTAGAGGCCTCGCCCGATGATAATGTTGATTTGCACGGCTGGGTGTTTGGGTGTGATGAGTGTCAAAAGATATGTCCCTACAATCGTTCTGCCTCGCAACCGCGAGGAGTGCTTTTGCCACGTCAGTTTTCTCCCGAAGATATTACAGCCGAGGAGTGGCTGGCAATGAGTGAAGAGGATTTTCAGCAGAGGTTTGGCACTACGCCGCTTAAACGTGCTGGCTTAAAGAAGATACAATATAATATTTCTCGGTAATATGTAGATGTAAAAAATAAGGTTGCCCTCAAAAAGAGCAACCTTAATTATTTCAATATCTGTCGTATGCTTATTCAGCAGACTCGGGCTGTGAGCCGCTCTTGATGTCGTGCAACTCAACCTTGAAACGCAAAGCCTCGTTGGGGCCGATGCTACCTGCACCACGAGCACCATAAGCCAAATCAGCAGGAATCCAGAGGATAATCTCGCCACCCTTACCGATGAGTTGCAAGCCCTCTGTCCAACCCTTGATAACACCTGAAAGGCTGAACTCGATAGGCTCACCACGCTGGTATGAAGAGTCGAATACACTACCATCGCGGAGTGTACCCTCATAATCAACGTTTACGATGTCTGTAGCCAAAGGCTTGAGAGACTCGTCACCCTTGCGGTTGATGCGGTAAAGCAAACCGCTCTCAGTCTTCTGAACGCCATTCTCCTTCTCTACCTCAGCCAACCAAGCCTTTGATGCCTCTGCGTTCTGTGCGGGAAGAACAGTCATAAAGTAGTTCTGGATGTGAGCCTGAGACTCCTCCATTGTCATTGCAGCCTCGCCATTAACAGCGTCCAACATAGCCTTCTTGAACCAGTAAGTCTGCAAGGGCAAACGTGATGAACGCATATTGGTACCCAAGTCGCAACCATATGCCTTTGATACGTTTGTACGCTCCTCATCGTTGTTGAATACGTCGAAGTTTGCGAAGTCGGGCTGCTTTGTAGAGTCAATCTTCATCTGCTCGCCGATGTACTCAGTCAAACGGTTGGGACGCTCCTGTGAGAAGAATGCCTGCAATACGGCAATAGCCTCCTGGTGTGCTGCCTCATCAGCCTCAGCCTTGAGCAATGTCTCCTCTGCAGAGTCCATCAAAGCCTCCCAGTCAAACTTCATCTCGGGCATCTCACCTGTGATACCCAAACCGATGTTAGCACCGATAGCGTATGAGAGTGAGTCGAAATTTGAAGAGTCACCCTTGCTTACTGTTGTTGTGGGCTTGTTGCCACCGCAAGCAAGCATCATTGCAGCACATACTACGGCTGCGCAATAAATCAATTTTTTCATCTTTCAGTTTTATTTGTTTTGTATAAAATTATTATTTGTTGAATATATGTTTTCTTCTAAAGTCCGATGCCTATCTGCGGCGGCGTTTTACCTCTACGATTTTTACCTCGTAGCGTAAAAGTTCGTTAGGCTTAATACCCATCTTATCGTTACCCATAGCGCCATAGGCCAACGATGAAGGCAACCAAAGTGTCAAATCGCCACCCTGACCTACCAATTTTACGCCTTCGCGCAAACCAGGTATAAGCTTGTTGACCGCTACTCGCAGTGTGTCGTCACGGTTTGCAGCCACGTCGACCTCTTCGCCCGACAGGCGAGTAGCACGATATGTGATGGCTACCGTGTCGCGGTCGTTCGAGAGCATATTGTTCATATCGCCCAACTCTCCAACCTTATAAGTAAGGCCCGTGCGCGTACGTACAACTTTGTCGTCGCTCGCCACCAAATCGGTCAAATATTGCTCCTCATACTTGCGTACACGCTCATATACCTCATAGTTCATATATGAGAGAAAATATGTGCGGGCATCGTCAATCGTAAGTAACTCTGCACCGTTCAGGGCATCGTGAATACCTTTGATTACCGCATCGGGGCGTACGGTAGAGTCCATCTTCATAATGTTATATGCGATGTTCATACCGATTACATATGACAACGAATCGGGCTGGTCGGTCAATTGCTTGGCCGCACCTGCTCCGTTTGACTTGCTGCACGAAAACATCGTAATAGCCAAGCCGATACATATTGCCACGTTTGTTATTTGACCTATAAGTCTCATCTGTTCAGCAAAAACTTTTTAACGCTACCCTCGGTTTGTTTTGGCAAAAACCTTACCTTAAAGTCAACCTCCACAAAAGGCGTGGGTTGCAGATAGTTAAATTATAAATGCGTATAACCTTGCAAAGATATGTAAAAAAAATATTTTTCCGTATATTTGTAGTGGAAAAACTAACAATCTTATAGTATGAAGGTCGTAATTGACAGCGCAATACCATATATTTCGGGTGTTCTGGAACCTTATGCAGAGGTCGTTTATCGTGCAGGTGATGAGTTTTCGGCGGAGGATGTAAAGGATGCCGATGCCCTGATTATCCGTACCCGCACCCGATGTGGTGAGGCCCTGCTTGGAGGGTCAAGTGTAAAATTGATTGCGACGGCAACTATAGGATTTGACCATATCGACCTGCAATATTGCGCTATGCACGGTATCGAGGTCGTGACGGCTGCGGGATGCAATGCCGCTGGTGTATTGCAGTGGGTGGCGGCTACGTTGGCCCGATTGTCAAAAGTGCAGGGCTGGACTCCGCAACAGAAGCGCCTGGGTATTGTGGGCGTAGGAAATGTAGGCTCTCTTGTTGAGCGATATGCACGTAGGTGGGGCTTCGAGGTCATCTGTTGTGACCCGCCACGTCAGGAGCGTGAAGGAGGTGATTTCGTATCGCTGGAGGAGTTGCTGAAAGAGTCTGATATTGTGACTCTCCACACTCCACTCGATGCCACGACTCGTGGTATGATAAATCCGCAAACCTTAGCCCTGATGCCCAAATCGGCAACGCTGATTAATGCCTCTCGAGGTGAGGTTGCCCAGACCGAAGCATTGCTCTCAGCGGAGCAGACATTGTGTTTGGATGTATGGGAATGTGAGCCAAATATCAATAGAGAACTCCTTGCCAAAGCCTTTGTCGCAACGCCCCATATAGCAGGCTATTCGGCTCAAGGTAAGGCCAATGCTGCGATGGCTGTGGTGCGGTCCGTAGCACGAAGATTCTCTCTTCCACTAACCGAGTGGTATCCTTCGGAAGTGTCACCTGCCGAACGAAAGGATATATCGTGGGAGGCTATGTGCCAAACGATAGAGCGCTATTGCGACTTGCCGTCCGAGAGCGAGATGTTGAAAGCCCGCCCAACGGAGTTTGAGTCGTTGCGCAATAATTACAACTACCGCGAAGAGTATTTTTAAGGCTGTAGGATGAACGCTTACAAAATAAATTTTGTACTGCGCTCGCCTTGTGCTATCTTTGCAATAATGTTTTATGATTGAACGATATTTTATGAAACGAAAACTATTATATGTCCTGTTGTCTGCCCTGCTGCTCTCTGTGGGTTGGTATGGTGGTGGCGGTTTCACTCTATTGGTGGCTCTGTTGCCTTTGCTCGAGATTAGTCGTGAGTATGGCCCTTCGGCTCGTGATTGGTGGCGTATGGCTGGTTGGGCAGCGTTGGCATTTGTGCTCTGGAATGCTGCCACGATATGGTGGGTGTGGATTGCAACTCCCATAGGCCCGATAGTGGCAACGGCATTCTCTACGTTCTGGAATCTTGTGGCATTTATGCTATTCCACTATGTCTCGAAGCGTGCTCACAAGGCGGTGGCCTATACGTTACTTGTTGCCTCGTGGATTCTGACTGAGTATTGCTACATCAGCGCCGAGGTGTTGTCATTCCCCTGGCTTACGATGGGTAATGGTTTCTCGGGCGACGTGTGGGCTGTGCAGTGGTATGAGTTTACGGGTAATCTGGGCGGCACGTTGTGGGTGTTGATTTCAAATATTGCGATATTCGAGGCTTGGCATTGCCGTTCTCGCTGGAGTGTGGTGCGAGCAACGGCGGTTGTTCTGTTGCCTATAGTGGTGTCGCTTGCAATGTATTGGAGTTATGAGCCGTCGGAGAAGAGGATAAAGGTTTCTGTAATGCAGCCCAATGTCGATTGTTATGAGGAAAAGTTTAGTGACAATATGGCTTGGCAGATGCAGAATATCGAGGATTTGTTCTCATCTGTGCCGCGCGATTCGAGGGTTGTCGTTTTGCCCGAAACGGCTCTGCCCGAAAGACTTAATGATGACAAACCGCTGCAGTCGATGAATATAATGACCTTGCAGGAGAAACTCGATGAGCATTGCTCAGATGCAATGGTTGTGACGGGAGCATCGACAATAAAATTATATCCCAAAGGTGTTGCTCCATCCGAGACAGCACGTCGTGGCGACGGATATTATTACGATTTTTATAATTCGGCTGTGGCTGTAAATGGTGATGGTGAGAGCAATCTTCACCACAAGATGCGACTTGTCATAGGTGTCGAGGCGATGCCGTTTACCAAGTTCTTGAACAACTTTGTCGATTTGGGTGGTATTACGGGCCAACTTGGTCGCAACGATAAGGCTACGGTTTTCGAGAAGGGTGGTGTGAAGTTCGGCCCTGCAATATGTTACGAGGGAATTTATGGCGATTGCTTTGCCCGTTTCGCAAGAGAGGGAGCCGATGCGATGCTTGTAATGTCTAACGATGGTTGGTGGGGTAATACTCCTGGGCATCGTCGCCTGTTCGATTTCTGTCGTTTGCGAGCCATCGAGACTCGTCGAGCCATTGCCCGCAGTGCCAATACGGGAGTTTCGGGATTTATAACTCCTCGCGGTGACATTACCTCGCGCTTGGATTGGGAGCAGCGTGGCGTTTTGACCGAAGATATTGAGGTGCGAGATGATAAGACTATGTATGTCTTGTATGGTGATTGGCTGGGCCGTTTGTCTGGGCTTTTGACTCTCCTGACACTGCTCTATTATGTGGCTTATCGTGTCCGCCGCCGTAACCATCTTGTAGATTAATTTTTTAGTGAGAATATGAATTATTCACAAACTATAGAGTTTCTGTTTTCGTCGCTCCCGTCGTTTCAGAATGTGGGAGCCGATGCTTATAAGCCTGGTCTGGAGCGTGTAGCGGAGTTTTGTCGCCACTTGGGTAATCCGCAGCGTAATTACTATACTATTCACATTGCAGGTACCAACGGCAAAGGTTCGGTGTCGCATATCTTGGCATCTGTTCTGCGTGAGGCAGGTTATCGTGTAGGATTATTCACCTCGCCTCATTTGAAGGATTTTCGTGAGCGTATGCGTGTCGATGGAGAGATGATTCCCAAGCAGCGAGTGGTCAATTTCGTGGATAAGAATATGGCCAAGATGCAGGAGTTGCAACTCTCGTTCTTTGAGATGACAACGGCTATGGCGTTTGATTACTTTGCATATAGCGATGTCGAGGTGGCTGTCATCGAGACGGGACTTGGCGGACGATTGGATGCTACGAATGTGATTACGCCCCTTGTGAGTGTTGTCACTAACGTAGGTTATGACCATACCGATTTGCTGGGTACTACATTGCGCGAGATAGCCGCAGAGAAGGCTGGAATAATCAAAAAATCGGTGCCTGTAGTTATTGGCGAGAGCAACGACGAGTATAACGATGTCTTTGAGGCTAAGGCTGCCGTAGGACGCTCACGCGTAATCTATGCCGAGGAGAGTTTCCGTTACGTGGAGCATAATGTCGAGGAGCAAAAGCAATGTATAACACTGGAGCGCGCGTGCGACGGCCGTATATATGATTTGGAGTTGGATTTGGCGGGTGAGTACCAGCGTAAAAATGCTGTTACGGCTGCTGCTGTAATCCATTATCTGCACGACTCTTCACCGCTGACAATCAGTCGCCGAGCATTTGTTGACGGTTTTGCAAAGGCGGCATCATCGACAGGCCTGGCTGGCCGTTGGCAGACGTTGGGGCAGAAGCCTTGGATTGTATGCGATACGGGACATAATGCACACGGTATATCATACGTCGCATCGATGCTGAAGGATGCAGCGCAACGCTATGAGCGACAGGTGGTTGTGTTGGGATTTGCTCGCGAGAAGAATGTTGATGAGGTGTTGCCTCTTTTGCCTCGTGAGGCATATTATATCTTTACGCAGGCTGCCGTGTCGAGAGCAATGCCTGCCGAGGAGTTGGCCGAGCAGGCCATGGCGGCAGGTCTGCAAGGTGAAGTTCAGCCGAGCGTTGCAGAGGCAATGGCACGTGCCAAGGAGTTGGCTGGCGCAGAGGATATGATATTTGTCGGAGGAAGTAATTTTGTAGTTGCCGAGGTGTTGTAGGTCGCTTGGCTGATTATACTGTAAAACAAAGAGAGGTTGCGGTTATCCGCGACCTCTCTTTCACAACATCAAAACCGAATTATTATGAATTGCACTTAAAAATGTGCTACAAGTGTCTTTGTTTTGTACGTTTTTTAAGGCGTTGGCCTTAATGAAAACCCCTCGCTCTCTCGCCTCTGTTTCCTGTTATGCGACCTATGCGTTACCCATCGGGCCCATACCCACAAGAGGGTCTTCGTTGTTGCGCGAAGGCTGGGGAATCTCAATCTTGCCGATGTTGCTCTCGTAGCGTGTAATATTCTCTTGCAGAGAGAGTAACAGGCGCTTGGCGTGCTCGGGCGTAAGTATTACGCGGCTCTTGACTTTGGCCTTTGCAAGGCCCGGAAGTACAGTCGCAAAATCTACTATAAACTCCGAAGTAGAGTGCGAAATGATGGCCAAATTTGAGTAGTTGCCTTGTGCAATATCTTCTGTCAACTCGATGTCGAGTCCTTGTTTCTTAAACTCTGTCATAAATTTATTTTAATTGACGTTACAAAAATAGTTTATCCTATCATTTTTCTGCTTGCGGGAGCGATAAAGTTATCCATAAATTATTAACAAATTTGTCAGGTTCTGCGGTCCGCATATCGGCATAACACAAAGCGTGTTATTTATGCTCCAAAAAGTAGCGAACTCTCTTCCGGGGGTGGGTTATTTGAGAATATATTGTCGAAGTTTTTGTGAATATCGGCCAAGGGTTTTAATATTTTATATTAAATGCCTATCTTTGCAACCGCAAACTCTGCTTGGGATGTATCGGGCAGGGTAGAACACACACTCACACACAATGTTGATAGATACTTTTGAAATACTTCTCCGAGGTATGTGCGTCGGTCTGGCTTCATCCATCACGGTGGGCCCCGTTGCCGTATTGTGCATACAACGTACATTGAGCAAGAATCGCCGTTCGGGATTCGTGTCGGGTATGGGAGTCGCGGTGGCCGATACGTTGATGGCCATCATCGCTTTCTTCTTTTACTCGATGTTGCAGGCGCAAATCGAGGAGTATAGTATGATTCTGCAAGTCATAGGCGGTATATTTGTGGTTATCGTGGGAGTCTATATATTCTTCCAGAACCCCGTGCCGCAGATTCGCAAAAACCGTGCAGGCAAGAAAGACCCCTGGCAGGATTTTTCGTCAATGTTCGTATTTACGTTGGCTAATTTCGTGGTGGTGATTCCCTATCTGCTGGCGTTCTTTGCTATGTTCAACGTGGGCTTGCAGGCACACGACGATATGGCCTCGCTCGTGCGTGGAGGCATTACGATTGCGGGCTTCCTGGCGGGAGCATTGCTCTGGTGGTTTGCGCTGACGCTATCCATCGATTTGTTCCGTAAGCGATTCCGTCCGCGTCATATGCTGACGATTAATCACGTCGCGGGAGTGATTATTGGTGTGTTGGGTGTTTACACCATTCTATCTACGTTTTTTAATATTTTACCGAAATAATGAGTACAGCAAACAAAACCTCTAAAAAAATAGTTATCGCCATCGATGGATTCTCATCGTGCGGTAAGAGTACATTTGCCAAGGCCATAGCAGCACGCCTGGGCTACATCTTTATCGATACGGGAGCGATGTATCGTGCCGTTACGCTGTATGCCTTGCAGCAGGGTGCTATCCGTTCGGGTATTGTCGATGAAGATGCCGTAGTGGCACTGCTCGGTGATGTGGAGATTACATTCCGTTTCAACCCCAAGCGTGGTGCCAGCGATATATATGTCAATGGCGATTTGGCCGAAGATAAGATTCGCTCTATCGAGGTTAGCAACTGCGTCAGTGGTGTAAGTTCTATCCGCGAGGTAAGAGAGAAGTTGGTGGCAATGCAGCAGCAGATGGGCCGCGACAGAGGTGTTGTTATGGATGGCCGCGATATAGGTACGGTTGTATTCCCCGATGCAGAGTTGAAAATTTATATGACAGCCGATGCCCGCGTGAGAGCCGAGCGCCGATATGCTGAACTCAAGGCCAAGGGCGATGATGTGACGCTGGATGAGATTTTGGAAAATGTCATTTCGCGCGACAATGCCGATATGACTCGTACAATCTCGCCTCTGCGCCGTGCTGATGATGCTGTGGAGTTGGACAACTCTTATATGAGCGTCGAGGAGCAGATGGCGTGGTTTATGGAGCGTTACGAGCAGGTGATAAACGAATAATTTTAGAGCGAAGATGTATATCGAGATTGACGAAAATTCGGGATTCTGTTTTGGTGTGGTGCGAGCCATATCGAAGGCCGAAGTTGCGCTTTCGGAGTTGAATGGCAAAGTCTATTCGTTGGGAGATATTGTGCATAACCGTATGGAAGTGCAGCGTCTGGAGGATATGGGATTAAAGACCGTCACTCACGATGATATGACTTTGCTCGAGGGGCGTGACCTCTTTATCCGTGCTCACGGTGAGCCACCTTCGACCTATCGTCGTGCCGAGGAGTTGGGTATCCGTGTGATAGATGCTACCTGCCCCGTTGTGGCACAGTTGCAACGCAAGGTTGTTGTGGCACACGAGCAGATGCACAAGGTGAATGGCCAGGTTGTGATACTTGGTAAGCGTGGTCACGCCGAGGTTGTAGGACTCACCGGTCAGGTTGCCAGCCCGACAATCGTTATCGAACGCGAGGAGGACCTCGAATTGATTGACTTTACGCGACCTATCTTCTTCCTTTCGCAGACGACGCAGAGTGTGGCTCTGTTCTGGGATTTGGCCGAGCGAATGAAGAGCCGTTTGAGTGATGAGAAGATGCTAACGGTCGATGATACTATCTGTCGCCGAGTGTCAAATCGCGAGAAGGCCCTCACGGAGTTTGCCAAGCGTTTCGATGTGGTGATTTTCGTTTGTGGCAAGAAGTCGAGCAACGGTAAGGTGCTCTTTAACGTATGTCATAATGCTAACGAGCGTAGTTATAACATCGAGGAGGAGGCTGAGTTGCAGAGCGAATGGTTTGAAGAGTGCCAAAGCGTAGGAATCTGTGGTGCGACATCTACCCCTGCGTGGCTTATGGAGCGTGTGGCTGCTGCTATCCGCTTGAGATATGTGGAATAAATTATTGATTTGATTATGAAATACTTTGTTAGGGCGTTAAAATATTTCGCCGCATTTTGCGTTTTGTATTTGGCTATTGTATGGTTGAGCGTAATGACCACCAAGGGTATGGATGTCAGTGCGTGGGATTACATAGTGGCAAATTTCCAGACTACACGCGGTAAGTTGCTGGGTTTGGCAGTTGTAGTTTTGTCGGCTGCATATCCGCGTATGGGCTTTATGACACGACGTGTAGAGTGCGATATGGAGGACGAGCGTGATTATCTGTTGCAGGTCTTTGCCGCATCGGGCTTTACGCTTAAGGAGGAGAGCGAGGGCCGTATGGTCTTTCGTGCCGACAATATCCTGAGCCGTCTGTTCTTGTTGTTCGAGGATGAGATTACCGTTGAGCAGTACGGTCAGTGGATTGACATTACAGGCATCCGTCGTGGCGTAGCCAGAGTGTTGTACCGTGCGTGGAGAAGATAATCTCTGGGTGTAGATAATAATTTTGTGAAGATGAAGCGAGTTAAGAGATATGGCCTTGTGTTGCTCGTAGCGGTTGCAGCGACGGGTATCTGGGCTGCCAAGGATGATTTCGGATTGGGCCGTAATATGGAGATTATGGTCAATATGATGCGCGAACTATCGTTGCAGTATGTTGATGAGGTCAAGCCCGAAAAGTTGATGGCAGGAGGTGCGGCAGGTATGGTGCGCAACCTGGACCCCTACACCCAATATATGTCGGAGAGCGAGATGGAGCAGTTCGAGACGTTGGCTACGGGTAAGTATGGCGGAATCGGCTCTACAATCCGTATGAAACGTGATAGTAGCGGTGTCGTCATTGCCCAGCCCTATAAAGGCTCGCCTGCTGATTTGGCAGGGCTGAAGATTGGCGATAAGTTCATCACCATCGAGGGCGAAGATGTAACTAAATGTAGCACATCGGAAATATCCTCTAAACTTAAGGGTACACCTGGCACTAAGGTGCGTTTGGGTATCGAGCGTGTTATGACGGGTAAGGTCGAGGAGTTTGAGATTGAGCGCGCCCGTATCGTAATTCCTGGTGTTCCCTATGCAGGTTATATCAAGGAGGGTATTGGTTACATCTCTCACAACGATTTTACAGATGGTTGCTACGATGAGATGCGTGCTGCCGTCGAGCGTCTGCGACAGGAGGGTGAGTTGAAGGGCCTTGTTTTGGACTATCGTGACAATGGAGGTGGTAGCCTGCCCGAAGCGGTCAAGATACTCTCGATATTCCTGCCCAAAGGTACCGAGGCCGTAACGATGAAGGGCCGCACCGAGCAGTCGAAACGCTCTTACGTTACCGAGGCAAATCCCACTCTGCCCGATGTGCCTATCGTGGCGCTGATTAACAGCAACTCTGCTTCGGCTGCCGAGATTGTATGCGGAGCATTGCAGGATATGGACCGTGCGGTGTTGATGGGCCAGCGTTCGTTTGGTAAGGGCTTGGTGCAGTCGGTATTGCCGCTCGGATATAATAGTTATCTGAAACTTACAACAGCCAAATACTATATCCCATCAGGCCGTTGCGTTCAGCGCATCAACTATTCGGCGCACGATGATAACAGTGGTCGCGAGATTATCCCCGATTCGCTGATTCAGGAGTTCAAGACTCGCAATGGCCGTAAGGTTTACGATGGCAAGGGTTTGATGCCCGATGTTGAGACTAAGCCCGAATATATCAGTTCGTTTGCCGTTATGCTCTACAATATGGGTTACATCGAGGATTTCCTCGATGGCTATGTGCGCCGTAATCCCAACCTTGTGGTCGATAACCGTACATTTTCTATCACGGATAAGGATTACGAGGACTTTGTGAAGTTTATGGAGGATAAGGATGTTCCTTTCAAGTCGCGTACACGTGCGGCACTCGATGCATTGAAGCGTGATTCGAAGGAGGAGCGTTTCGATGCCGCCTTTGCAGAGGAGTTGCAGCAGATAGAGTCGAAGTTGAAGGATACAAAGACGGATAATCTGCAGACTTATCGCCGTGAGGTGTGCGATTTGATAAATGGCGACGTTGTTTTGCGTCACAACTACTACACAGGTGTTGTGGAGCACAACCTCGTAGCCGACAGCACGGTAATGAAAGCCGTTGAGTTGCTTGGCGATAAGGAGCGTTACGACAAGATACTCCGCGAACAGGATACCAAGAAGAACTAATCTCCTTCATTTAGGCGATAATACCTAAAATAAAATAGCGACAATGAAGTTCCCGAACATAAAAATATCGTTCCGCAGCCGTATATCGATACTTGTGATAGGTATGATATTGGCTGTCTTGTCGCTTATTTATACCAATACGCTGGCCGAGGTGCTACGCCAGAAGGAGCAGAACGACGTTAAGTTGTGGGCAGCAGCGATGGAGCGTGTGAGTCACGATGCCTTTGGTAATTATCAGGTGGACCCGCTTATCTCGCACATCTTGAGTACGCAGAACAACATCCCGTTCATCATTACTGACGAGAATCAAAACTACATAGCCAGCAACCGCATCCCCGAAGAGGTGCTGAATGACCCCGAGCGTTTCCGTGCCAAACTCTATGAGTTGATGGAGGAGAATACGCCCCGTACGGTTAGGATGATGTGGGCCAGCGGTCACTACCATATGATTTTCTATGGTCGCTCGCAGTTGTTGTCGGCTTTGTATTACTTCCCCTATGTGCAGTGGCTTATTATCGCAATATTTGTGATTTTCACCTACATAGCACTCCGCTCTACCAAGCAGGATGAGCAGAACCGTGTGTGGATTGGCCTTGCCAAGGAGACGGCCCATCAGTTGGGTACCCCCATTTCGTCATTGCTTGGTTGGGTTGAGTATCTGCGTGCGCAGGAGGTGGACCCTACGGCCATCGACGAGATGAATAAGGATTTGACTCATCTGATGAAAATCGTCGACCGCTTCTCTAAGATAGGCTCCGAGACTCATCTCTCGCCGATGAACGTAAACGAGGTGGTGGGCGAGTCGGTTATGTATTTCCGTAAGCGCATACCGCGTAATGTGACCTTGTCGTACAACGGCTTGGCTATAGCGCCCGTTAAGGCTAACCTCAATGCCGCACTCTTTGAGTGGGTGGTCGAGAATCTGATGAAGAACGCCTTGGATGCTATGCAGGGGCACGGTGAGATAGATGTCTATGTGTGGTCTACCGATAAGTCGGTTATTATAGATGTAAAGGACACAGGCAAAGGTATTCCAAAGGGTAATTGGAAGAAGATATTCTCACCTGGTTTTACGACCAAGACTCGAGGTTGGGGTTTGGGACTCTCGCTCTCGCGTCGTATTGTCGAGGATTATCATCACGGTAAAATTGCAGTTGCCAAGTCGGAGGTTGGCGTTGGTACAACATTCCGTATAACATTAAAACGTGTCATTGAGTAATGGTTGAACAGGTCGAAAAGTTGCAGACATACGGTTTGGATACTCTCTCGGAGTATGCATTGCGTCGTCGTGTGGAGCGCTGGACGGGTTCTCTTGAGCACCCCGACTCTGTTTCGGCCCGTTACCCCATAGGTGATGAGGCTGCTTCGGATGCTACGTTTGGTGAAATCACTGACCAATGGCAACGAATGCGTGAGCCATATACCGATGGTGAGGCTGCAGATGTTCTGGGTAGTCAGACATCGTTAGCCTATAATGTTACGCCGCTGGATATGGAGGCGACGGATTCGCTTTCTGCAGTTGTCGAGAGTGCTGATGCTTCTTCGGCATTGTTGCCTATAGATATCTCTTCATCATCTCTGCCTGCCGATGTGGCCGATGCTATGCAGTTTGCGGCCGAGCAGGGTGTTATGACCAAGGATGCATTTGCGATGTCGGGCTATATGGAGGTGCTGACTGGTGTTGTCCTTAATCTCTTTCTTGTTGCAATAGTAGTAGGATACCTGTTTTGTATATACCGCTACTTCGAGGATGTGATTGCTCTTATGTTTTCGGTGTTCCGTAGAAACGTGATTTTGTCAGAAAAGGTTGTCGAGCGTCGTCGAAGTGAGATATTTAATGGCTTTTTGGGTAAACTTTTCTTATTGGGCGTCGCTTTTGTCGGTATGATTGCTTTTGTGTGGGTAAATACAGGCCGAGGTGAGGAGTTGGGCATCGAACAGAATCTTGCTCTCTATGCGTTACCTTTGAGTGTTGGAGTTTTCTTCATTATTCTGATTATGCAGAGCGTTATACTCGCTGCTGTCGGCATCGTAACTCAATCTATATCTACAATATCTGCGCTTATCCGCATACGCCTGATATACTTCGTGCTATGTGTTGTTATGGCTGCTCCGCTGATGCTTATTGCGCTATTAGGCTATGGTGGTGGCTATCAAATATGGATGAATGTAGGCCTTGCAGCCATCGCTGCAACCCTATTATTATATGCCAAAGAGAGTATTGAACTCTTTATTTCTAAAAAAGTTTCAATTTTGCATTGGATTTTGTACCTTTGCGCCGTCGAAATTTTGCCCTTTACACTTGTGTGGCAAATTGCGACTCGCTTGAGATAGGTAAATAACAAATATATAAATGGTAAAAAACGTATTGATATCACAGCCCCGCCCTGCGGTGCTGGAGAAATCGCCTTTTTTTGAGTTGTCGGAAAAGTACGGCATCACAGTAGATTACAAACCCCTAATTAGAGTGGTTGGCGTATCACTCAAAGAGTTCCGCTCACAGAGAATCGAGATTTTGGACCATACGGCCGTTATCTTTACTTCACGAACTACAGTAGACAGTTTCTTTAAGGTGTGCGAGGAGGCTCGCATTACGGTACCCGAGACAATGAAGTATATATGTAATACGGAGGCCGTAGCACTTTATCTTCAGAAGTATATCGTCTATCGTAAGCGCAAGATTTCATTTGCCGACGGTTCGTTTACAGGTTTGTTGGAACTTATCATCAAGCACAAGGGTGAGCAGTTGTTGTTGGCGTTGAGTGAGCCTCACAAGCCCGAGTTGCCCGATACGCTTACAAAACTGAAACTCAATTTCCACCCCGTAATTTTAGCCAAGACCGTAGCCGCCGATATGAACGAACTGAAGCCTTCGCAGTATGATGTGATGGCATTGTATTCTCCGTCGGATGTAAAGAGTGTAGTTGAGCACTTCAAGGTCGAGGAGTTGCCCGTCATCGCGACATTTGGCGAGGCTACATTGCGTGCCGCATTGGATGCTGGTATGAGTGTCAAGGCATCGGCTCCGTCGCCCGAGGCACCTTCTATGGCTAAGGCGTTGGATTTATACATCAACAAGATTAAGCACGGCGAGGATGTTGCCATAGTCGAGGTTCACAACGACGAGGCCAAAGAGGAGTTTATCCGCGTGCAGCAGAACAAATTGGCAAAGAAGAGCCGTACTCGTACCTCTTCAACTACAAAGAGCAGTAAATAATAGGGCTTGATGTGAGCCTTGGTCTTTCGGGTGGTGGTTTTTGCCTGACGGAACAGGGCTATGAATGCACTGAAAAAGAAAATTGACGGATGCTTGACAACTCTCTATCACGCGCTGAGCGCTTGCGCTCATTGTCTGCCATTCGCCGATTATTCGGTGAGGGCAAGAGCGGTTTTGTCTATCCGTTTCGATACAATTTCTTGATTCACGCTGTCGCGGAGCCTGCGTCAGAGGAGCCGAAGCACTCATCGGAGTGTGTCAAGATAATGTTCTCGGTGCCCAAGCGCTTTCACAAGCGAGCCAATAAGCGTAATCTGTTGAAGCGTCGTATGCGCGAGGCATATCGTCTGAATCGAAGTGCGCTGGTTGAGCATCTTGCAAGCAATGGCCAGAGTGTAGAGTTGGCGATAGTCTATTCTGCCAAGGAGTGTCACTCATATAAAACTATAGAGTATGCCGTGCAACGAGTTTTGGAACAAGTTATCAAGCGCTCTTAAACGATTGCTTGCCTTGCCGTTGCTGGCATTGGTCAAGTTTTATCAATACTGCATTTCGCCCTACACGCCGCCTGCGTGCCGTTTTACCCCTACCTGTTCGCAGTATGCTGTCGAGGCCTTGAAGAAATATGGCCCGATAAAGGGTAGTTGGCTGACGATAAAGCGTTTGTTGCGCTGTCACCCCTGGGGAGGAAGTGGATATGACCCTGTACCGTAAAATAAAACAGAAATAAATCGTTTGTCATTCCGAAGGAGCGTAGCGACTGTGGGAATCTCCCACGTTCAGGAGTGAAGGAGATTACCACGTCGGACTAAAGTCCTCCTCGTAATGACATACAACATTAGGTGCTTACATAGCATATTACACTACTATTAAGTCGTTTTGCTCCTTTAAGCCTACGTTGCGGCTTTTAGCCGCATTTACAAGTCTGACCCACCCCCAACCCCCGCCTCAGGCAGGGGCTTTGGTCGCCTTTTTTAGGCTCCGAATGAGGTACAACCTACGGTTGTGTAATTTGGTATATAATTACCCAATATTAAAGAAATAGAATAGGCTGCCAGAAGATTGGCAGCCTATTCTGTTTTATGATATTTGGTAACTAATACTGCTCCACCTTCACGGGGCCGATAAGTCCCGATGCGGGAATGTCGGAGTGAGCACCGTATGGATTAGCCGTAAGTGAAATCTTGCGCTCCTCGGCGGGCAACTGCAAGTCGCCAACGATGCGGTTAACCCACTTGTTTACAACCTCGATGCGCAGAGTGTTTTCTCCCTGCTTAACATATTCGCTGATATCAACCTTGAAGGGCTCGCACCATACACCGCCAGCATAGGTGTCGTTCACATAGACTTTAGCCATACACTCTACGCGGCCCAAATCCAAAACCGTGCGCTCGCTCGATTCTGCGATGTTGAGGTTTGTTGTGTAGTTCATCGTTCCCGAGAAGTAACGCAACTCCTTATCATCGCTCTTCGACAAATCGACAAGTGTCGAGAGCGTGATGTCGTCGTGCGATGAGAGTTTGCCCTCAAACGCTACATTCCATTCGTCATCAACAGCCTCTACCTTTGTCGGCTCGGGGTAGTTCTTGCTCTCGCTTGTCGTAATGCCATTCTGGCGGAATACGATAAAGCAACTGCCCAACTCGTCTAACTTGAGCGGTACCTTCACACCTTCTGCTGTAACCTCATATTCGGGTAATGCGCGAATCGAGCCATCCTTGGCATCCCACAACTCGGGACGCATATTGTCGCTTACGCGGAATGTAGGAGCGAATTCAATCGGCTCGTTGCTCTGATTCGATACAAAGTAAATCTCGGCACCCATAGTCGAGCGGTGGTTATACAATACGGGAAGTTTTGCCTCCAGAGCGCAGTCGGGAGCAAGGCCAATCTCTGCAAACACCTCTTCCAGCGAGTAGCCGTTGAAGATACGGCCTTTGCCATACTGATTAACACCCTTCTTGTCGAAACAGTCGCCCCACAATTCGCGGCTCATAGCCTCTACCTTTGCGTCGGCAGTGGGGTAGTTTTGCAGACTCGGAGAGTGTGTCGGAGGTGTGCCCAAAACCACAGCACCGTCATTTACCATAGTCTTAATCTTCTCGAGCAACTCGGGGCGCATATTGTCAATCGGCGGCAAAACCAATACTCGGTATGTAGTGCCGTGAGGCAATACGATGTTGCCCTGCGCTACGTTTGCACCCAACATCAAAACTTCGGCATTGATGTAATCGAACTGATAACCCTTTGGCAAGGCAGGGCTCTGCAAACCTGTCATCTTGGGAGCATCCTCACCAATCAAGTATGCAACGTCAGCCATATTCAAGCCCTGCTGCAACATATAGTTACAGCGCTTGACATACGATGTGAAGAGGTCGAGGTGCGAATACCAGGTATTGTGCGAGTCGAACTCATTGCCGAACCAAGCATTGATGCCCGGATAACGCTCTTTGTCGGGCTGCTGGATGTAGAGATGCAACAGCGTAGCATTGATACCCTCGGTGAAGAAACGGTCGGTGCGTTGCTTCATATCAATCGGTGAACGTGAGTAGGCAGGGCCTCCCGATGTGTTCGACTCGGCCCAGATGCGACGCTTGCCGTAGATGTGGCCGCAAGATGATGCCGCACGGTTTTCGATGTCGCCCAACTCGCCGACACTCCAGAACTCGCCACCAATCTCGTCAGACTGTCCGCCGTACTGCAAGAACTCGCCAGGGAATCCCCAGTGGCCGTAGCACTCCAACCAAGTGGTAAGGCCGTGAGCATTGCTCACCTCTTTCAATCCGCCTACATACTGATAAGCCACACGGTCAGCAATAAAGCGACGCAAATCCCACAAGAAACGCTCGCTCTTCTGCTCGTCACCCACCACATAGCCATAGTAGGCGGGCAGGTATGGCAACATCGAGTAGCCGAAAGTAGCCTCAAACTCCTTAATCATATCATCGGTAAAGTTCTGTCCACCTGTCTCGTAACTATCCTGTACGACAACCTTGAATGTCTTGCGGTCCTTCTCGGGGATGCGGCGCAGAATCTCGCCTATATATGCATCGAAATGAGTCTTTACGTGGTCGCGGCTCATCTTGTCAATCTCAAGTCCTGTTGCTTCGGGAGTTGCAGGAGCGTTCGTTACACCTGTGGGTGTCATACCTGTATGCAAAACAACCCACTCTCCCTCGGGTGCATCCCAAGCCAGAGTGCCGTCAGTCGCAACCTTGTCGCTGATGTCGATAACCTTTGCGGGGTCAATAGCGTATGCTGCATCGTCCAACTTCGGCTCGGCAGCCCACATATAATGGTCCCAATAGGGTAGAGGAGTCTGGCACATCTTGGCCAAAGTCTTCTCGGCATAAGATGAGATGCGGGGTGAGGGCGATAACTCAATATCCTCGATTCCGCCAGCCTGACCTGTGGCTTCCATCACCAACTTAAACTCCGATGCTGTTGTTGCTGGCAACGCAACAGTAATGGGAGCGTAGGGAGTGAAACCTACGTTGAGATTCTCGTTCGAACGGTCAATCTTGAAGTCGGCAATCGTTTTGAACTCGCCATCGACCTTCGCCAGCAAATGCGCTGTCGTCAGCATAGGCTTGCGAGATGGGTAGATTGTAAGCGAACGTGCTGTAAGGGGCTGACCAGCCAATGAGAGCGATATCTCGTTAGGCTCGCCACCCTTCAATTCTGTCAAAGCCTTTACACCTTTGGGTAGTGTTACCTTCATATCAGCCGTCTTTACGCCTTGCGTCATACCCTGCGGAGCGGGGTATGCTATGGTACGAACGTGCTGAAAATCTTTGGTTGGTTGCTCCAACTTGATATTCACCTTCTGTGCTCCCGTTACGATGGCTTGTGAAGATGCCAGGTAACGCATAGCCTCTTCGGGTTTAACCCAAGGGCCTCCCGACTGACTCCAACCCGGAGAGTTGAATATACCTATCTCGATGCCGAGTTCGGTAGCCGTCTTTAGCGCGGTGTGCATAACCTCCCACCACTCGTCGCTGAAAATCTTGACGTTGCGCTCGGTGTAGAGTCCGTCTTGACCAATGTCGCCAATGAATGCACGATTGATTCCCGCGCGCTTCATAGCGTGTAGGTCATCGATAACACCCTCTTTCGAAATATTTCCCGAAATCCAATACCAATAGACTGCCGTCTGTACATCCTCTGGCGGTGTCTGGAAATTGCGCTCAAATTCCGATGAGGAACAAGCCCCCAATCCTAAAACGCAGATTGCAATTAAAAGTTGATGAAACTTCTTCATATCAATAGTATTATTAAATTTAATAGTGCGATGTGCCGCTTGCGATTATCGGATTTGCGGTATAACCCCATAATCAAAGCCTAAGACACTTAAGTCTAAGAGAGGCATATTCAAAACAAAATTAACTATTTTATATGAAATTTGCAATCATAGAAAAAGATGTGTCAAAAAAAGAAGAATTTATATCATTCTAAAAATAGAAATAGGGTTGCTCAATACGCTAATTGAACAACCCTTTGAATACTTATTTGTGTCAAGAATATTACCACTTGACCTCGTCTGCCAATATATCGCCATCGGCTGCATCCTCCGCCGTGAAACGATTGGCTGTATATTGTATACATAACATCACTAATTCTACATCGCCCGTATTTCTTACCGAACGGATGCCTTCGGGTGCTACACGTACGAGGCTACCTTCTCCTACAGTGAAAATTTCGCCGTCAACCTGAAACTCGCCCTTGCCTGCAATAAAGAGATATATCTCTTCGTGATTTTTGTGTTTGTGCAGGAATCCTGTTTGTGAGCCTACGGCAAAACTTTGTAACGAAATCTCGGCCCCTGTGGTGTTTAATGCTCCACCAAGAAATACCTTGCCAGGAATCTGGACCTCGGGAGATAGGGTTAGGACATAATTACTCAACTCCGATAAGTTGCCAACTGTTATGGCAGTGAAGTTTTGGCCGCCTGAAATTTTTTCAACCTGTTTCATTTGTTAATAGTTTTTTGTTTGTTACTAAAAGAAAGTTTATTACTTTTGTATATGCAAATATATAATAGAGAGTAAACTCTCGCAAGAGGGCACTTCGCTGTTAGATAGTTACTTATGGGTAACGATTGTTGGTAATTAATAATTTGCTGATATGAAAAAATATGAAAATTTTTGCCCTGTGAGAGATATTCTCTCGCAAGTTTGTGACAAATGGTCTATTTTGATAATGTACCATCTGCAGGCAGAGCAGGTGATGCGATTTAACCAATTACAACGGGCTATCCCCGACCTGTCGCAGAAGATGCTGACGCAGACTCTTCGTAAATTGCAAACGATGAGTTTGATAACACGCGAGGTTTATCCCGAAGTTCCGCCCCGTGTCGAGTATCAACTCTCTGATTTGGGATACTCGTTTATGCAACGTCTGCAACCGATGATTGAATGGGCGATAGAGAATCGGGAGCAATGCGCAAAATAGATTCTCAAAGAATGGATTCTGTGGTAATAAGTTGTAAAATTTAATTTTTAGATATACATTTGTCTAAAGAATGAGCCTTATTTACGAAAATCTAACTAAAAATTATATTTTATGAAGACAAGATTTAGACTTTTAACTATTCTTGCTGCATTTTTGACTGCTGGATTATTTGTTAATTGCAGTTCAAATGCTGCGACAGAAGTAGGGCAACTTACCGAGGCCCTCGATGCATCTGCTTGGGAGAATTCAATCTGGATTTCGGCTGTTGATGCCCCCGTTGTGACGAATAGAAAGGAGACCAAGGACCGTGCTGCCGATGGCGCAAGTTGGTTCCTCTCTACAGTTAAGAACGACCAGGAGGTTGTCGCTGCAAAATGGATGACTACAAGCCTTGGCGTTTATGAAATCTACCTTAATGGTGTGCCCGTAGGTAAGGAGTATTTGAAGCCTGGTTTTACTCACGTTTTCAAGACTCGTCGTTCGTTTACCTATGACCTTACCGAGGCCTTCAAGTGTGGTGCTGGAGCCGAGAACGTACTCTCTGCACAGGTGACTCCAGGTTGGTGGGGTGACAAGATTGTGACTCCTGGCGGTAACGGTTTCTATGGTACAAAGTGTGCTTTCCGAGGCGTATTGGAACTTACCTATGCCGATGGCTCAAAGAAACTTTATGGTACTGACCTCGAGAATTGGAAGGCAGGTATAGCTGGCCCCGTTCAGCACTCTGCTATCTTCGACGGTGAGGAGTATGATGCTCGCGTTTTGATGGGTTACGAGACTCCTGAGAAACTCTCTACTCCCGAGGAGAACAAGGAGTTCAAGGGTGAGATTTTGCCCACAAACGGTGCTGAGATTTATCTTCGTCACGACCTTACATTGAGCCCCGTTGAGGCCTATACTTGGAAGGATGTTGAGGGTGCCAAGGATAAGGAGTTTGGTAAGGTTGTTATCTTGCAGAAGTTTGCCGCAGGTGAGCCTATCACAGTTAAGGCTGGTGAGACTTTGGTTGTAGATTTCGGTCAGAACTGCGCTGGTATTCCCGCATTTGAGTTTAAGGCTAAGGAGGGTACAGTATTGACCTGCTTGCCTGGTGAGTTGCTCAACGATGGTAATGGTGCACAGAGCCGTGGTATGGATGGTCCCGAGGGTAGCGTACACCGTACAAACCTTCGTACTCCCGCTACTGCGTTCATCTTGAAGTATACATTCGGCGCTGGCAACAAGTATGTTAAGTATCATCCTACTCGTACATTCTACGGTTACCGTTTTGCGTCAATCACTGCTACCGATGACGTGACTATCAAGTCTATCGCTACTATCCCCGTTACCTCTATTGCCGAGAATTTGGAGACAGGTAAGATTACTACAGGTGACGAGTCTGTAAACAAACTTATCTCTAATACATATTGGGGCCAGTTGTCTAACTACCTCTCTGTACCTACCGACTGCCCGCAGCGTAACGAGCGTTTGGGTTGGACTGCCGATACACAGGTGTTTGCCGAGACAGGTACATTCTTCGCCAATACGCTGAATTTCTTCCACAAGTGGATGCGCGATATGCGTGATAGCCAGAACGAGTTGGGTGGCTTCCCCGGTGTTGCTCCCTTTGCTCAGTATGGTAACGAGAAGATGCGTTTGGGTTGGGCCGACGCTGGTATCATCGTGCCCTGGACAGTATGGAAGCAGTTTGGCGACAAGCAGATTGTGGACGAGAACTGGGAGTCTATGAATCTCTTTATGAACCACATCTACGAGACAAAGTACAACCACGAGGCTCTCGTTGCCGAGAACGGTAACTATCAGTGGGCAGACTGGTTGAGTTATGAGCCTTTGGAGACTTGTGGTGGCTTGCACCGCAAGGATGGTAAGATTATGCCCGAGGCTATTGACTATTGGAACTATTTGAGCGCTTCATATTGGGCTATTGACGCTACAATGATGGCCGATATGGCTGTGGCTACAGGCCGTGATGCTGCGCCTTATAAGAAGATGGCCGAGGAGGCAAAGGAGTATATCAAGAAGACATTCCTCAAGTCCGACGGTACTTTCAAGACCGAGATTCTTAACACTATGCAGACTCCTGCGTTGTTCGCTCTCAAGAACAACATTGTAGAGGGTGAGGTTAAGGCAAAGATGATTGCACGCTTGCGTCAGAACTTCGTTGACCACGACAATTGTTTGCAGACAGGTTTCTTGGGTACATCAATCTTGATGGCGACTCTTACCGAGAACGGTATGGAGGATATCGCTTACGAACTCCTCTTCCAGCGTAAGAACCCGAGTTGGTTGTATTCTGTAGATAATGGTGCTACCACTATCTGGGAGCGTTGGAACAGTTATATGGCTGACAAGGGTATGGGCCCGCGTGGTATGAACAGTTTCAACCACTACGCTTACGGTTGTGTATGCGAGTGGATTTGGGAGACTGCCGCTGGTATCGCTGCCGACCCCACAGCCCCTGGTTTCAAGCATATCATTATGAAGCCCGTTCCCGACAAGCGTTTGGGTCACTTGACTGCCGAGTATAACTCTGCTGCTGGCCTTATCAAGAGTGCTTGGAAGTATGAGGGTGACAAGTGGATTTGGGAGTTCACTATCCCCGAAGGTGCAAAGGCTACTGTTACACTTCCGGGTGAGACAGAGTCGAAGACATACGAGAGCGGAACATATACTGTAACAAAGTAGTTCTGCTTGTATAGTAATAGAAAAGGCTGCATCCACTTTGGGTGCAGCCTTTTTGTGTGGTATAAAATATTTATTACAATACAATCGGCTTGTATTTAGGTACAAAGGCCTTCATTGCCGACCAACTTGCCAAATAGGCTACGGCGCAGAACGAGAAGGCTATCATATAACCAGCCTCGATACCCGTATAGCCCATAAATGCCATATTGCTCTGCTCGGCGTAGTCGAAGAGTTTACCTGCACCCAACTGTATGCCAAATGAGCCGACACCGCCTGCCATACCGCCGATACCCGTAATGGTTGCAATCATCGACTTGGGGAACATATCGCCTACGGTAGAGAAGATGTTAGCCGACCACGATTGGTGAGCCGCAGCAGCGATACCGACAATCACTACGGGGAACCAGTAAGAGTATTGTGACAGCGGTTGCGCCAATAGGGCCAACAAGGGGAAGAATGCGAAGATAAGCATAGCACGCATACGTCCCGCATAGGGATTCATCTTATATTTCTCGATAAAGATAGTCGGCAGATAACCGCCCACCAAAGAAATCATCACGATGAGGTACAATACGCCCAACGCCAATTGGAACTCGAAACTTGTCGATGACATTCCGCAAGCATTCTTCAGGTATGAAGGCATCCAGAACAGGTAGAACCACCAAACACCGTCGGCAATAGCCTTGCCCGAGATAAAAGCCCAGGTCTGACGATAACTGAAACACTTCCAGAGCGACACCTTCGGGGCTTTGGCAGCCTCCTCGGCGGCCTTTTGTGCGGCAGCGGCCTCATCGGCAGAGTCCGAATTGATGTATGCCAACTCGGCAGCATTGACCATTGGATTTGCTTCGGGTTTCTTGTAGAGAAACTGCCAAAAGCCCATCCATATAAAGCCTAATGCACCGATGATGATAAATGCAGCCTCCCAGCCGAACTTTGCAGCCAATACGGGGATTGTGAACGGTGCCAACAATGCGCCGATGGTAGAGCCAGCGTTGAAGATACTTGTAGCATAGGCGCGGTCTTTCTTGGGGAAGTATTCGGCTGTAGCCTTGATTGCTGCAGGGAAGTTACCCGCCTCACCTACAGCCAACACACAGCGGGCAATGATGAAGAAGGTGAGCGAAACAAGTGCAATCTTCGATACCAATTCGGCATTGTCGACAACCGCACGCAGAGCCTCGGCATTGGGAAGGTCAACAACCCACTCGGTTGCCACGCCACACAGCGCGTGCACGCAAGCACCTACCGACCAAATACCTATGCTCCACATATAACCCTTCTTTGTGTCGAGTTTGTCGACGATGCGGCCAGCAAATAACATCGCGATGGCATAGACCAGCGAGAATATACCCGTTACCCAGCCATAGTGAGAGTTGGTCCAATGGAATTCGGGGCGAATGAAATCCTCCCAAGTGAGCGACAGCACCTGACGGTCGAGGTAGTTGATTGTAGTCGCAAAAAAGAGCAGACTACATATCACCCAACGATAGGAGGTAGGCTTGTTTTGAGTCGTGTTAGTCATATTGTTTTAGGTTTTGTTAGATTTACTTTTTTACGTTTGCTATGATGTCGAGTGCGTAGCGGCACTTATCGCTGATGGCCTTCCAATCGCCTTGTGCGATAGCCTCTTTGGGGAAGAGTTTAGAGCCCATACCGACTACCGTTACTCCCGCCTTGAACCACGCTGTGAGATTCTCCTCCTCGGGCTCAACGGCTCCCGTAGCCATAATCATCGACCAGGGCATAGGCGCCTTGATATTCTTGACGAACGAGGGGCCACCCACGTTACCTGCGGGGAATATCTTTACCAAGTCGCAACCAGCCTCCTGAGCAAAGCCTATCTCGCTGACCGAGCCACAGCCAGGAGTGTAGGGTATAGCACGACGGTTGCAGACCTTTGCTATCTCGGGGTTGAACAACGGCCCGACGATGAAGTTTGCTCCCAACTGAATGTAGAGCGCAGCCGTAGGTGCATCGACAACGCTACCCACGCCAAGTATCATATCGGGGCACTCCTTTGTTGCCCATTTGTTCAGCGAGCCGAAAATCTCGTGAGCAAAGTCTCCTCTGTTTGTAAATTCAAATGCACGGACGCCACCCTCATAGCAAGCCTTAACGACCTGCTTTGCCACCTCGAGGTCGGCGTTGTAGAATACGGGCACCATACCCGTAAGTTGCATAGTCGAGAGTACATCTATCTTTGTAAAACGTGCCATAAATATCTCTTTTTCGTGTTTTTTTACTGTTATTGTTTAGGCGTTATCGCGATACTCGGCCCGAGCCGTCGCCCTTCATCAGATTTTCGACCTCGGCAACTGTCACAAGGTTAAAATCTCCGTAGATGGTGTGCTTCAGGCAAGATGCCGCAACGGCGAAGTTCAGAGCGCGCTTATCATCCTTGTATTCACGAAGACCATAAATCAATCCTCCCATAAACGAATCTCCTCCGCCCACGCGGTCAACTATGTGGGTTATATCGTAACGAGGTGACTCGTAAAGAGTCTCGCCGTCGAACAATACTCCGCCCCAAGTGTTGTGGTTGGCGTTGATTGAGCCACGCAAGGTGATTATAACCTTCTTTGCTCGCGGGAAACGTGCCATAAGTTGCTCGCATACGCTGCGGAATGCCGCAGAATCGACCTTGCCTTCGGTTGCCGTCACGTCAAAGCCCTCGGGCTTGATGCCAAAGACCTTCTCGGCATCCTCCTCGTTGCCGAGTATGACGTCGCAACACTCCACAAGTGCAGGCATTATCTCCGATGCCGACTTGCCATATTTCCAGAGGTTTTTGCGGTAGTTGAGGTCGCAAGATACGGTTATGCCCAATCGGTTGGCCGCTTGACACGCCTCGAGGCAGACCTCGGCTGCCGATGCGCTGATGGCGGGTGTGATACCTGTCCAATGGAACCAGTCGGCACCCTCGAATACCTTATCCCAATCTATCATACCTCGCTCGATGGTCGAAATCGAGGAGTGTGCGCGGTCATAAACCACCTTGCTGGGGCGTGCTACCGCTCCCGTTTCAAGGAAATAGATACCGAGACGCTCACCACCATAAACGATATTGCTGACTCCGATATTGCGCTTACGCAGTTCTGCTAAGCACGAAGCGGCTATATCGTTTTGTGGCAGACGGGTTACGAAATCGACCTCCACACCATAATTCGCCAACGATACTGCTACGTTAGCCTCGCCTCCGCCAAAGGTGGCCGAGAATGTGTCGGTTTGTGAAAAACGAAGATATGCGGGTGTTGCCAGACGCAACATAATCTCTCCAAAAGTGACAACCTTACTCATAAAAAGCGTGTTTAAGAAAACTATATCTCTACAAAATTAAGAAAAAAAACTGATAAATCTAACATCTTGCGCGTAGTAGTGCTAAATTTAGAATAAAATGATGTATATTTGTAATATGTGTGGCTATTAACATTATGCCACGATATTAAAATGTCTAACCTAATTTTTTATAGAGTGAAGTGTATATCTATTTTTAAGACAGTTGCATTGTGTGCAATCTTGTCATTGGTCGCTTGCGGTGAGAAGCCGTCGGATGCACGTTGGCTTATGTGGTATGACAAGCCGGCCGAGGTGTTTATTGAGTCGCTGGTGATGGGTAATGGTCAGCAGGGTGCCATCATCTATGGTGGAGTTAAGCGCGAACGTATCGACCTCAATGATATGACTTTGTGGTCGGGCGAGCCTTTCGATGTCAATGTCGATACTCTTGCCGCCAAGGAGGGTCTGCAGGCTGTGCGTGATGCCCTCGCTAAGGAGGATTATGCCGAGGCAAACCGTCTGCAACGTCGTCTGCAGGGTAGTTTCTCGGAGTTCTATCTGCCTATGGGCTCGTTGTTGATTGATTTCGCCGATGTTGGCGAGGTGAGTGGCTATTCGCGCGAGTTGGATATCAGCAAGGCTCTGTCGAAGGTGGCCTACTCGGCTGACAATACTCAATATAGCCGCACCTATTTTGTGTCGTATCCCGACAAGGCTATGGTCGTAGAACTCAAGGCCGAGGGCGATAAGAAGATAAACGGCGAACTCTCATTCGACAGCAAGTTGCGCTTTACTACCCGCTCCGAGCAGGATATGCTTGTGGCCGAGGGTTATGCCCCTTACCATATTTCGTATCATAAAGCCATCTCGTGGGATGAGAATCGCGGAATGCGCTTCACGACAATGATAAAGCCTGTGGAGTGCGATGGTCAGGTGGTAAGCGAGGATGGCAAGTTGCAGTTGAAGGATTGCCGTCGTGTGGTATTGCTTGTGACGGCTGCTACAAGTTTCAACGGATTCGATAAGGACCCCGCAAAGGAGGGCCTCGACCACGCGGCTATTGCAGCCGAGCGTATGGCAGCAGCCGATAAGTACTCTTTCAAGCAGTTGCGTCGTCGTCACGTTGAGGACTTTGCATCGTTCTTCGATAGAGTCGATGTTCAGTTGGGAGCAAAGAGCGAGGTGTCGCCACTTCCTACCGATGAGCGACTTAAGGCAATGACTGCGGGCACGAAGGATAATAATTTGGAGATGTTGTATTTCCAATTTGGTCGTTACCTGATGATTTCGGCATCACGTACAACGGGAGTGCCAATGAATCTGCAGGGTATATGGAACGACAATATGACAGCCCCCTGGCATAGTAACTATACCGTAAATATCAACACCGAGGAGAACTATTGGCCTGCCGAGGTGCTCAACCTTTCGGAGTTGCACGAGCCTCTGTTGTCGTTCATCGGTAATATTGCACAGACGGGTAAATACTCTGCTCGCAACTACTACGATTGTGGCGGTTGGGTGACTTGTCATAACTCCGATATATGGGCTATGTCGAATCCCGTAGGAGAGTTCTGGGGCGACCCCTCGTGGGCTTGCTGGCCTATGGGTGGTGCGTGGTTATCGACTCACCTTTGGGAGCACTATCAGTTTACGTTGGATAAGGAGTTCTTGGCCGAGCGAGGCTATCCCTTGTTGAAGGGTGCTGCCGAGTTCTGCTTGGATTGGCTCGTTGAGGATAAAAACGGCAACCTGATTACATCGCCCGCTACATCGCCCGAGAACTACTTCCGTACTCCTGACGGCTATGCTGGCCCGACGGCTTATGGTACGACGTGCGATTTGGCAATCATCCGTGAGTGTCTGTCGGCTACGGCATCGGCTGCCGAGGTGTTGGGTGTAGACGAGGAGTTGCAGAAGAAGATAGCAGATGTGATGAAACGTCTCTATCCCTATCAGATTGGCCATAAGGGCAATTTGCAGGAGTGGTATTACGATTGGGAGGACCCCGAGCCTTTGCATCGTCATCAATCACACCTGATAGGCCTTTTCCCTGGTAGCCACATTACACCCGAGAAGACTCCCGAATTGGCTGCGGCATCGGCTCGCTCATTGGAGCTGCGAGGCGATAAGGCTACGGGCTGGTCAACAGGCTGGAGAGTAAATCTGTGGGCTCGATTGCTGGATGGCGACCACGCATATAGCATCTATCGTATGTTGCTCAACTATGTCGATGATGGTCGTACGCAATATGCTACGGGAGGTGGAACATATCCTAATCTGTTGGATGCTCACCCGCCTTTCCAGATTGATGGTAACTTCGGCGGTATCTCGGGTGTAGCCGAGATGTTGTTGCAGAGCCATCACGGCAGTATCGACCTTCTGCCAGCATTGCCTACGGCGTGGAGCGAGGGTAGTTATCGTGGTCTGCGTGCCCGAGGAGCCTTTGAGGTCGATTTGCAGTGGACCGAGGGCAAGGTCGAGGGCGGTAAAATTCTCTCTATCGAGGGCCAGCCTTGTGTAGTACGAGCATTGTCGCCGTTTAAGGTCGCAGGCATTGAGGCTGTGAAGGAGGGTAACTTCTTCGTGGCAAAATTCCCGACCAAGAAGGGTGGAGAGTATAAGATTGAATCGTTGAATTAGTTTAGTTTTAATAAATCAAATATGAAAAAGTATCTGTTGTCGTTTTTGCTGATGTCGTTTGTCGTAACCTCGTTTGCACAGGGTGCTGCTGAGGATTCTGCTGCGACCAAGAACGAGAATCCGACTCGCCGAGAGTTATATATCAAACCCGATACGAAGTGTATTCCGTTCCGTATCCCCGCCATAGCAACTGCATCGAATGGCGATTTGGTTACGGTGTGCGATTACCGTTTCAGTCGCGAGGATATTGGAGTTGTGCTTAATGGCCGCATTGATTTGGTCTATCGTACGAGCCGTAATAACGGTAAAAAGTGGGGTAAGACATATCTGTTGGCCGAGGGACAAGGTGAGAATTCGCCCAACTTTATGAATGTGGCCTTCGGAGACCCCGCTATCGTAGCCGACAGAGAGAATAGCCAGATGATGGTGTTGAGTTGCGCTGGAAATGTCTCTTACATAAAGGGTACACGTCACCACCACCAATCTATCGCTCGTTTTTACAGTGGCGATTATGGCAATACGTGGAGTGAGCCTGTCGATATCTCGGAGAGTATTTACGAGCAGTTCGACAATAGCCCGCTGGGCCCTGCTAATTCGATGTTTGTGGCATCGGGTAGAATCCTGCAGAGCCGTAACATCAAGATGGGTAAATTCTATCGCTTGTATTGTGCAGTTTTGGTGCAGCCCGTCAAGGGCCCTTGGATGAATTTCGTGCTCTATTCTGATAACTTCGGTGGCGATTGGCGTGTCTTGGGTGGCGTTGAGGTATCTCCCATCCCGCAGGGTGCCGATGAGGCGAAGGTCGAGGAGTTACCCGATGGTAGCGTGCTGATTAGTTCTCGTATCTCGGGCGGTCGTCAGTTCAATATATTCAAGTATAGCGACGTAGCCAAAGGAGCAGGTAAGTGGGACAAGATGGCATTCTCGGGTGCTGCGAATAACGGTGTGGAGTCAAAGAACAACGCCTGCAACGGTGAGGTTATGTTGTTGCCCGCACGCCGAGTGAGCGACGGTAAGGATGTCTATCTGTTGTTGCAGTCGGTACCGTTCGGCCCGCAGCGTACCAACGTGGGTATCTATTACAAGGCTCTTGAGAGTGAGGCTGACTATGCTACTTCTGCCAAGATTGCAGCCGATTGGGAGGGCCGCTATCAAGTGACTAAACTCGGCTCGGCATACTCTACAATGAGTTGGCAGAAGAATAATCGCCTGGCATTCTTCTATGAGGAGGAGACCTACTCTACGTGGGAGGGCGGCGGTTATACGCTCGTTTACGAGAGTCTCTCTATCGAAGATTTGACCGACGGCAAGTACGAGTACAATAAGCAATTGGCCAAGCAGATGGGTATGTAGTGCAGAGCGTTATACAACAGTAGGGCGACGAAAATTTGCCTACCAAATCAGCATTTAGTATATTTGTCGCATAATTTGACGAAAAGCGGCGCGAAGCGCAAAATAAAGTTGCACTGCGGTGCGTTATTATCGTTGAAGAACTATTGAATAAAATAACTAAAACAAATTTGATATGAAAAGATTTTTTATGTTGCTGGCCGTTGCGTTGTGTTCGGCTTTGGTATTCTCATCTTGCAAGAAGAATGAGAATGTCCTAAACTATGATGAGGTGTTGCAGGGCAAGTGGCTCGTTGAGAGCATTTCTCCGGCTAATAATGATACCTACCTTATGGAGGGTAAAACTGTGGAGTTCAAGTCGGACTATACTTTTGTACTTGGTTCAGATTTGAATGGCACCTTGAAGAGTACCTTGTGGGGTACATCTATGGAGCGTGCTACACACGATGTGTATCTGCTTATGTTGGGTATGGATAACAAGGAGAACTCTTTTACAATTTTGGAGGCACGTATCAACCTGTCGGGTAATGATGTGGTATATCTCGACAGTAATGACCCATTTGTCCCAACAACCAAATACACCTACCGATTGGTACGTGAGAAGTAATTCCGCAATAACGCAATAACGTGAGTATAAGGCTGTTCGGCAGGTGTCGTGCAGCCTCTTTATTCAAGATATAGATTATGGAACGCCATATAAACATCAACGATTTCGATTATCCGCTACCCGATGAGCGTATCGCCAAGTTTCCGCTTGAGAATCGTAGCGACTCGAAGTTGCTTATCTACCGCAACGGCTCTATCGCCGAGCGGCACTTCTGCGATTTGGCCGAGGAGTTGCCCGCAGGGTCGCTGTTGGTCTTTAACAATACCAAGGTTATCCGTGCGCGTGTGATTATGCACAAGCCGTCGGGGGCGCGTATCGAGGTCTTCTGCCTTGAGCCACATCAGCCTGCCGACTACGAGCGAGCATTTGCCGTTAAGGGCGAATGCGAGTGGAGTTGCATCGTAGGTAACCTGAAGAAGTGGAAGGAGGGTTTTGTTCAGATAGACTTCGACTATGAGGGCTCGGCCTGCCAACTGCGAGCGGAGATTAAGGAGCGTGGTGAGCGTGAGCATATCGTGCGCTTTGAGTGGGATGTAGATTTGACCTTTGGTCAGTTGCTGGAGTATTTGGGGCGCATACCCATTCCGCCATATCTCAATCGTGAGAGCGAAGATATCGACTTGACTCGCTATCAGACCGTATATTCAAAGTTCGAGGGCTCGGTTGCCGCACCTACTGCGGGTCTGCACTTCACTACCGATATGATTGGCGCTATGCGCGATAAGGGTTTCTCGTTCGATGAGGTTACTCTGCACGTTGGCGCAGGTACATTCCTCCCCGTCAAGAGCGAGAACGCCGCACAGCACCCTATGCACACCGAGCACTTCGAGGTGCGACTCTCTACACTCGAGAATTTGTTGAGCCACATAGGCGATGTGACGGCTGTGGGTACTACCAGCGTGCGTACTTTGGAGTCGTTGCCCGTATTGGGTTGGCGTGTGCGACAAGGTGGTGAGCCCGATGCTGATAGAGTGATAGGTCAGTGGGAGAGTTACGACATTCCGTACGATTATACGGGACGTGACGTGTTGGAGGACTTGATTGGCTATATGAAGCGTAACGGTTTGCAACGTCTGAAGGCCTCGACGCAGATAATGATTACTCCGCTCGGATTCAAGTTCCGCATCGTGAGCCGTATCATCACCAACTTCCATCAACCCAAATCGACTCTGTTGTTGTTGGTGTCGGCCTATCTGAATGGTGATTGGCGCAGGATGTATGATTATGCGTTGGCAAACGATTTCCGTTTCCTGTCCTATGGCGATTCGTCACTTCTCATTTGTGATTAAAGTTGCCTAACAAGGTGATTTATGCGTTACGCTCGTGCTCAAAATACTCATTTACGTTTAAGTAAACTCCGTTTTTTCGCACATCGCAAGCCTTAAAATCCCTCTTGTTATACAACTTTAGATAATTGAAAAATAAAAGATGCTGTCTCAACTCTTAAAGGTCGGACAGCATCTTCTATTTTAATCCCCATCTTCCAATTGGAAAATATCTTCTACCCGTTTGCCGAAAATCTGTGCCATCTTCAAGGCCAGCACCGTCGAGGGTACGAACTTACCGCTCTCGATGGCGTTTATGGTCTGTCGGCTTACGCCTGCCGCCTCGGCCAATTGCTGTTGCGTCATTCGCACCTCGGCTCGTGCAACTCTTATCTTATTGTTCATCCTCTGCTCCTTTCTTTGCTCGCCATATCTTCCAGCGAAATACCACCATAAAGATAAGCAAAATTGTGAACATATTATAAAGCATCACATCCAGAAAAGCCAAATCGTAAATTACGAGTGAGCATACGATTAGGATTGCATAGTTGACATAAAGCGCAATAAGCAGCGAGTTAAGGCGCAGATGCTGAATCATCTCATCTTCGACCTTTTCGCGCGAACAGGTCACAAGTATTGCCCCTATGCTGATACCTACAATAGCGATGTTATTAAGCACATATCCTAAATAGTGATTGTCGGGCAATAAATTGATACCGTAATAGTCTGACATAATAATTGCTCCTACTGCCGCCGAAATTGAGAAAATTATCCAGCCGACCTTCTTGAATCGGTGTGGAAAAAGTAATGTTTTCATAGTTGTAATAGTTTACTTGTTTGTAATAGTTGTTATATATAATTAATTGTAATAGTTTAGAGTCTAAATTCGCGGCTTTGGCGGCGGAGTGCCTTCATCTTGCGCTCGAAACGACCGTAGTAGAGTACCCAGATGATAAAGGGTGCAAGTATCGGGTCGTCGTGAGTGATGGCTGCGGCGGTATCGGCAACGCAGGTTAATACTATGCGCGCTACAACCCATACGACTAACACCAAATAGCAAATCTCCTTGAGCGTCTCGCCTCGCAGAGCCGAAATCATCTCGTCCTCCTCCTTTTCCCGAGAGCAGGAGATGAAGAATATAGCAAGATATAGCGCGACACTTAAGACCTTGTTAATGGTCATTGAGGTCGTCACCACATCCATAGATACATCGCCGCTTGAGGGTACATCAAACAACGTGATTTTGAGAACTAATGCAACGAGCAACGCCAATAACAGTGCAAACCCTACATATTTGAACGGGTGGGGCAGAAGCCAATTTTTGACCGAGCCTTTGATGCGGCCGATAAGGTCGAATGGAACTTTTTCTTTCATAGTAGTAATAGTTATAAAATTATCTCCTCTTTTAGATTCCTATTATCTAACCAGCGTTGGATTATATATACGATTGGTAGAATAATCATAAATATCGCGAAATTATTGACAATAATTTGCACAAGGATAGTAGGAATGCCGCTGGGTAGAAATACACAGGCGTAACCGATGGCGAGTAGTGCGATATTGATTGCAAATGCAATCATAAGCGAGTGTAATCTTTTTGATATAGCCATCTCGTCTTCGATTTTCTCTTTTGAGAAAAATATTAGAGCCGCACCGATATAAATAGCAAGTGCTAAAAGTGGGTTGAAAAGGTGAGGCGCGGCTGCATCGCCATACCAGCACAATTCTCCATTAGGAGCGGTTGTCTGTACTCGGTCATAGATGAGGCGTGACCAAATGGGAAATTCAAAACTCTCTTCTTGAAGCCTTGGACCAAGTAGAGCGTATGCCCATTGGGGAGTGGTGTGAACCCAATCGTAGATTAGGCCAAATCCCCCAATTATTGCTACGAGCCATACTGCTATTCCGATAGGTCGGCAAAAGTGAGGTAATAGAAATCGTTTCATTGTGTGTCCTAATTTTGTTTAATAATAGTTGATTGTACTCGAATACAATGCAAATGTAAAATAAACTTTACAAAATAGCAAACATTCTTTACAAAATTTTTCACACACAAAAAATTAGGGGACTAAAAGTCCCCTAAAATTATGTTTGCTAAAATCGTTTAATTATTAGGATGGCCTTCCTGAAATAGTGGATATTTAGAAATGTCCATAAATAATTGTACGGTTGAAAATGTTTAGTTAAATTTGTGAATGGGGATTGCGTTGTGCGTCCAATAAGTAATAATAGTATAGGGGAGTAATCTACCCTCATTTGAAAAGAATATGGCTCGAGGAAATCAAAATAGCGCCTACAAGGAGCGTAACTTAGAATTTTTGGAGGAGTACGCCTCACGCGACGGAGTGAAGGTATTGTTCAATGGTGTGATGTATCGCGAAATTACCAAAGGTAAGGGCGATAAGCCTACGCCAAAGGCGATGATTACGGTGCATTATACAGGAAAACTAATCAACGGCAAGGTGTTCGACTCCACCCAGCAGGGCCGTCCCGCTACATTTAAGTTAAACCAACTTATCGATGGCTGGCGTACCGCTTTGCGCGAGATGCCCGTGGGGTCGCGCTGGGAGATTGTCATCCCCTTCAATCTTGGCTATGGTGCCAAGGGTGCGGGAGTGATAAAGCCCTTCTCGACGCTGATTTTCGATGTGAGGTTAATTTCAATAGGGTAGGTGATATATCGTAGGTTAATCTTTGTCTGCGAGTGCGATATCGAAAAAATAATTAATTTTACCGCCGAATTAAATAATGTGAATTTGCTAAATAACGTTAGATATTATGGTTAGTTTGTGGCGAATATTTTGGGTTTTTGCCAAGATAGGAGCCTTTACCATAGGTGGAGGCATCCCGATGATAGTCGCAATCAAAAGCGAACTGGTTGACCGCAAATGGCTTAACGACGAAGATTTTATTGATATAATTACGCTTGCGCAAACTGCTCCCGGACTTTTTGCTGTGAATATATCGATTCTGACAGGTCACAAGTTGCGTGGTACGAAGGGAAGTGTGGTCGCTACCGTAGCCAGTTGTTTACCTCCGTTTCTTATAATATTGCTTGTGGCAATGTTCTTCACCTCATTCAAGGACAACGAATATGTCATTAAGGCATTCAAGGGTATACGACCTGTTGTGGTGGCGCTTATCGGTGTCCCGATGATTGATATGCTCAAGGCTACAAAGATGAAATGGTGGTCGTGGGCAATCGTAATATCGTCAATGATTCTTGTTTGTGTATTGTCGGTTTCGCCAGTATATATATTGATATGTGTTATTGCTATGGCCTCTTTTGTTAGTTGGTATTGCAATAAGAATGTTGTCGGTGTGTCGAATAAAGATAAGGAGGGCGGAGAATGATATATGCGGAACTTTTTATGACATTCTTTATTATAGGAATGTTTACCATAGGCGGAGGATATGCAATGCTCTCGCTTATTCAGAATGAGGTAGTTACCGTTCACGGCTGGATTACCGATACGACCTTTACCGACATTGTCGCCATATCGCAGATGACCCCTGGCCCGATAGGTATTAATTCTGCAACGTATATAGGTTATGAGGTATTGGCTCAATCAGGTGCGTCGGAGGCTATGTGTATATTAGGCTCGCTAACAGCCACTTTTGCAGTAGTGTTGCCTTCGTTTATAATAGTACTTTTGCTATGTAAAGTATATGAAAAATGGAAGGAGCATTATATGTTCAAGGGTGTGATGTCGGGACTGAAGCCTGCTACGTTGGGACTTATTGGTACTGCTGCTTTGAGCCTTGCTACTCCCGAAAACTTTATTGATTGGAAGAGTTTTGTTATTTGCATTGTAGCATTTGTAGCCCTGTATTTCAAAAAGGTTGGCCCATTTTCCATTATCGCTTTAGGTGCATTGGTGGGGCTGTTGATATATTAACAAGCAAGCCAACCTAACTTTTTGTATTATTCTCCAATAATTTTTCTAATTTTGTGCTAATGATTTTCTGGTGCGGATTGTTGCAGAGTTTGCAACGAATTGCCCGAGGTTTGAATTAAGAGTAATTGATTAAAATTTATATAGCATTATGAGGAAATATCTCATCTCGATTGCCGCAATGTTGGCAATGCTGACGGCATCGGCCCAAAACGAAAAATATGTGAATATGTTTCTTGGCACTTCTGGTGACCACGGTCAAATGTCGCCTGCCGCAGCAGTCCCATTTGGTGCTATTGCCGTAGGACCTGATAGTTCACCTAACAGCCACGTCGGTTACGACTATGCCGTAGAGACTGTGTCGGGTGTATCAATTAACCGAGTGTCGGGTGTGGGTTGTAGTGGTACGGGCTGTAACCTCAGCGTAAAGCCTGCTTTGCCCGGCGACGTGTTGAAGATTGTCAAAGGTAGCGAGGTGGCCTATCCTGGTTACTATGCAACAGCATTTGATAACGGGGTGAAGGGCGAATTTACAGCCACAAAAAATATGGCCGTTGAGCGATATACATTCCCGAGCGAGGGACGTAGATTGCTGTATGTTGATTTCTCGGCATCGGTAGATAAGAATAATGTAAGTTCGGAGTATAAGGTTGAGTCTGCAAATTTGATTACGGGCCACGTTAATTCTCCTACGGCTTGCTCAAAAGGCAGTTACAGACTCTACTTCAACTTTGAGGTCGATTCCGATTTTAAGGTTGTGGAGAGCAATCCTACGAATGCCGTGTTGGAGTTTGCTGCCGATGTTGAGCAGGTAGAGGTGCGTATCGCAGTATCAGCGGTAAGCCAAGAGGCTGCAGATGATATCGCTGTAGATTGGAGCGACAAATCATTTGATAAATTGCTCAAGGAGGCTCGCCAACAGTGGCGCGAGAAACTCAATCAGATTCAGGTAAAGGGCAGCACCGAAGACCAGCGTACGATTTTCTATACGCTACTGTATCGTGTCTACCTCAGCCCTATGGATGTAACCACCAACGATGGTCGTTATAAGGCAACCGATGGCAAGATTTATAAAGCAGACGGATTCAACTACTACTCATCTTGGAGTATGTGGGATTCGTTCCGTACAAAGTTCCCTTTGCTTACAATCGTTGAGCCCGAGGCTATGAGTGATATCGTGATGTCGCTTTTGCATCAGTATCGTACGGGTAAGGCCAATTGGGCGACTCCCCACGAGTCTGTTCCGACAGTTCGTACCGAGCATAGTGGTGTTGTGATTCTCGATGCTTGGAAGAAGGGTATCCGCAACGTCGATTTGAAGGTGGGTTACGAGGGTTTGAAGCGTGAGGCTGCTAAGGATTTGCTCTATCGCACTCCCGACCAGCGCCTTGAGAGTTCTTACGATTTGTGGGCTTTGGGCCAGATTGCCGAGTTGGTAGGCGAGAAGGAGGATGCCAAGATGTATAGCGCCAAGGCCGATTCGCTGTTCGATGCCACTTGGCCAACGGAGTTTATGACCATTCGTGATGACTTTGTCAAGATGCGTGGCAATGGCCTCTATCAGGGTACTCGTTGGCAGTATCGATGGGCTGCACCACACTGCTTCGACAAGATGATAGCATTGGTCGGTAAGGAGACGCTTGCCGAGCAGATTGATTATTTCTTCAAGAACGATTTGTTCAATCAGGGTAACGAGCCCGATATCCACACCCCTCTGCTCTATAACGTGTTTGGAAATCCCGAGGGTAGCCAGCGCTTGGTGCGAGACCTGCTCACTAAAGAGGATATGGTCCACCGTTATGGCGGTAATGCAGAGTATCCAACTCCATTTGTGGGTAGAGCATTCCAAAATAAACTCGATGGCTTTGCTCCCGAGATGGACGAGGATGATGGTACAATGAGTGCGTGGTATGTATTCTGCTCTATGGGATTCTACCCCGTCGTAGTAGGTGATAATACCTACGAGATGGTGTCGCCACTCTACGATAAGGTGAAGATTCGCTCGGGTGCAAACACCGTGACAATTCGTACCGTAGGACGTAAGTCGGCCGATGATTTGATTCGTTCTATTGAGATTGATGGCAAGCCGATGGAGGGTTATACCCTCAGCCACGATGTATTCTTGAAGGACTCAAAGATTACTATCCGTTACTAATAGGACGTTTACAAAAGAATAGGGGACTGCGTGCAGTCCCCTATTCTTTTGTATGTGGTGTTGTTTGCTTAAAACTCCGATGTGAAATGGAAACGGATGTCCTTGAAATTCTCCTGTGCCAATGCCAAAGCATAACTTGTATCGGCCAAGAATACATCGCGTCCGTGCTTATCGACAGCCATATTAGCGTGCTTGCGACGCTTGAAGTCGGCTAACTGCTCTTGGTTGTCACTCTCAATCCAGCAAGCCTTGTGAATCGAGATAGGCTCCCAGCGGCACTTTGCGCCGTACTCGTGCTCCAGACGATACTGGATAACCTCAAACTGCAACTGACCTACCGTGCCGATAATCTTGCGGCCATTGAGCGATGAAGTGAACAACTGCGCCACACCCTCATCCATCAATTGGTCCACACCCTTTGCTAACTGCTTGAACTTCATAGGGTCGGCATTCTCGATGTAGCGGAAAAGTTCTGGTGAGAACGACGGAATACCCGTAAACTTGAGTTTCTCACCTTCGGTAAACGTATCGCCAATCTTGAACGTACCCGTATCGTGCAGACCGACAATATCTCCAGGATAAGCAAAGTCAATCACCGACTTCTTCTCGGCCATAAACGCCGTAGGAGATGAGAACTTGAGTTGCTTGCCGCTGCTGACGTGCAGGTAGTTCTTGTTGCGCTCGAATGTGCCCGAACATATCTTCATAAATGCCAAGCGGTCACGGTGATTGGGGTCCATATTGGCGTGAATCTTGAAGATAAAACCTGTCATCTTGGGCTCTGAGGGCTCAATTGAGCGAGTCTCTGTTGTCGAGGGACGTGGTGAGGGAGCGATGCGGATAAAGCACTCCAACAACTCTCTTACACCAAAGTTGTTTACCGCCGAACCGAAGAATACAGGGGCCAAAGTACCTTTCAAATAATCCTCACGGCTGAAATCATCGTAAACGCCATCTACCAACTCCAAATCCTCACGCAACTGTGTCGCAAACTTCGGAGTTATGTAGTTGTCCAATTCGGGTGATGTGATATCGCTGAAATCGACAGTCTCGGCATCAGCCGTCTGACGCTCGTCTGTCGTAAAGAGTGAGAGATTCTTCTCATAGATGTTGTACACGCCCTTGAACGTATCACCGCTCGAGATGGGGAATGCCAACGGACGTACACGAATCTGCAACTCGCGCTCAACCTCGTCCAGCAAATCGAACGGGTCCTTGCAGGGACGGTCCAACTTATTGATAAAGACCATCACCGGTGTGTTGCGCATACGGCAGACGTTCATCAACTTACGAGTCTGCGCCTCGACACCCTTTGCGCCGTCAATTACGATGATAACCGAATCGACAGCCGTCAGCGTACGGTATGTATCCTCTGCAAAATCCTCGTGACCAGGGGTGTCGAGGATGTTGATTTTCACATCCTTATAGTTGAATCCCATAACCGACGTAGCAACCGAGATACCGCGCTGGCGCTCGATTTCCATAAAGTCGGATGTGGTACTCTTCTTAATCTTGTTGCTCTTCACGGCACCTGCAACGTGGATGGCACCTCCGAAGAGGAGCAACTTCTCGGTAAGAGTGGTCTTACCAGCATCGGGGTGTGCAATAACGGCAAATGTTCTTCGTTTGGTTATCTCGTCAATTAACGCCATATCTTCTCTCTTCTAATCTTCAGTTATTCTTAATTTCGCGCAAAGTTACGAATTTTATTTTAGCCCTCCGCAATATAATGCGGCAGTATAACTATTGAGTAACGATAATTTTACTCTCTACAAATCCAATAGACCTTCGGGCAAAACCATCTTGATGTGGCCCTTGTCGAAGTCTATCTGCGCGATAAACTCCTCGGCGGCGGGAATTAGTTTCTCGCCCTCTCCGAAATCTACGCCGAAAAGCGGATTGATGTCGCTCTCGTAGTAATCTACAATATGACCATTTAACCCATCGGCCTCGACGCTGAAACCGATAAGGTCCTCCATATAGAACTCATCGCTCTCCTCATCCTCCTGCGCAATGATGTACAACTCCTTGCCCAGCAACTCCTCGGCGCGACGTGGCGTATCGAAGTCGGCAAAGTGTACCGTCGCACCACGCTGACCGCGACGCTCGAAACTCTCGCACCACAGCGGAACGTCCAGCGAGTCAATCTCTACGAACAGAGGCTCTGCGGCAAAGTCGAAGTCATCGTCAAACTGCTCATACAGCGTGAGCGATACACCTCCCGAGCGGGCCTCACCAAAGAGTTTGCCCACACGTGCTACGGCTATACGATTTTCGTTGGTCATATCTCGAAACAATCTATCTAAAGGGGATTTTATTCAAAAAATAAGGACTGCCTAAAATCATATAGACAGTCCTGTGCTTAAAAGAAGCCTTTGGGCAGAATTTACTCTGCTGACTCCTCTGTAGCCTCTGCGCTCTCCTCAGCGGCAGCCTCGGCAGCCTCAGCAGCGGCAGCAGCCTTCTTCTCTGCGATAGCAGCAGCACGCTCCTCCTTAACCTTAGTCTCAGCAGCGAGTGCAGCCTTCTCAGCAGACTTGGCGTCAGTAGCGAGCTTGTTTACCTTAGCGGCAATCTTGCTCTCCTTCTCACCCAACCACTTGTTGAACTTTGCCTCAGCGTCGCTCTCTGAGAACGCGCCCTTAGCAACACCGCCCAACAGGTGCTTCTTGTATAATACGCCCTTGTACGAGAGAATTGCTCGACAAGTATCGGTAGGTTGTGCGCCCTTGAGTAACCAATCCAAAGCTCTATCGAACTTCAAATCAATTGTAGCAGGATTCGTGTTGGGATTGTAAACACCCAATTTCTCGATAAATCTACCATCACGTGGCGCTCTGCTATCTGCGGCAACGATGTGGTAAATAGGAGCACCCTTCTTACCGTGACGTGCCAAACGAATTTTAACAGCCATTTGCTATAAAAT
>JAFYRX010000004.1 GCA_017546725.1 Alistipes sp. | reverse complement strand
TCAAGTTGAATGTACGTATCGCTACTCCTCCGTTTGACCGTGCAACTGGTGGCTTTATGAATGTTAATCCTGGTGTATGTTCTTCTTACATCTACTCTTTGAAGCCGGGTGACAAGATTACTATCTCAGGTCCTTACGGAGAGTTCTTCTTGCCCGATAACTTGCCCGATACTCAGGAATTGGTATTTATCGGTGGTGGTGCTGGTATGGCTCCTATGCGTAGCCACTTGATGCACTTGTTCAAGACCGAGAAGACTAAGCGTCCTGTTACCTTCTGGTATGGTGCTCGTTCATTGAAGGAGGCATTCTATTTGGAGGATTTCGCTGCTATCGAGAAGGAGTTCCCCAACTTCAAGTTCAACTTGGCTTTGGACCGTCCCGACCCCGCAGCCGATGCCGCAGGTGTAGAGTACAAGGTTGGTTTCGTACACAACGTATTGTACGAGAACTATCTGAAGAACCACGACGAGCCCGAGGGCTGCATCTACTTGATGTGTGGACCTCCGATGATGGCTTCAGCCGTAGTCAATATGCTTGACAGCCTCGGAGTACCTGCAGAGAACATCTTGTTCGATAACTTCGGTGCATAATCCGAGTACACTAATACAAACGAGCCTCGATTCCGTTGGAGTCGAGGCTTTTTGTTGTGCGTTGGTTGGATAAATCATCGGGTGTGGGACTCTCAGCCTTTAGACAATGCCGTGACTATATATTTATATATAATATGTTGCTGTGAGGAAAGCGAAAGTCGGAGAGGAAACAGTATTATAAGATATGGCCATAATGGCTATGTCCGGGTAAAAAAATAGCGGCTAGTAGGATAATGCTACTAACCGCTAATTTTGTCTCTATATCACGTTATTTTTGCTCTATAACTTTACGGGGAAGACGGTGAGTTTGTTATCGTTTAATGATTTGTAGAGGATTTTGATGCCCTTGTAATCGTTGATGTCTATATCGACGTTGGCGTCTGTGGTTGTAAGTTTGTAACAGTGATAAATCGAGTACTCAACCTTTTTAATGTCGTCGTTAGCGTCGTGATACAACTCCAGATAGAGATAGTCATCGTCTGCCTCCTTGTATAACTCCTTGTATACGCTATTCTCTCGGTCCTGATTGAGTACTAGTTGTATGTCGTGTTTTACATTGCTTTCACCGTATGGATATCGTAGTGCGATGTTTACAAAGTCATTGGCTACAAATGCCTGGTCGATGGCTGTGCTTGCATCGTATTCCTCGGGGTTAGTAATGCCCGATGCTGCCAAACTCTTCAAATACGTTGTAGGTACTTGGAATAGTTGTTTGATATTAATGACGTGGTCAAAATTTTCTTTAGAAACTCCCTCTACATAGTGAAATGTTATTACTGCTCGAGTCTCTCCATTTATGTATGAAGCACCTCTGATGGTGAATGAGGATGAGTTTTCTACATAGGCCTTTTCGCCATTGTCGAACTCTACGGTAAAATTGCCTGTTGCCCAACTGCCATCAACTATAGTTGCCAACATTGAGTACTCTGTTGGAGCATCACTCTTTTTATTACACGATGTTGTTGTGGCTATAATACCAAGTAACAACGTAGCATAAATTAGAATTTTCTTCATATCTCAATATTTTTGTTAACTTTCTACTATTCAACCTAACGCAAATATAACAATAATATTGTACAGATAACACCTTTTTGTCAACTCATTTTGTTGAATATGTTGTTTGAGAGCCAGACCTGATGTTCAAATTTGGTGTTTTCGTATCAATTTCATATCTTTGTATATATGAAAAATATAGTTTTCGATTTGGGCCGAGTGGTGTTTGCACAAGACCCTAAAAAGAGCAGCGACGAGTTTAAGCAGTTTTTCTCATACGTTCAGCAGTCTCCGATGCCTCAGTTCTGGGTAGATTACGATTTGGGAGTATCTACGCTGGATGATGTTGTGCGTGAGTTGAGTGCTTATCGTGGGGTAGCGGAGGACTATACCCGCGAACTGATTATGTTGGCTATATCTCGTCAGGAGACTATTGCTCCTACGGCGGCTCTTATCAGGGATTTGAAGCGTGCGGGATACCGACTCTATGTTCTTTCGAATATGTCGCGTGAGTTTATCGATTATCTGCGCCAGCAAGAGGTATATGCCAATTTCGAGGGCGACGTTGTCTCTTGCGAGGTCGGTGTTGTGAAGCCTATGCCGCAGATATACGATATTCTGCTCGAAAAATTTTCGCTTGTCGCGCAGGAGACTATGTTTATCGATGATAGGCGCGAGAATGTGGATGCTGCTGTTGCTAAGGGTATTGCTGCGTTCCATTTTGACCGTAACGATTACGAGGGTAGTTGTGCACGTTTGCGAGAAATTTTATTGTAGTATTGGCCACGCAAATTGAAATTAGTATATTCGCAATGCGTAAATAGTTGGAAAAATATTGTCAAACTAAATAAATAAAGATTATGGGATTTTTACAAGAATTTAAGGCCTTTGCGCTTAAGGGTAACGTGATGGATATGGCAGTCGGTGTTATCATCGGTGGTGCGTTTGGTAAGATTGTTACCTCACTTGTTAATGATGTTATTATGCCTCCTATCGGTTTGATTATCGGTGGCGTTGATTTTACCGATTTGAAGGTTACGCTTAAGCAACCTGTTTTGGATGCTGCTGGTGAGGTGTTGAATCCTGCCGTTACTTGGAACTATGGTGCTTTCATTCAGCAGGTGGTTGATTTCACACTCTTGGCCTTCTGCGTGTTTATGATGGTTAAGGTGATGAATCAACTCATCAAGAAGAAGGAGGAGCCTGCTCCTGCGCCCGCACCTGCTCCCGAGCCAGAGCCTACTAAGGAGGAGATTCTTTTGGCTGAGATTCGCGATTTGTTGAAGGAGAAGAAATAATCCTTCCGACCTAATTGCATAAAAAACGTGGTTGCCTTGCTCGTGCAATGGTAACCACGTTTTGTTTGTAGATTGAGTGTTACTCCATCGAATTAATCTTTTCGCCTACTATGCGTGCTGCTATGGCTACATAGTCGGCGCAGGGTCGGCGATGGTAATACTCTTCGGTGCGGGGTGATGGGGTAGGCTCATCCTTCTTCTGTGTCAGCCCCAATAATTCGCGACATACGATTGAACCATTTTCTGTGCGGAACTTCTCGGCCAACTCTTGTACGGCAGCGTAGTTGTCTTTCTTGCTTTGGCTATCCGTAGGGTTATAGTTGGGATAGAGGAATCCTGCTACCATAGTCATTCCGCTTACCGCACCGCATACCTCGCGCAAACGGCCCATACCACCACCAAAAGGCGCAGCAACGGTGGCTGCTATTTGTTTATCAAACGGTGTTAAATCTCTGTATGTTAAAAATACTGATTGTGCGCAGTTGTAGCCCTCCAGGAAGAGACCTCGCGCACGTTCTACACGTTCCTCTATATTTACTTTCATCGTTAAATAGTGTTTGTTGCTACAAAAATACTCAATTAAGTGGAACATTTCGCAAGATTTACCTTATATTTGTTCTATTAAATATGTTCGTCGCAGTTTTGTAGATTGTGTCGGGCTAAAATAGTTTTTACCTTATGCAGAATAATCCGTATTTAACCATAGACAACAATACGACGCATTGTTTTATGCAACATCGTATTCATAAGATTTTGCTCGTATGTTGTACCTACGATGGATATATCTTGGAGGAGGATGGTCATATTGAGTCTCAAATTAACCGTGAGTATATGGAACTCAATATGAGTAATCCACCCTCGCTTACGCGTGTGGAATCTACTTCCGAAGCATTGGAGTTGTTGAAGGTGCGCTCTGACTTTGACTTTGTGCTTACGATGTACAATGTCGGAGAGCCGAATGTGTTCGACTTCTCGCGTGAGGTAAAGAAGTTATATCCCGATTTGCCTATTGTGCTTTTGACGAGTTTCTCGAAGGAGATATATCGTCAGATTGACGAACAGCAATGTACGGCTATCGACAATATATTCTGCTGGCACGGTAATACTGACTTGATTATCGCTATCATTAAGTTGATGGAGGATAAACTCAATGCCGAGACCGATATCATTGATGGTGGTGTGCAGGCCGTTCTTTTGGTGGAGGATTCTGTTAGATTCTATTCTACCTACCTTCCTGAGTTGTATAAAATCTTGTTGGTGCAGAATAGCGAATTTTTGAAGGATGCCTACAATGAGCAGCAGCAAATCAGTCGTAAACGTGCGCGACCAAAGGTGTTGCTCGCTACAAACTATAACGATGCTGTCGAAATCTATAATCGCTATAATAAGAATCTTTTGGGGGTAATCTCCGACGTTGGACTTATCATCAATGCTGGCGATAAGGCCGAGGATGAGAAGAGTGATGCGGGTATCGAGATTTGCAAGATGATTAAGGCTGAAACACCTTGGATGCCCGTCATTATGCAATCTTCACAGGTTAATTTGCGTTCTGTTGCCGAGAGCCTCGGTGCTGGATTTATTGCTAAGTCATCGAAAACTCTTTTGCAGGAGTTGCGTGATGTGATTTTGCGTGAGTTCGGTTTTGGTGAGTTTCTGTTCCGCGACCTTAAGACGGGTGCTGTTGTGGGCCGTGCCCGCGATTTGTTGCAGATGCAGGAGTTGATTGCGACAGTGCCCGATGATGTGCTGGAGTATCACCTCTCGCATATGCACCTCTCTAAGTGGCTCTATTCGCGAGGTTTGTTCCCGTTGGCGAAGGTGTTGCGTAATATTAATAGTAGCAACTTTAACTCTATAGACGAGCATCGTGCAGCGTTGGTCTCTTTGTTCAAGGACTATCGTACAATGTTGGGCCAAGGTCTTGTGGCTCAGTTTGACGAGGCTACATATAGCGATGCCATAGGTTTTGCGCGAGTAGGTGAGGGCTCTATCGGTGGTAAGGCTCGTGGTTTGGCCTTTATGAATAGTATGCTGGCTAAGTATAATCAATACTTCAAGTATCCCAACGTGCGAATAATGATTCCTCGCAGTTTGGTTATTGCGACTGATTATTTTGACGAGTTCATCCGTATTAATGGTTTGAAATATGTTATTGGTCGTGAGTTGGATGATGATGGCATATTGTCGGAATTCCTTAATTCGGAGTTGCCGAGTGAATTGCACTCAAAGTTGAAGGTGTTTGTTTCGACTTGTACCAAGCCATTGGCTATTCGTTCATCTTCAAAGTTGGAGGACTCTCACTATCAGCCATTTGCGGGTATCTATTCTACATATATGATACCTCGTTGCGAGAACGACGACCAGATGCTGCGAATGTTGGTTAGGGCAATTAAGAGCGTTTACGCCTCGGTGTATTTTGCTTCGTCACGTGCTTATATCCAATCTTCACAGAATGTGATTTCAGAGGAGAAGATGGCTGTTTTGATTCAAGAGGTTTGTGGTACAGAGCAGAACGGTTATTTCTTCCCGACGTTGGCAGGTGTTGCTCGCTCGCAGAATCTCTATCCGATTGGTGACGAGAAGGCCGAAGATGGTGTGTGCAATATAGTTATGGGTTTAGGCAAGGCTGTTGTTGATGGTGGCAAGAGTCTGCGTTTTTCACCAGCCTATCCCGATAAGGTATTGCAGACTTCTACGTTGGAACTTACGGTGCAGGATGCGCAGACCGAGGTTATGGCTTTGAGCCTTAACCCCGATAATTTCCGCTCGTCGACCGATGATGCAGTGAATATCGAGCGTATCCCTGTTTCGCGCATTAATGATTTCCGTAATGCTAAATATACCTGCTCGTATTATGACTACCAGAATAGTCGCATTAGCGAGAGTCCTACGTTGTCGCGTTATTTCCGCGTGATTACATTCAATCGCATATTGAAATATGGAGCATTCCCGCTGGCTGATATCATTAAGGATATGCTGCAGATGGGTGAACGAGAGATGCGCTGCCCTGTGGAGATAGAGTTTGCCGTTAATATGGATGTTCCGCACGGTGAGTTGCAGGTATTTAACTTCTTGCAGATTCGCCCCATTATTCGTAATGAGGAGAGTGCTAAACTCGATTGGTCGAAGGTTGATACCTCTAACTCAATAGTTTATTCCGAATGTGCTTTGGGTATTGGTTTGATGCGTGATATCAAGCGAGTTGTGTATCTCAAGTTTGATAAGTTCTCATCGCTCAAGACTCAGCAGATAGCCGATGAGTTGTTCGTTCTGAATAAACGTATGCGTGAGGAGGGTAGTGAATATGTGCTTATCGGTACAGGTCGTTGGGGCTCTTCGGACCCCAATTTGGGTGTTCCCGTCAAGTGGGCGCATATCTCTGAGGCGAGAGTTATTGTCGAGTCTGCATTGCCCAATTTCAATATCGAGGCGAGCCAGGGTACTCACTTCTTCCAGAACGTAACGTCGCTTGGAGTGGGATATATGTCGCTTAATCCATCGGCGGGTGATGGTGCGTTGGATATAGAACAGTTGGATGCAATGAAGGCTATTTTCGATGGCGAGTATCTGCGTTGTGTTGAGTTTGAACAACCGCTATACATATATGTTGATGGTCAATCTAAAAAGGGTATTATAAAACGCGAAAAATAGAGTGCTATATCGCTGATATAAAATAAAAAAAACTCCTTTATTTAAAGTTGTGCTTTAGGTAAAGGAGTTTTATTATTTGTGTTAAAGTATTAGTTTAAATAACTATATGTAATGCTTTAATATCCAGTGGTATCTGCCTCGGATAATTCGCCTATAACAGTCCATATTCCATTTTTGCCGTCAAGTGCTCCTACAACAGACATTACGGCTATTACGCGCTTTGAGTCGATTGCGCAAATTGAGTTCCATAAAGCATTGCCGTTTGCTGATATTTGTGGCATCGGTGTGGTGCGATTGCGGAAGTTGCGAGCATCTTTGTCGCCTACATAAACCTGCATATTTGCATATCGGTGGTCGCGACCTTTTCTGCCTTCGGTTGATTGAATCGAAAGAATAGTATGCTTTTTGCCTAACTGAATCAAATATGGTGCGCCAGCATATATAGTGTCGTGCAGTTGCCACTCTGTAGCCAAAGCCTCTTCGCGTTGTGGGCTATCTCCCGTAATTGCACCTTCACTCCAGCGTTTGGCAGAACGCACGATTACAGGCTTGAACAGGCCACGTAAACCATTGTCTTCAATCGCAACAGCAATCTCATTAGAGTGGGGAAGGTATATTGGTACGGGCATACCATCGCGTGAGCCTTGTCTCATAGAGATTGTTTGCGGTTTGCTCCACGTTGCTCCCGAGTCGTGAGATGTCATCATCGTAATCTCCTGCTCGTTACTCGATTTATAAGGAAATTCGTTTGCAAAATATAACTGCACCTTGCCATCGGGTAACTCTATGGCTACAGGCTCCCAACAACCATCACTCCCCTCTGTGCTTGCTGTGTAGATAGTTTGTTCGTGCCACGTTTCCCCTTTGTCTGCTGATGTAGCGGCCATAATCTGGTAGGGTAATCCGCTACCGTCGTGAGGACGCGCATTCCACATATAGAGTAGTGTGCCGTTCGATAGTTTCAATATCTCGCAGTTGGTGTAGTTGTACCCTGCGGCTTGTGCTACTTTCTGCGGTTCACTCCACGATTTGCACTCATCGTCGCTCCAACGTATATATGCGGCTGGTCCTGCGCTGTAAACCAAAGCGAATTTCTCTCCTACAGGCTTTATGCGGGCATAGACTCCGTCTGTTACAAAGTAGCGAGTTGAGTCATCCCATCTAATCTCCATTTCTGGGCATTGGCAAGACGAAAAAACTATGGTCGCTACAAGCGCAAAAAGGTATAAAATAGTATGTTTCATAATTCAAAATTTCTTATGCAAATATAATATATTTGAGTCGCAAAATATTGTCAAAAATCCAGTTTTTGGAATTTTGCCATAAAAGAGTTGTAAAAGTCGGTTATTAGAGGCTGTATAATGTTGTATAAGCCCAAATATTTAGTATCTTTGTAATTGCGGTTTTGTATATTTTGTATAGCGTGGATTAAGAGAAGAAAAAATAAATAATAAACAAAACAAAAGATGAAAAAGTTAGTTAAAATTTCTGCCATTGTCGTCGTGGCGCTTTTGGTGGTGCTGATGGTTTTGCCCGTAATGTTTCGAGGCAAGATTGAGAGTGTAGTAAAGAGCGAGGCGAACAAGATGCTTAATGCGCAGTTCGATTTCGAGAAAATCAACATCTCGTTGTTGCGCAATTTCCCCTTGGCTTCGGTTTCTGTAAAGAATTTCTGGTTGAAGGGTGTTGAAGAGTTTGAGAATGATACGTTGGTTTATGCTGGCGAGGTTACTGCAGCCGTCAATGTGATGTCGTTGTTTGGCGATAGTGGCTTTGAGGTGTCGAAGGTGATAGTTGACGATACTCGTGTCAAGGCAATTGTGTTAGCCGACGGAAAGGTTAATTGGGATGTAATGAAACCCTCTGATGCACCTGCCGAGGAGGAGACAACATCCGAAGAGAGTGGTGCATTTAAGGTGCAGTTGAAGAAACTATCTATCGATAATCTCGATGTTGTGTATGATGACCGTGCTGGCGATATGTATGCGGCTATAGAGGAGTTTGATGCCGTTTGTTCAGGCGATTTAGCAAGCGACCAGACTACTATCCGTCTTAAGATGGAGACTCCGTCGCTCACATTCCGTACGGGAGGTGTTCCATTCTTGAGCCGTGCTACCATCAAGGCCGATATGAATGTCGATGCCGACCTTAAGAATATGAAGTTTACGCTCGATAAAAACTCTTTGGAGTTGAACGCTATACGTGCGGCTATTGATGGTTGGGTTGCAATGCAAGGCGAGGCTATCGATATGGATATCGCACTTAATACCAACGAGATTGGTTTTAAGGAGATTTTGTCGCTTATCCCCGCTATTTATGCCAAGGATTTTGCAGGTATCAAGACCGACGGTGTCGCCACGCTTACCGCTTATGCTAAGGGTAAATTACAGGGTGATGTAGTGCCGCAGTTCGATGTCGCGCTTAACGTCAAGAATGCGATGTTCCGTTATCCTTCATTGCCCGCAGGTGTTGATAATATCAATATTACGGCTTTTGTAAAGAATCCTGGTGGTAACGTAGATGCTACAACAATCAAGGTTAATCCGTTCAACTTTGTTTTGGCTGGCAATCCGTTTAGTATGACCGCCGATGTAAAGACTCCCGTTAGTGACCTCGACTTTAACGTAGCGGCCAAGGGTAAGTTGGATTTGGGTAAAATCAAGGATGTATATCCGTTGGAGGATATGAACCTTAATGGTGTCGTGGATGCTGATATGAGCCTTCAAGGCCGTATGTCGTATGTTGAGAAGGAGCTGTATGACCAGGTGCAGGCGTCGGGTAATTTGCAGTTGAGCGATATGAATTTGCAGATGACAGACTTCCCCGATGTAAACATCAAGCAATCGACCTTTGCTTTTACTCCTCGATATTTGGAGTTGAGCAAAACAACGATAAATGTCGGTGAGAACGATATTACGCTCGATAGCCGTTTTGAGAATTATCTGGGCTTTATCTTTAAGGGTACAACTATCGCGGGTACGCTTAACGTCAATAGCAACAAGATTAATCTCAACGACTTTATGACCGAAAGTACTACAGCCGCGCAACCTGCTGAAGAGGAGACAGCGACTGATGAAGCGGCCGCTGCAGAGAGCACAGGTGGTGTTATCCGTGTGCCTCACAATATCGATTTTAAGATGAATGCTAACCTTAAGCAGGTGCTTTTCAATAAGATGTCGTTCAATAACGTCAAGGGCTTGCTTGTAGTGAAGGATTGCAAGGTCGATATGAGTAATCTGTCGCTCAATACTATGGGCGGTAGCGTTGTTGTCAATGGCTCTTACGCTACACCAGAGGTGGGTGACCCGATGTTGGATGCAGGTTTTGCGCTTAACAATATCGGTTTCGCCGAGGCTTATCGTGATTTGGATATGGTCAAGAAGTTGGCTCCTATTTTCGAGGGCTTGAAGGGTAACTTCTCTGGTAATATCAAGGTTGATGCCCTGATGGATGAGAATATGAGCCTTATAATGAATAGTGTGGACGGTAGTGGTAGCCTTTCGACCAAGGATTTGAGTTTGAGCGGTGTGAAGATTATCGACCAGGTTGCAACTATTGTCAATAAACCAGAACTGAAGAATATTCAGGCTAAAGACTTAAAAATTGATTTTACAATTACCGATGGTCGTGTTACGACAAAGCCGTTTGACGTTAAGTTGGGCGATTATGTGATGAATCTGTCGGGCTCTACTGGCTTGGACCAGACTATTGACTATCGCGGAAAGATTACCTTGCCAGCATCGGCTGGTGCTGTGTCAAAGTTGGGAACTGTCGATATGACTATCGGCGGTACCTTTACCTCGCCAAAGGTTGGTATCGATATGGAGAGTCTCGCCAAGCAGGCTGCACAACAAGCCGCACAGCAGGCTGTAAAGAGTTTGGGTGATAAGTTGCTTGGTACAAGCAGCAAGAATGCCGAGCAGTCTGATTCAACTGCGACAACTACAACTACAAAAGCCGATAAGGCAAAGGAGGCTGTTGGTGCTGTATTGAATCTGTTGAAAAAGAAGAACTAAAACGACTAATCGTAGATGAAGAGATTTTTGGTATTGATTGCGTTTTGTGTTGCGGTGTTTTCTCCCGCTTATGCGCAATTTGAGATTGTAGATAACCGCCCTGTTTTTAAGTTGGATGGTGAGTGTGTGATTTCGGCTTCCGATGAGGGCTTGTGGGGCGTTGCAACCTCGTGGCAGAATGATTGGATGAGTGATTGGCACTATGCTAATCCTACGAAAAGCGAACAGAGTGGCGAATGGACAATCCTCTCAGGCGTAATCTCGTTGGAGCAGGGTGAGATGTTTGTACGCGACTCCTATCGCAAGGTGCGTGAGGATTTGGTGCAATGTGTACGTCGCTATGAATGGCGAGGAAAGGAGGCTTTGCCTACAGCAACACTGTCGGTGCGCCTACGAATGAAGGGACGAGAGATGATGCCTTGCCTGCCTGGTATATTGTATTACGGCAATAAGAATGGAGCAAAGGTGAATCCTGAGATTATACCAGTCTATAATGGTAAGTCTGGCGAGTTCGCAGTCTTCGAGGAGCATCGTTATCCTATGCCGTTTGCAATGCTGGAATCTGCTGCCGATGGCTACGCTGCGGCCGTGCATACTGTGCCGAGTCCTGTGCGAGGTGCTGTTTTGGCAGACCAATGGTGGTCGTTAGGTGTAGAGGCAGGAGATGGTTATACAGATTTTGTGATGTATTCAGGCCCTATTGGCTATAATGGTGTACATAGTGCTGCCAAAGCGTTGCAACGCAAGCAGATGCGTTATGCTGATACTTATCTAAATATCGAGCCGGGCCGAATTATTGAAAAGACTTTCTATGTCGAACTGTATAATATTCCAGCCGAGGGTGCAGGTTTTCAGCAACCCATCTACACTTCGCTCGATATGAATAAACCCTACGATGCCGAGCGTTTTGCATCGTTTGATGAGATTGTGCGTGGTAAATATAACTTCGCTAAAAAGCGTTGGGTGGAACTTAATGACAAGGCTGTAGGCTTTAATATGTACGATGTCAGCCTGCGCAAGGATTTGGTGATGGGTTGGTGCGGTCAGGCCGACTCGCCAGGATACTCGTTGCAGGTGCTTGCCAAAAGATTGGGCGATGAGCAGATAGAATCTATGGTACAACGCTCGTTGGATTATCTATCGACTTTCGAAGTCGATGCCCAGAAGGGTATTTTCCCCGTAGGTTTCAATGGTAAGAACTTTCACGGTGGTGACCCCGTTTCGTGTGGTCAGGCAATGTATAATTTTGCAAAGGCCATTGAGACGGCTCGCAATAATAGAAAATATGACACCGAGAAGTGGGAGGATTTCTTGCGTCGTGCATCGGATGCCGTAAGTAATAGAATCCTATCGGCAGAGTGGAATCCACGCTCTACGGCAGAGGGTTTTTATATCGCACCTCTTGCTATTGCGTCAAAACTCTTTAAGAATAAGACCTATCGTGATGCAGCCGAGAAGGCCGCTAACCTTTTTGCCGAGCGTCACCTTAAGATGAATGGTTGCTATTGGGGCGGTACGTTGGATGCGACGTGTGAAGACAAGGAGGGCTCGTGGGCTGCCTTCCAGGGTTTTCTAGAGATGTATGAGCGTTTCAAGGATGAGAAGTATCTTGTCTGGGCCAAGCACGCTATGGACGTATGTTTGAGTTATGTCGTGGTATGGGATATTCCTCTGCCGGCAGGCCGTATGGCCGATTATAACTTCAAGACTACGGGTTGGACTGTGGTGTCGGCGCAAAACCAGCACATCGATGTATATGGAGTGCTGTTTGCTCCCGAAGTATATAAGATGGGCCGATACCTCGACGATGAGCGCTTGTGTCGTTTGGCCAAGGTTATGTATCGTACCTGCTATCAACTCACTGATGCCTACGGCTCGCAGGGTGAGCAGTTGCAACAGACAAATTTTGCCCAGCACGGTGATATGAGTAATGTCTATAAATTGCGTGGCGGTTACTCAGAGAGTTGGACAGTATTTTGGATTACGGCTCACTTCCTCAATGCTGCGGCACGTTTCGAGGAGATGGGTGTAACGCCTTAGTATTTGAGTGAAAATTATTAATCTAAATATACTAAAATGAAGAGAATCTTATCTGTTTTGTGGTCGTTGGCGGCACTGCTGTGCGTGTCGTGCAGTACGAATGACGGCCCGTTGAGTCTCTACGATTTGCGATGTGAGGATTTGACCTCTCCGCTTGCCGTAGATTCGACTCAACCTCACTTGTCGTGGAAGATTAAGGCTGATGCTGCAGCGACAGTGCAAACTCATTATGAAATTATGGTTGCCACTTCGGAGAAGGCACTCCGCAACGATGAGGCCGATTTGTGGTCATCAGGCAAGGTGGCATCCGATAAATCGGTTATGGTGCCTTATGCAGGCAAGTCGTTGTCATCACGCACGTTGGCTTATTGGAAGGTCCGTGTGTGGGATAATTATGGTAATGTATCAGCGTGGAGTGATGTTCAGCGTTTTGGCATAGGTATTCTCACCGCCGAAGAGTGGCAAGGCGAATACATAGGCCTGAAGGATTGTACAGTACCGCAGGTACGTCGTAAGTTTGATGTTAAGGACAAGAGCGCGACATACCTTCTCCACGTCAATTCATTGGGTTATCACGAAGTATATCTCAATGGCGAGAAGGTGTCGGATGCAGTTCTCGCACCCGCAGTGTCGGAGATGGCAAAGCGCTCGTTGGCTGTAACCTACGACCTTACACCTCTTTTGAAACGAGGCGAGAATGACTTGATGTTGTGGTTGGGCCGTGGCTGGTATCGTGAGGACCTATATGCTGATATTGTCGTGAACAATGGCCCGCTGGTGAAGGTTGAATTGGATGCCGTTAAGAATGGTAAGGCTGAAGTTGTTCTGGTCAGTGATGCTTCGTGGAAGGCTCGCCAAAGTGAGTATGGCGAGGTGGGCGATGGTACTTGGCGCCCTCATCGTTTTGGTGGCGAGTATATTGATGGTCGCAAGGTGCTGCCTAATCTGAAAAGCAAGACGCTTGATGCTGTTGAGTGGAGTGATGCGTGGGTTACCGAGGTGCCAAAGCAGGAGGTGACACCGCAGATGTGCGAAATGAATGTTTTGCGCGAGGTGATTACTCCCAAGGAGATTCGCCAGGTTAGCGATAGTGTCTGGATGGTCGATATGGGTAAATGTATGAATGGCTGGGTAGAGATTGATTTCCCCGCAATGCCCGCAGGTAAGACCGTTCAGATGGAGTATAGTGACCGCTTGAATGCTGATGGAACATTTAATCCGCAGGATGATAAGTCTCGCCGTATGGAGTATGCTGATTCGTATATTGCGGCTGGTAAGGGCGCTGAGATTTTCCGCAATAAGTTCAATCATCACGCATTTCAATATATACTTATTTACAATCTCCCTGCTGCGCCAGAGAAACTTACAGGATATCTGGTGTCGCACGATTTCAAAAAGTCTGCAACATTTGACTCGTCTGACAAAGATTTGAAGGATATATTCTCGCTTATCGAGTATACATTTAATGCTATTTCGTGGGGTGGTTACATAGTCGATTGTCCGCATTATGAGCGTATGGGATATGGTGGTGATGGTAACGCATCGTGTCGCTCTTTCCAAACCCTCTATCAAGGTTCTCCGCTCTATCAGAATTGGATGTATATGTGGGAGGATTGTATGCGTGAGGGTGGTAGCCTGCCACACGCTGTGCCTAATCCCTACAAGACAGGTGGTGGCCCATACTGGTGTTCATTTGTGATTCAAGCACCTTGGCAGACCTATCTGAACTATGGCGATACTCGTCTTTTGGAGCGTTACTATCCGTTGATGCAGCAGTGGCTGGCTTATGTCGATGCTCATTCAGTTGATGGTTTGTTGCGTCCTTGGCCCAATGAGTGGTATCGTCATTGGTATTTGGGTGATTGGATTGCTCCCGATGGCGTTGATTATAAGAATACGACATCTGTTGATTTGGTTAATAACTGTGTCGTTAGCCAGAGTTTTGATATAATGTCGAAGATTGCTACCGTATTGGGTAAGACAGAGGATGCCGCTAAGTATAAGACTCAGCACGATGAGATAAATAAACTCATCCATAAGGAGTTCTTTGATGACAAAACAGCAACATACGCTACTGGTTCGCAGATTGATATGTCATATCCTTTGACTGTTGGCGTTGCCGAGGGTGATGTGGCAGAACGAGTAAAGCAGGCTATGTTTGCCGAGACCGCAAGCCGCAAAGGCCATATGGGTGTTGGATTGGTTGGTGTTACAATTCTGACCGATTGGGCTACCGATAATTGCGAGACGGAGTTTATGTACTCTATGCTCAAGAAACGAGAATATCCTGGTTATCTCTATATGATTGATAACGGTGCAACAACTACTTGGGAGTATTGGAATGCAGGTCGTAGCCGTATCCACAACTGCTTCAACGGTATTGGCTCGTGGTTTATTCAGGCTGCGGGTGGTATTTTGCCCGATGAGAATGCTGCAGGCTTTAAGAATGTTAAGTTACGTCCGCAGTTGCCTTCAGGCGTAGAATGGGTTAAGTCATCGAAAGAGACGCCTTACGGTCTTGTTCGTTCGGAGTGGAGTGTCGAGGGTGATAAGATGATTTTTGATATTGAGATTCCTGCCAACTCAACCGCTACATTCTTCTCGCCCGTTAATGCAGCGGAATGTGAGTTAAATGGAGCGAAAGAGACTTTGGCTGATAATGCAATCAATCTCGGTAGCGGAATCCACAAGATTGTTATTGCAAAATAATTGGGATTTGCAATGACATAAAAATAGTCGCGCAAAACCAGCGCGACTATTTTTATTGTGTATTATTCCGTGTGGCTTATTTTATAACGTGTTTGCCGTAGTTTAATCCACTCTTTTCGTAATACGCTTTTTCGGCTTGCAGGCGATTTACGAAGTCCTCGTAATTGCGTTTCTGCTGTGCGGTCCATCCTGCCTCGGCAACGGCTGCCAAACGAGGTAACATCAAGTATTGCAATACAGACTCCTCAACTACCCATTCGGTCCAGAAATTAGCTTGTACACCCAAATATTTCGATTGTAACTCTGCGGGTACATCCTGCATCGGGATATAGTTATAAACAGCCTCTACGGTCTCAGTGCCTCGACCTTGCGACATAGGCTCTGTTGGTAGTGGGGATTGTTTGCGATTGATGTAGTATGGTATTTGAGGCGAAAGAATCGTTGTCATACCACGCTTTGCAGCCTCTACTGCTGCCTGATTTGCTCCAACCCACGCCATAACGGTAATATCATTCGGTAAAATTGATGTGTTGCCGTGCAGAATCTCGTTCCAGAAAATTAGTTTGCGCTGTTTCGCTGCTGGTTTTTGTGCTATGTGGTCGTGTAGTTGCTTGTAGAAATCAATCTGCAGGTCGCGGTAGTTCTGCGAGCCAATAGCAGCCAAGCGAGCCTTGCACTGCTCATTTTCGCGCCATTTGTTTACGGGGCACTCGTCGCCACCCAAGTGTATATAACCAAATGGGAATATCTCGGTCAATTCGTCAATCACATCCTTCGCAAACTGTACTGCCTGTGGATTAGCTACATTTATAACATCAGTCGAAACGCCTTGCCATAACCATACTTCGTGTTTGTTTTCGGGGTCGCAAGCCAATATCTCGGGATATGCAGCAATCGCAGCCTGTGAGTGGCCAGGAATATCGACCTCGGGCACAATCTCGATGAATCGCGCTTTGGCGTACTCTACAATATCCTTAATATCCTTTTGAGTATAGAACCCGCCGTACTGCTCACTGTCGGGGTTGACGTTGCCATAGCCCAAACCTTTGCTCTCGCGCCAAGCACCTACTTCGGTCAGTTTAGGATACTTCTTTATCTCTATGCGCCATCCTTGGTCCTCCGTCAAGTGCCAATGAAAACGATTCATCTTGTACGTTGCCATCACGTCAATCACTCGCTTTACAGCCTCCTTGCCAAAGAAGTGACGGCCTTCGTCAAGCATAAATCCACGCCACGCAAATCGGGGTGCATCCTTAATCTCAACGCAAGGAATACTCCATTGTCTAATTGCTGGGTCTGCAATACCTGCCATCACACTGCGGGGCAAAAGTTGTTTAAGTGTCTGCAGAGCGTAAAAAAATCCTGCTGGCTGTGAAGCCGAGATTGCGATTTTTTCGTTTGTAACCTTTAGACGATAGCCTTCAGCGGGTAATGATGGTATGAGATTTAGTTCAAGTTGTGCTTTAGACGATTTTTGTATTGGCTTGATTTTAATATCAGTAGCCTTGTAAAAATCTTCTGCAAACAACTCGAAAACCTCTTTTGCCTGCGGTGTTATTTGTGCTGTCAATTTCTGCCCAAATACAAATTCGCCTTCGCTCTTGATAACGCTCTGCGGTAGTGGAATAAGCGAAAAAGGTTGCGCAGAGACCATAGTGGCTACAACGCAACCTATTAGTGATAAAATAAAACTTTTTACTCTCATTCTTACAGACTCTTATCTGTGTTATTATGCTTACTTCTTGAAGATGGCACCGCCCATTATGCCTGGGTAACTGTCAACCAAGCCCTTGAGCATAGCAAAGGTGGTGTTCTCCTTGAATTTAGATGACACTAACTCGGCTTTGGCGACAACCTCTTTGGCGTTGAACAAAACTTTCAAACCTCCATTCGCCTTTGTGACAGAGCCTGTGAGTGTTATTGTCTGGCCTTTGTGAACGACAGATACGATGATTTTGCCCGTAGGTTGAACATAAGTGTATTTGGCCTCTATTTTGCTGTCTCCACCAACGAACAACATTGTGCCGTCACTCTTAATGCGAACATACTCTTTGCCTGTTATTCCTACCTTTGAGGCTAACGCAGGTAATTGAGAAGCGGCTGATGATACGGCAAGCGATGCCAATGTGCTATTGCCCGTATATTCCATAACCATCTCCTGATAGGTCCATTTGCCAGTAATCTCCTTTTCAGTAGGGTATTCGGCCTTTGCAGTTGTTTTCTCCTCTGCAGGCTCTGATGATAGAAACATCTTGCTCAAACTATTAAACAAGCCTTCAAGCGTCTGGGCAGAAGAGTTTGTTGCTCCGAATGTTGCCACTGCAAATATTAAAACGTATAGTGTCTTTTTCATCTTATTGGGTTATTTCGAAAATTCAAAACCAATCTTCACGCCATCATACTGCTCCAATAATGCTGTAATTGTAGACAACGATTGTACGTTTGAACCAAGTGTGGTGAGGATGTTAATCAATTTGTCCATAGCAAAACCCAACTGCAAATTTGCACCATTCATATATGCGTATGCTGTTATGGCTTTGGTGTTGAGCAGACCACTGTCATATTTCAGCGATATCTGATTGGTTTTTGCATCGTATGTGTACTTGCCCGTTGATGTGCGCTGGCCAAATGTTGACGAGAATGTGCCATCCTCCTTGAATACAAATGTGCAAGCGCCTGGCTTGATACCTACCTTCTCGTAGTAAGGTTTAATCTTTGACTGAATTGTTGATGATGCAGCCGAGCCAGCAACATCCGACAGTGCATTCTTTGATGATGTAAGTTTTACGGCAGGTTGTGAATATTTCCACGTTCCAATAATCGCCTTCTCGGTCAATTTGCCGCCTGTTGCCTTATCGATTGCGCTTGTTGCTACACCCTTGAGAGCGTCCAACCAATTCTGTGCTGAAGCGTCGATGCATCCCATTGTCACAATGGCAAATACCAATAATAATGATTTCTTCATAACTGTTTATTTTTTTTGTTGTTTATCTCAAATTTTCGCACTCCTCCATCCATATTGCAGCCGAAGCATCTGCTACCATTCGCCAATCACTATGTGATGAGAGCGAAACACTGCCAACCTTTGGGCCGTCGGGTAGGGCAGAACGCTTGAATTGCTGCATAAAGAAACGGCGGAAGAATGTCTTTATCCATTTGATGATTGTCTCTTTGTCGTATTTACCATCAAACGCCTTTTTTGCCAAAAATAGTATCTTGGCAGGTGAAAAACCTCGACGGATAAAGTTGTAGAGTATGAAATCGTGCAGTTCGTAAGGACCGACTAAATCTTCGGTCTTTTGTGCAATCTCACCCTGCTCGTTGGCGGGTAAGAGTTCGGGGCTGACGGGTGTCGCTACCACATCCTCCAAAGCCTGACGAACTTTGTCGTTGCTCTCGTTTCGTGCAGCCCACAACACCAGGTGTCGCACCAAAGTCTTGGGAATATCGCTATTTACGCCATACATTGACATCTGGTCGCCGTTAAAAGTAGCCCAACCCAACGCTAACTCACTCAAATCACCTGTGCCTACGACCATACCGCCCGTCATATTAGCCACATCCATCAATATCTGCGTGCGCTCACGGGCTTGAGAGTTTTCGTACGTTACCGAGCGGTCGTCTTCAGGTAGACCTATGTCGGCAAAATGTTGACGGCACGCTGCTGCAATGGGTATCTCGCGCAAAGTTACCTCCAACTCCTTGATAAGTGTTAGTGCATTGTTATATGTTCTGTCTGTAGTGCCGAATCCAGGCATCGTGATACCTATGATACCTTTGCGGTCGAGGCCCAACATATCGAACGTCTTAACTGTAACCAACAGAGCCAATGTCGAATCCAATCCGCCCGAAATGCCTATCACGGCACTTTTGCAGAAGGTATGTTTTAGGCGCTTTGCCAGACCCAAAGTCTGTATGGTGAAAATCTCCTCACAACGCTGGTTGCAATCCGCTTGTGGTACAAAAGGCATAGGCTCAACGTAGCGGTCGAATTGAGGCTCTTGCTCCTGCTTCAACTCTATACCCATTGTTTTGTACTGATTGCAGCACTCCTCAATCTTGAAGATGTTGTCGCGCAAGCGTTCATTGTCGAGTAATTCAACGTCGACATCGGCAACTATCAACTGCTCGTCGAGTTCAAAGCGTTTGTTAGTGGCCAAAATCGTTCCGTTCTCTGCTATAATAGCATTACCAGCGTATATGGCATCGGCAGACGATTCTCCAAATCCTGCAGACGTAAGTACATATGCAGCGTGCGTGCGAGCAGACTGCTGACTCACAAGTTGTTCTACATAGGTGCGCGAGCCGACACTCTCGGCTGAGGCAGCGAGGTTGAATATGATTTGTGCGCCACCCAAAGCCTTGTCAGTCGATGGTGGATTTGGACTCCACAAATCCTCGCCAATCTCGATGCCAAAACGTATGTCATTGACTTCGAACAACGTATTTCTGTCTGCTATCACAAAGTCTCCAGCAAGCACAATACCTGTTGTATCTAACTCTGCACCCGATGCAAACCATCGCACGTCATTCATCGCCCCTGAAGCGGGAATATGTGATTTTGGTACAAGTCCCAATACACCTCCGTGTGCTACTACTGCGGCGCAATCATATAACGAATCGTTAATAGCAACGGGTAGACCGACGATTGCTATCGTCTGCAGATATTCTGTAGCCTCGGCTATCTGCTCAAGCGCATTCTCTGCTTTGCGCAGAAGCGTTGCCTGGCGATACAAGTCGCCACACGAGCAGGATGTAATCGAGAGTTCGGGGAAAACCACGACGCTTATATCTCGCTCTGCCGCCTGCTTGATCAACGCAATGATGCGCTCTGCATTGTATACACAATCGGCTACTTTGACGTGCGGAATGGCCGCTGCAACCTTTATATATCCGTATTGTCTCATTTTGGGTTACTCCTTAATATATGCCTTTAGAATTTGCATTACGTATGCTCTGTGAAAATCCTTCTCGGGGTACCAACGCTCGATAATTGCTTTGTCGAGGAAGTTCTCGGCCTTGAGGTCGGCAACGTACAACTTCTTGCACTCCAAGACGAGTCTCGCCTGTGCAATGGCGGGAGTGTCGCTCTCGGTGAAGGCTACCGATAATCCTGCATTGGCAATCTTGTCCTCGTCACGTCCCGAGTGTGTACCGCAGTAGGTGAGTGCCTTGCGATGCTCTTCTCCCAAGAACGATAGAGTCATCAACTCCTGTTGCTCGGTGAACTCAAAGGTGTATCGTTGCGGACGAATAACTGCTACAGCAACGGGGTAGTTCCACATTGCACCTACGCCGCCCCAAGATGCCGTCATACAGTTCTGGTGGACGTGGTCGCCCGCTGTTATGAGCATCCAATCCGAGCCGATGAGTTTTATGAAATTATCACTAATTTCCGACGGATTAATCTCTTTGAAGTCGGTCATATTCTTTTGTTTATAATGCTTTATCTAAAGTGTTACTTTATGTCAATTATTTTGCCCACAACTGTGCCAGATTGATAATCACCTGCGTAGCCTTCTGCATAGTGTTGAGCGAGCAATACTCAAACTTGCCGTGGAAATTCATACCGCCAGCAAAGATGTTGGGGCAGGGTAATCCCATAAACGACAGACGTGCGCCATCTGTACCTCCACGAATAGGCTTTACTACGGGCTCGACTTCGGCCATACGCATAGCCTCCATAGCCTTATCAATCACCTGCGGATGTGGCTCAACCATCTTGCGCATGTTGAAGTATTGGTCTTTGAGTGTAAGTTTCAACACGCCCTCGCCATAACGCTTCTGCAACAAATCGACGCAACTCCACATATATACCTTCTTCTGCTCGAACTTCTCGCTGCAGTGGTCGCGTATAATATATGAAATCTTGGCGTTCTCCACCGTGCCGTTGAAGCCTACGCAGTGGTAGAAGCCTTCGTAACCTTCTGTATGTTCGGGACGCTCAACGGTGGGTAACAATGCGTTCAACTCACAAGCCACCTGGATAGCATTAATCATCTTGCCCTTTGCGTAGCCAGGGTGTACATTACAGCCCTGAATCTCAATAGTAGCGGCTGCAGCATTGAAGTTCTCGTACTCCAACTCGCCCTCTGCGCTACCATCCATTGTATATGCAAAGTCAGCACCGAAAGCCTTCACATCGAAGTAATCTACACCACGACCAATCTCCTCATCTGGAGTGAATCCAATACGAATCTTGCCGTGCTTAATCTCGGGGTGTGACATCAAGTACTCGGCTGCTGTCATAATCTCGGCACAGCCAGCCTTGTCGTCAGCACCGAGCAGGGTAGTGCCATCGGTGTGAATCAATGTGTGACCGATGAAGTTCTTGAGTTCGGGGAAATTAGACACCTTCATCTCAAGCGTTGCATTAAGTCGGATATCACCACCGTCGTACTCCTCGATAACGTGAGGCTTAACATCCTTGCCGCTCATATCTGGCGATGTATCGACGTGAGCAATGAAACCAATAACGGGTGCATTTTCGTAGCCTTCCGATGCGGGAATTGTGCCCATTGCATAACCATATTTATCTACGGTCACGTCAGTCAAACCGAGTGTGCGCATCTCGTCAGCCAAGTAGTTCAGCAGCACGAGTTGCTTGTCGCTCGAAGGGAATGTTGTGCTCTCTTCGTCAGACTGTGTGTCGAATGAAACGTATTTCAAAAATCTATCTTTTAATTCCATATTTTCAACGTTTTATTATTGTTTGATTAAAGTATCACTTTAAGTAGGGTTACTCCTCCTTTTTAGCCTTCATTGTATGCCAAGCCATATAGATAATGAGCACGATGTACATCACCAGACCTAACCACTCGGCGCCCTTTGATGCGGCCCAATCGCTCATAAACCACTCGACGCCTACAAACTTCAATACGGCTGAAATTACGCCCATCAAAGCACCACCAGCGATGAAGCCCGATGCAATAAGTGTACCTCTGTCGAAGCGAGCCTTGTTGAGTGCCTCATCCTTTGAACGATTCGATACAAACCAGGCAATCAAACCACCTACTACAAGTGGTGCATTCAAATACATCGGAATAAACATACCGAGTGAGAATGCCAATGCGGGTACTCCAATAGCAGTCAAAACAAGTGCTAATGCTGCGCCCATAAAGTAGAGAATCCAAGGTGTTGAGCCACCTGTCATCAATGGCTGGATAACGGCAGCCATAGCGTTTGCCTGCGGAGCAACGAGTGCGTTCTCGCCTGTGAAGCCGTAAGTGTCGTTCAATACGAGCATTACACCCGCTACGGTAGCAGCCGATACAAATGTACCGAGGAATTTCCAACCCTCCTGCTTCTTGGGTGTTGTACCGAGCCAATAACCAATCTTAAGGTCGGTAATGAAACCGCCTGCCATTGATAATGCTGTACATACAACGCCACCGATAATCAACGCAGCAGTCATACCCTCATTGCCGTTAAGACCAATGCTAACCAATACCAACGAACTTAAAATCAATGTCATCAGAGTCATACCCGATACAGGGTTTGTACCCACAATTGCAATAGCGTTAGCCGCTACGGTTGTAAACAAGAATGCAATAACGAATACGATAAGCAATGCAACTACGCTCTGCATAATATTACCGAGCAAACCAAACTGGAAGAATACCCAAGTTGTGATAAGTGCGGCAATCAATACCGAGAGGATGAGTTTCATCGACAAATCGCGTTGTGTACGCTCTGTTGCGATAGCCGCGCCACCCTTCTTTGAAGAGAGTTCGCTAACGGCTAAGCCTACAGCCTGGCGAATGATGCCAGCCTGACGAATGATGCCGATAAGACCAGCCATAGCGATACCTCCGATACCGATGGGACGGCCATAGTCTGTAAAGATGCTCTCAGGTGTAAGTGCTGCAGCATCGGGTGCGATTGAGCCAATCAAAGGTACAATCAAGAACCAAACGAGGCACGAACCTGCGGTGATGATAACTGCATACTTAAGTCCGATGATGTAACCCAAACCCAAAACGGCTGCGCCTGTATTGAGCGAGAATACAACCTTGAACTTATCTGCACACATTGTACCGAATGCGCTGATGCGAGTCGAAACGACCTCGGTCCACGCGCCAAATGTGCTCACGGCAAAGTCATACAAACCGCCGACTAAACCTGCTACAGCCAACAATTTGGCCTGATTACCGCCCTTCTCACCTGATACCAACACCTCGGTAGTGGCAGTGGCCTCGGGGAATGGGTATTTGCCGTGCATCTCCTTGACGAAATATTTTCTAAATGGGATAAGCAATACAATACCCAGCACACCTCCAAGCAAAGAAGATAGAAAAATTTGATAAAATTCAGCCTCAAGTCCTAGAATGTACAATGCGGGCAACGTAAAGATTGCACCAGCAACGATTACGCCTGATGATGCTCCGATTGACTGAATGATTACGTTTTGTCCGAGCATATTCTTCTTACCCAGCGCAGTGCCCATACCTACAGCAATGATGGCGATAGGGATAGCCGCCTCGAACACCTGACCAACTTTCAGTCCGAGGAATGCAGCAGCCGCCGAGAAGATGATGGCCATCAAAATACCCATCGTAACCGAATAGGGTGTAACTTCGGCAGGTGTAGATTCTGCCGACATTAGAGGTTTGTACTCTTCGCCCGCCTTCAATTCGCGATAGGCGTTGTCGGGAAGAGATACGTTTTGTTTCTGTTGTTCCATAAATTATTTGTTTTTGTTAGTAATTATTTCTGTTTCAATATCTTTCTTTTGTTGTCTGAGTTATTATGGATTGTTCTTGATTATAGTTGGCAAAAATAAACCCTCGATATAAACATTCGCCCATAATAAGCCATAATACAAAAGTAACAATTTTTCATTAAAATGAAAACGATATGGTGAAAAATATAACGGCAACAGTGTTTTGCTGAGGGACAAAATAAAAAAAACTGCCGAGGCTTGCCCGGCAGTTGATGAAGGTGTTATTGGAATTGTAAAAATGTGTCTAAATATATTTATCACCCTTGTCAAATCTTACGTCGTCGATATATTTCTTGATGCTCTGCTCCTCGCTACGTGGACATATCATCAATACATCTTCGGTGTCGACAACGATGTAGTCGCGCAAACCATTGATAATAGCGACTTTACCTTCAGGGATAGAGATGATAGAACTGCGAGTGGCATAGGTGTAACATCCGTCATTTGATTTGGTGTTGGCAAAGGCATCCTTGCGTGAGAGTTGATAAACCGAGCCCCACGTACCAACGTCGCTCCATCCGAAGTCGCCGCAACGGACATATACATTGTCGGCCTTCTCCATTACGCCATAATCTATAGATATCGCTTTGCACTCCGAGAATACCTGCTCGATGGCAGCCTCTTCTCGCTCTGTACCCAAGTCGTCAATAATTGCAGAGAATAGGGCGTGATGTTCGGGTAGGTGAAGGCTGAATGCCTCTATGATGTCGCGAACTTTCCAGATAAAGATACCTGCGTTCCAGAAAAACTCGCCACTCTCGATAAATGTCTGGGCCATCTCAAGATTTGGCTTTTCGGTAAAGCACTTTACTCGGCTGATGACATCGCTGTTGGATTTCTGAATGTAACCGTAGCCTGTATCGGGACGAGTGGGGTTGATACCGACGGTCATCAAAGCGTCATTCTTGTCGGCAAACTCCATACACTCGCGGATAATGGCGTGGAAATCTGTCTCGTTGAGAATCAAGTGGTCCGATGGTGTGACAATCATCTCTGCATCGGGGTTTGATTTCAATAAAGAGTAGGCTGCGTAGGCAATACAAGGGGCTGTATTGCGACCTCGTGGCTCACATAATACCTGCTTCTCGTTAAGTTCAGGGATATGCTGCAAAACCAAATCCTTGTATGCACGGTTGGTAACTACCAAAAAGTTCTCATTTGGTACCAATGCAGCGAAACGCTCGTATGTTGCGCGGATGAAAGATTTGCCCGTTCCGAGAATGTCCAAAAACTGTTTGGGCATAGACTTTCGGCTCATTGGCCAGAAACGAGTGCCTATTCCACCCGCCATAATTATACAATATGTATTACTTTTCATAGAGTTATGTGCAGATATTTTGTTACTTTTATGCAAAGATAAAAAATAATTCGTAACTTTGCCGATTATTACGAGAAATTTTTGCGATAAAATGCAGATTAGACTTTTTACGATACCCAATTTCTTGACACTCGGTAATCTGGTGTGTGGCGCGTGTGCAGCCATAACATTGCTTACGAGCGGAGATTTTACAACAGCCTTTTGGCTGGTTGTGGCGGCAGCCATATTTGACTTTTTGGATGGCTTTGCGGCACGTTTGCTGAAATCAGTATCTGCGATTGGCGTAGAGTTGGATTCATTGGCCGATATGGTGTCGTTTGGATTGGTACCTTCGTTGGCTATGTGGACTTTGTTCGATGCAATGCCTGCGTTGGGATGGTTGCCCGTTGGATTTGCGGAGATTGGTCGCTATCTGACACTAATTATCGTTGCTTTCTCGGCTTTGCGTTTGGCAAAGTTTAATGTAGATGATACTCAGCACACCGAGTTCTGTGGTCTGCCTACTCCTGCTAACGGACTCTTCTGTTTGTCATTGGGTATGTTGGCTACGGGCGGCTATTTGCCTATGTTTAAGGAGGTAGTCCTGATTGTAGCGGTAGTTATGGCTTGTCTGCTTATCTCGCCGATTAGGATGTTTGCCCTGAAATTCAAGGGATTCGGTTGGCGAGGCAATGAGTTGCGTTATTCGTTTATATTGCTTTCGGCGTTGATTATAGCGTTGTTTACGCGTTATGCTATACCGACGATAATAATAATCTATGTGACGTTGTCGTCTGTGCGTTGGATAATGTGCCGAAACAGTAAATAATTTGCCAAAGATAACAATAGAATGAGATACAGTTTGCGCATATTGATTTTGATGGTTGTGGCATTTGTGGCAATGTCGCCTGAATCAGCCTATGCGCAACTTGACGCATCGGCTCTTGCTCGCGCACAAAGAAACGGAATCGACACTTCGTTGGGTGGTACAAATCCGTTTGGTAACGTCGAAGGACAAGAGGGTAATGAGCAGCCTGTCGATTCTACGCTTACACGTCGTATTCGTAAGCCTTTGGAGTCATACTATTTCAACGATTCAATTCGTGCTCTGCCTAACTTTATGTGGAATGTGGACCGCGATATGAATAATGTCAATATTATGCCACTCGATACAATGCTTACCAATTGGCGTATTGATTATCCCTATTTCTTGAAGGGTGTGGGTGATATGACACTCGGCGGCTTGGGTCAATCTACATTGCCGTTCAATTACTTTGACCGCCCCAATTCTCCTGATTTCGAGTTTTCGCAGTCGTATGACTCATACACCTATCGTATGGATAATGTGCCTTTCTATAACTCTAAGACTCCATATCTGAATATTACTTATTTGGAGTCAGGTCAGAAACGTTATCGTGAGGAGCATTTTGAGATTACTACAGCACATAACGTGTCGCCTACGACGGGATTTAACGTAAGTTATAAGGCTCGTGGTACAAAGGGCTTGTATGATTGGCAGCGCACATCTAACCATAACCTGTCAGTTGCATTCTCGCATACGGGTAAGCGATACTCAATTCACGCAGCATATATCAATAATCGCATCAAGCAGCGTGAGAATGGTGGAGTAGTGGGTGTATGGGCAGTAGCCGATACCACTTACGAACATCCCTCGGGTGTGCCTATGAAATTGGCAAGTGCACAGGCTGAGAACTCTTATCGTAACAATTCGTTCTTTGTCAAGCAGGCCTATGCGTTGCCGTTGCAGCCTGTCACAGATTACGATTTCTCGCTTGCGGGATTGACGGCTGTCTATTTTGGTCATATTTTTGAATATAATTCGTGGAGTAAACTCTATACGGATAAGTATGCTACATATACCAATGAGCGTGGCTCGGTAGATGAGAACGGAGAGTATGTCTCTACGACAGGAGAGTATTACGACGATTGGTATATCTCACCCATCGAATCGCGTGACTCAATCCGCGAGAGAGTAATATCTAATAAATTTTTTGTCGATGCCCAGCCCTGGGACCGTAATGGTGCTATTGGCCGCTTGGGAGGCGGTGTAGGTATCGATTTGTATGGTTATTCGCAATTTGCGCTTGCAGACTATGTCAGCGGAAAGTATGGCAAGACTAAGCAAACGGCTTGGTATGCTTATGGTGCTGTGAGCGGAAAGATAAAACGATTTGCCGATTGGGGTGCGGACGCTAAGTTCTACCCATCGGGCTATAGAGGCGGTGATTTGGCTTTGAACGCCTATTTGACGTTGTCGGCCAAATTCCGTGGTCACCCCGTTATCTTGTCGGGACGATTCTCGCAATTGCGACAGTCGCCCTCTTTCTGGCAAGAGAACTTATACTCGAATCACTATATGTGGTTCAACTCCTTTGATAAGGAGGATGAGACTCGTTTCGAGGTTGCGTTGGAGATTCCAGATTGGGCTTTGGAGTTAAAGGCGTGGCAGGGTGTAGTGTCAAATAAAATCTACTATGACACTCACAGCCGCGTTGCTCAGTCTGATTCGGCGATAAGCCTTACGAGCCTGTATGCTAAAAAAGATTTCCGCCTCGGCGGACTTCATCTCGACCACAGGGTATTGTTGCAGTGGAGCACCAATCAAGAGGTTATCCCCGTTCCCTTGTGCAGCGCCTATCTCTCTTATTACTATGAGTTTTGGGTAGAGAAGAAAAAGGTGTTGCGTATGCAGATAGGTGTCGATGGCCGCTATAATACATCGTATTATGCGCCGTCGTACAATCCTGCACTGTCGGTATTCTACAATCAGCGCGATGTAGAATTAGGCGATTATCCATATTTGGATGCCTTTATTACCGCAAAATGGAAAAGAATGCGCATCTTCTTGAAGTACCAACACGCGAATTTCGGGTTGTTTGGCAACGGACGCTATTTTACCGTTACTGGCCATCCGCAGAATCCGGGTATGTTCAAGATGGGCATTTCGTGGGGATTCTATGATTAAGGTGTTGTATTGTGCGGTATGAACTGCCCACAAAACACAATTTTATGTCAAAAAAGACACTTATTTTTTCGATTGTTCTTATCGTATTTATGACTTTTATGGGTGCTCATATTTTGAGCGAGGACCTGGAGCGTGATGCTGCTGCGTCGCAGGCACCCGAAATGGAGAACGAGTTGGCTGCCGAGATGGCAAGCGACACTACCGATGTTATTGATGAATGGGTTATATCAGTCTATGACGATATGATGCAGCGCATCGGTGAAGAGGAGGGGCAGGATTGGCGCCTGATGAGTGCTATCGCTTACAACGAATCGCGATTTATGGCGCACGTTGTATCGAAGCGTGGAGCCGTAGGCTTGATGCAGATTACGCCAGTTGTATGCCGACAATTTAACGTGGACAAGGAGCATTTGTCAGACCCTGAGACCAACATCCGTTTGGCGACAAAATTGCTTCGTAAGATTGATTCTACGTTGAAGATGTCGTCGTCAACCCCCGAGAACGACCGAATGAGTATTATTCTTGCCTGCTATAATGGCGGTATCGGACACGTGTCGGATGCACGCCGTTTGGCAAAGAGCAACGGAGAGAACCCCAATTCGTGGGAGGTGGTGGCCCGTTATTTACAACAGAAGGCCGACCCCGCAGTCTATGAGAGCGAATTGGTTAAGTATGGTAAGTTTACGGGAAGCCGCCAGACGGAGGCATACGTTAGAGAGGTTATGAAGCGTTACGACGTCTATTGTAAAATGACTTCCGAGCAGTAAATCCCGTTGCTTTAACGGAGTAAAAGACAACCGACCCGCAGTTTTCAGTAGGTCGGTTGTTTTTTTTGTGTTTATTACATAGAAGGTGTGGAGATTGAAAATAGAATATATGGTAAGGTTGCGCTTTTCTTATCTCGGTGGCGAAACAGTGCATAGAACAAAATGTATAGAAATGATGAAAAATCGCCTCATATTTTTGGCTAATTCGAATTTGTTTCATACATTTGCAACGCTCAATGAGATTGTTGCTGTTGTAGCTCAGGGGTAGAGCACTTCCTTGGTAAGGAAGAGGTCGTGAGTTCAATCCTCATCAACAGCTCACGAAAGAGGAAGGGTGCAAGTCTTTCCTCTTTTTTTATTCATTTAGCAACTGATAGACTTTTTGAAAGTCAAAGGTCTAAAGAAAATCTTTTATTTCATTGCAATAGATTATGCGAAAGATTGAGGTATGTTGCTCTTCGCTATATGAGGCGCGCGAGGCCGAGGCGGGAGGTGCCATAAGAATTGAGTTGTGTGGCGCAATTGCGTGTGGTGGCGTGACGCCGAGCGCTGGTGTTATCCGTCAGATTGCCGAGGCCGGGTTGAAATTAGATATAAACGTGCTGATTCGTGCGCGTGAGGGTGGTTTCTGCTATACCACCGAGGAGGTCGATGTTATGTGCCGCGATATAGAGTTCTGTCGCGAAGTTGGAGTCGATGGGGTAGTCATCGGTGCACTAACTAAGACGGGCGAGATTGACGTGGAGGCTTGTCGCAAGATGATTCAGGCAGCGGGCGATATGTCTGTAACGTTCCACCGTGCGTTTGATGTCTGCGCTGCGCCCAAGCAGGCTTTGGAGCAAATCATATCACTTGGATGTGATAGACTCCTTACATCGGGATGCCAATCTACAGCCGAGTGTGGCGCGGAGTTTATTGCGGAGTTGGTTGAACAGGCGGCAGGTCGCATCATCGTAATGCCTGGCGCTGGTATTCGCCCATCCAATATTGCGAAGATTGAGAAAACAACACGAGCCGCAGAGTTTCACTCTACGGCCCGTAAGGATTCTCCCGACTACGCTTTTCGCAGTGCAGTAGTCGATTTTAGTGCATATCCCGATAAGGAGGGGTTGCAGCCTCTCTCATCGGCTGATGTCGTATCACAACTTGTGAATAACGTACTTTAACTGCTCGGCAAGCGAGGTGTTGTAACCCTGCGAGAAATAGACCGTACGGCCAAAACTATCACAGATGGCTATTACGGGCAGAGTCTTGGCTTGCGAGTTACAACCAGAACATATCATACGGCGCACTTTGTCATTTGTATCGATGCCGAAGTGCGCTTTTATATTACCCAACATCTTCTTGTCAAACTTGGCAGCATCTTCGGCTGTCGGACTTAATACAATCATCGGACGGCCCCATTTGTCAAGTACGTCGCTAATCGATGCCAAACCGCGTAAAGCGTGATTTGTGGGCTCGTCGCCGCTACCCATAATTGCTACGATGAAATATCCACGACCTGCTGTTGCAAGCAATGATGTCTCTGCAGAAGCGCCTTCGGGCAGGTATTTCTGCTCGGCATCCATTGAGCCTATTACGCCGATGTCATCGTTGGCGGCACGAATAGTAAGGTCAACCTCAGTTGTCTTGCCCTCCTCGATGCGGAATGTGATGGCACGTGATAGAGCCTTGCCACTTGCCATACGATTGCCTGTTGTGAGGATGTAATAACCTTCGTTGAGTGTAAATTCGCGAGCGAAAAGGCCCTCTTCGGCATTTGCTCCGAGGTCCACATCGCTGCCACGATTGAAGTTCAGTGCATAGCAACGTCCATTCTCAATGCGAGAGATAGAATAGTGGCTGAAATAGTCAGGTGACGGGATTGTCGGAACAATCTTCGCATCATAGATTGTGCGCAAAGAGCCTGTGCGAATCTGCTGCTCGGTCACTTCACCGTCAAGCACTACATCTACCCACTTTTCGCCATCGTAATATTGTGCTTTGCCTGTCATTCCGTTAAGGCGCGCTGCAATGCCGAAAGTACGACACGCTGCTACAAAGAATCTATCTCTTGATGCTGAATCAGCATAACGCAAACGTAATACACCTGCGGATGTTGCCTGTAACTCTATGGGGTTGTACTCATCAGCGAGCGTAATATTCTCCTTTGTCCATTTGATTATTTCTGTAGCAGAAGGCTTTTGGCTAATCTCTGTCGAAAGAACACTCTTTATCTCTGTTCTGTAGGGTTGCAGGAATTCGCTGCCAATACGAGGTGAAGCGATGTTGCGATACTGCGGATTGTCGGGCAGGATGTCGGATGTAGTCGCGATAGCATCTTGCAAAACATCAAGTGAAGTATCGTGCAAATCCTTGCGTGATAGGGTGTGCAGTAAGGCTACAACGCGCTGACGCTCTTCGCCCTTTGCAGAGTCAATCACAGCCTTAATATTGCGCCAATTACCACGAGCGCCAACAAGTAACGATTGCTCGGCGGGAGAGTATTCGGCACATTGCTCGCGAGTGAGGAATGTAGAAGTGTAGGCCATACGGATTTTATCCTCATCGGCCAAGCGCTTTTTGTTGAGTGCTACGGCCTCTTCTGTAACATCGACGGGAATGTCACCAGGCACGGGAGGCGTTACGTCGGCATTAAACTCAATAGCATCCCCCTCTTTGTACTTTAGTTCGATAGTTAACTCCTCTGCTGAGAGTTTGTCGAATCCGAAACGACCTTCGTGTGAAGCCCATACAATCATATCGCCCAATCCCATATGCAATACGGCCTCACCATTGGCATCGCTTTGCAGGGTCACTACGGTGTAGTATTCGGCATAGTTGTAAATCTTGAACTCAACGGTTGCACCCTCTACAGCATTGCCTTCGCTGTCAACGACCTTTACTACCGAACGACGCACGGGTGCGTAATTGTCGATTACGTTGATTTCTGTAAAGCAATTTGTACGCTGGATAACATCCTCTGGGCCGTGATAGTCGCCTACAACGCGAGTGTGCATCAACATAGCGCGTGCTGCTGGCTGATTAAACCAGCCGATGTTGAGTTCTGGCTCAGGCTCACAAGCACCCATAAACTGCCAACGACCATCAACCCATACCTCTACCCAAGCGTGATTACTGTCGGTATGTGCCCAGCGAGGGGTATATACCTGGCGTGCAGGAATACCTACTGTTCGCATAGCCGATACTGTAAGTGTTGACTCCTCGCCACAACGACCTTCTCCATTGATTATGGTAGCAATGGGCGACGATGTACGACTATCCGATGGGGTATATGTCGCCTTCTCGTGACACCAATGGTTTACTTCGAGTGCGGCATCGTGCAATGAAAGACCTTTGACTCGTTGTGCTAACGTGTCGTAGTACATCATTCTGAACTCATCCAAACGCTCGTTATTAACTCTGACAGGTAGTACGAAATGGCGGAACAGGTTGTCGGGAATCTCTTTACCCCAAGCCATCTCCTCGCGAGCCTGCAAAGACTTGCGGACATTCTCGAGGAAAAACTCTCCGTCATAATCTCCCAAATCGGCAGAACTCATCGATGAGTACAAAAACTTCATCGCACCTCGTTCTTGCTCCGATAACTCTTCGTCAAAAATTGCAAAAACATCTCCGTGTGTGAAATGTGCACGGCGAGCCTCAAAAGCCTCCTCAACGGCTTTGCGTGTTGTCGCATCGCTGATGAAATGGTTCTGGCAACTGCTCAATAATATAGCCGTAGAGGCTATGCAAAGTAAAAAACTAAATCGATTTTTCATTTTGTAATGTATTTTGGTAGTAAAAGTACGAAAAAAAAGTAATTTTGCACACATAAAAAGATAAAATCATATAAATCAGAGTTTGATGCAAAGTATTAAAAAAGGTAATCCGATAGCATTGTTGCCTCTTGTTGTTTTTCTCGGCATATATTTGGCGGGGTCGTTGTTGGCTGGTGATTTTTACAAAATGCCTATCGTGGTGGCGGGTATGATAGCATCTATTGTCGCTGTCATTATGTGTCGCAAAATGACTCTTACAGAGAGTGTTGATAGTTATTCGCGTGGTGCCACTGAGCCTAATATTATGCTGATGATATGGATTTTTGTCTTGGCGGGAGCCTTTGCCGCTTCGACAAAGTCGATGGGTGCTGTTGATGCTACCGTTGCCCTTACTCTGCGTATTATTCCCGAGGAATTTTTGCCTGCAGGGGTGTTCCTGGCGGCTTGCTTCACCTCATTCTCTGTTGGTACATCTGTAGGAACGATTGTCGCACTTACACCCATTGCATCGGCTATTGCCGAGCAGACGGGAGGAAATACCGCTTGGCTGGTCGCAGTTGTTGTCGGAGGTGCATTATTTGGCGATAACCTATCGTTTATTTCCGATACGACAATTGCCGCTACTCGCACGCAGGGCTGTAATATGCGTGATAAATTCCGTACCAATATTTTGATAGTTGCACCCGCAGCCTTGATTACATTGTTGCTTTATGCTGTTATGGGTGGTGAATATGTTTTGGGATATAATGCATCATCTGAAACTACGACACATTGGATAATGATGTTGCCATATTTGTTGGTGCTGGTAACAGCCATTGCAGGCGTAAACGTAATGGGTGTATTGGTGCTGGGTATATTGGCATCGGGCATTGTCGGCATTGCAGGAGGTGAGTTTACACCGATTGATTGGTGTGTCTCGATGGGTGAGGGTATAGGCTCTATGGGAGAACTTATTATCATTACGATGATGGCTGGCGGAATGTTGGAATTGATTCGTTTGAATGGAGGTATAGATTATATTATCTCTCGTGTAACATCCCGCATTGCTTCGCGTCGTGGTGCGGAGTTGTCAATCGCCTCGCTGGTGATTTTTGCTGATGTGTGTACGGCCAATAATACCGTTGCGATAATCTCCGTAGGCGGTATTGCTCGCGAGATAGCACAACGATTTGGTATATCACCACGTCGTGCGGCAAGTTTGCTCGATACTTTTTCTTGCTTTGTGCAGGGAATCTTGCCTTATGGTGCGCAACTGCTGATGGCAGCAGGCCTGGCTGCGATTTCTCCCGTCGAGATTATACCATATCTCTATTATCCGTTTATAATGGGAGCCTGTGTATTGGTAGCCATCATATTGCAACGCCCAAAATGTAATGATTAGCAATCGGTGCAGGCTGTAAGCCGTGTTTTGAGGGCAAAAAAGACTATAAATTTTGTAAAAAACGATATTAGTAGTATATTTGTACGATTTATTAAAGAATCCTTATTTAATTTAATATTTAATCATTATGAAAAAGTTATCTACATTATTGCTCTCTGCAGTAGCAGTTTTGATGCTTGCTTCTTGCGGTGGTAATGCAAAGAAGGCTGAGTGCTGTGGCGATTGCAGTGAGACTTTGCCTATCGGTTTGCAGTTGTATAGCGTACGTGACGCTATGGAGAAGGATTTCAAGGGTACTCTTCAGCAGGTTAAGGCTATGGGCTACGACGGCGTTGAGTTCGCTGGTTTGTTCAACAACTCACCTGCACAGGTTAAGGCTTGGTGCGAGGAGATTGGTTTGAACCCCATTTCTGCTCACGTGCCTTTGGCTGATATGTTGGCTGATATCGACAAGGTTATCGCTGACTACAAGGCTGTAGGTTGCAAGTTCATCGTTGTTCCTTACGTTACTGAGGAGCGTCGTCCTGGTGGCGAGTTGTTTATGCAGATGGTAGAGGAGATTCGCGCTATCGGTGAGAAGTGCAAGGCTGCTGGCTTGGTATTGCTCTATCACAACCACGACTTCGAGTTCAAGAAGTTGGAGAGCGGTGAGTTCGGTTTGGATTACCTCTACGCTAACGTTCCTGCTGACCTTTTGCAGACAGAGTTGGACCAGTGCTGGGTTAAGTATTCTGGTCAGGACCCCGTTGCTTACTTGCAGAAGTATTCAGGTCGTTCACCCGTTGTTCACCTCAAGGACTTCCACAAGGAGGGCGAGCAGGAGGGTGACCCCTACGCTCTTATCGGTTTGAATGAGGGTGAGAAGAAGCAGAACACTGCATTTGAGTTCCGTCCTTTGGGTAAGGGTGTTCAGGATATTCCTTCAATCATCGCTGCATCTGAGGCTGCTGGTAGCAAGTGGCTCATCGTTGAGCAGGACCAGCCCAGTATGGGTAAGTCTCCTATGGAGTGCGTAGCAATGAGTATGGAGTACTTGAAGTCAATCTATGGCAAGCCCGCTTGCAAGGATTGCCAGGAGGCTGCAAAATAATCTACGATTATCATAGCACAAATAAACGCTCGGGCCAAACGGTCCGAGCGTTGTTGTTTGTTGTAAATAGTATCTGGCGTTTAATTCTGAGCCTTGCGTCGCCAATTCAAAATCGGTAACATAAACGATATGATAGAAGCGCCAATCCAGAATATCGCTGCATTGCTGAAGTCGTATGTCGTAACACCATCGACAACCGTTTTACCTGCGTCAATGAGTGCACCACTTACTACGTCCTGAATACCTGCCGCAACATAACTTGCCATACCGACAACACCCAATGCTGCTCCTGTAGCATTACGAGGTACAACATCTACAGCCATCAAGCCTCCGAGGAAACTAATCAATACACCAACGGCAATACCGAAGATAACCATACTCAAGGCGTTGATAAACCAACTATTGCCACCATATACAAAGAGGATAAGTCCTATTGTATTCAATACACCAGCCACCAATGCGGGGATATTACGACTACCCTTAAAGAAACGGTCTGAAATCCATCCTGAAAATACGGTTCCGATAATACCCAAAAGCGCATTTACTGATATAATCTGCGTAGCATCTACCAAGTCAAAGCCTTTGGCCTCTTGCAAGTAGAGTACACCCCAACCGTTAATGGCATAGCGGCTGATGTACATAAAAGCACTTGCCAATGCCAAAATCCATACTGCGGGTGTGCGCAAAGCCAACTTCTGCACATCTTTCACCGATTGATTATCGGTTGCACTCTCTTTTTCGTGTGCCAATACGGTGATTGAGGGTAAGCCTTTGCTCTCGGGGGTGTCGTGCATAAAGAGGATGATGAAAATAACACCCAATACACCTGCTATAGTCGAGCCAAAGAATCCCCATTGCCAGCCTGCAGTTGCTACCAAACTACCTACGAAGAGGAATGATAGGAACTCGCCAATGTTATGGCTTGCAGAGAAAAATCCGTAATACGTTCCTCGCTTGTCCAACGGATACCAGCGAGATAGGGCGATTACCGATGGGGGAGAGCCCATAGACTGTGACCATCCGTTTATGGCCCACATAATAGACATCGCTACGAACAATACGGCTGATGAGATGATTGCGCCCGAGGCCAATCCCAATACGCCCATAAGTAAGTTGGCGACAGCCGATACGGCGAGACCTGTTGCCATAAAACGCTTGATGTTGCTATAATCGGCTAAAAAGCCGTTTACGAATTTGCCGATAGCATAGGCAAACAGCAGCGATGAGCCAATGACACCCAACTGCGTTGCATCCAATGCTCCACTGTCAAGGATGGGTTTCTTTACTACGTTCAAACTTGTACGGCAGACGTAGTAAAGGCTGTAGCCTATAGTGCCTGCCATAAATGCCTGAAAACGCAGTTTTTTGTAGAGTTTGTCCTTCGCCTCGTCGCTTGCTTCAAGCGGTGCGGCAGGAGAACTCGTCTTGTAGAAATTGAGAAACTTTTTCAGCATTTTTTTTGTGTGTTTATGTGATTATAATTTCGCGCCTAATCCACGAATTAATATCAAAGATATGATATTTGGGCTGAAAAAGCAATTTTTTTGAATGGAAAACCGAAATATACCTTGATTGGATAGGGTAGTTGTTCACATATGGGCATAAAAAATGGCGCTGAGAAAGATTTTGAGAACTCAGCGCCGAACCCCTATTATTACCCTGAAAAAACTCTTACATAAAATGTAAAAGTACCACCGCAGGACGGGCCGTCCTTTATACCCTATGCGGCCAACCTTAAAAACCGCAAAGGCACGTATGGTGCGGAAGGAGGGGGATTCGAACCCCCGGTACCCTAACGAGTACGTCAGTTTAGCAAACTGGTGGTTTCAGCCACTCACCCATCCTTCCAAACCTCTCCTTCGCTAAAGAGTAGTGCAAAAGTAGACAAAAAAAACAAATATGCAAAATATCACGCAGTAAATTTTTCTAAAATCTTTAAATAATTATGTGTATGATGGCTATTCTTGCTCTGTGCCAACATTATACGTTTGTGGATTTTATTGTTGCGTGGCATTGTAATTAATGAAAATATTTCAGTGTAATAATTGTGCTCGATAAATTACCTATTTTATAAAATAAATCTTATCTTTGTTCCTAATATGGGGGAGTTGGGTGTAGTGTGTATTGGTAATGGATGCTTGTTTCAGCATAAATGTATTACAATATTCGTGTTCGCTGCCCAACAACTGATAGTACTGAAACTAATAACTTAAATAAAATTATACATTATGAAGAATCAACAACGTTTAATGTCGCTCGACGCTTTGCGAGGGTTTGATATGTTCTTTATTATGGGCCTTTCGGGGCTTGTGGTTGCTCTGTGTGCTTTGTGGCCTAATCCTGTTACGCAGGTTATTTCTGACCAGATGAGCCACGTTTCTTGGGATGGTTTGCGTCATCACGACACCATCTTCCCTCTGTTCCTCTTTTTGGCTGGTGTTTCATTCCCGTTCTCTTATGCCAAGATGCGAGAGAAGGGTGCATCGATGAAATCAATCTATTGGAAGATATTCCGTCGTGCCGCTATTTTGATTTTCCTCGGTATGGTTTATAACGGATTCTTTAAGTTGGATTTCGAGAATCTTCGTTGCGCCAGCGTATTGGCTCGTATCGGTATTGCGTGGATGTTTGCTGCATTGCTCTATGTTAATTTTGGAGTTCGCACTCGTGCCGTTATCTCGGTTGTGATTCTCGTTGGCTATGCGTTGCTTACAAAGTATGTTGGAGCGCCCGATGTGCCCGATGCCGACCCATTGAGCCGTGAGGGTAATATCGTTGGATATATCGACCGTCTATTCTTGCCAGGCCGTCTTATTTACGACGATAATCGTTTTGACCCCGAAGGCTTGTTGTCTGCTATCCCTGCTATCGTTACCGCTATGTTGGGTATCTTCACTGGTGAGTTAATTCGCCTTCCGAAAGAGAAGTTGTCTGGCGAGCGCAAGACAGTATATATGTTGGGTGCAGCCGTAGTTTTGGCTCTCGTTGCTTGGGCTGGTAGTTGTTTTGTTCCCGTAAACAAGATGTTGTGGTCTAGTACATTTGTTTGTGCTGTAGGTGCATATTCGGTGGCGATGATGGCGATATTCTATTATATTGTCGATGTCCGTGGCTGGCAGAAGTGGACACTTGTTTTCCGTGTCGTAGGTATGAACTCTATCACAATCTATCTTGCTCAGCGCATTATTAATTTTAGCGGCATTTCAAACTTCTTTATCGGAGGTTTTGCAGGTTTGCTGCCTGAGCAGTGGGCGAAAGTGGTTACACAGGCAGGATTTGTTGCTGTTTGCTGGTTGTTCCTCTACTTCCTCTATCGCAAGCAGACATTCTTGAAGGTATAGTGAATGTGATGTAAAAACAATAAATTTTACGAATATGAAAAGAGTTATGAAATTTGCGTGCGCCCTCGTTGTAGTGGTCGTATCATTCAGTCTAACTGCTACAGCGCAGAAAAAGGCTAAGGATTCTAAAACTAATTTTGCACAGGAGGTGTTACAACCTTATGTTGATAACGGTCAGTTGGCAGGCGCTATCAGTGTATTCTACAAAGATGGTGTGCAGGAGACTTGCTGCGTAGGTTATGCTGATGTAGAGGCTAAGCGCCCCATTAAGTTGGATAATGTATTTATGCAGTGCTCGCAGACAAAGGGCTTCTGTGGTGTTACAATCGCCAAGTTGGTTGAAGAGGGAAAGATTTCGCTCGATGACCCCGTTTCAAAGTATCTGCCCGAATTTAAGGAGTTGTGGGTGTTGGTATCTAATAAGGATGGCGTAAAGACTCTGCAAAAGGCAAAGAACGTGCTTACAGTTCGTATGGTGCTTAATCATACAGGTGGTTTCCCCTTTGAGGCCAGCGTTAAGCGTAACGATGTTCGTGGTGGCGGTTGGAGTGGTGGTGCGCCTCTCCGTCAGGTGGCTGCTGTTGCTGCAGAATCTCCTATTATGTTTGAGCCCGGTACACGCGACTTGTATTCTAACACAGGTATCGATATTGGTGGCGCAATCGTAGAGGTTGTTACTGGTATGAAGTGGGAGGAGTATCTCAAGAAGGAGGTTTTGGACCCGCTGGGTATGAAGTCAACTTGGTTCTGGCCTACTGACAAGCAACTCAAGAAGAAGATTGAACTCTACGCTTTCAAGGATAACGCTCCTGCTCAATGGGTAGAGGAGATGGCTTGGCAGCAGCGTCCTTACAACGATTCTCACGTATTTGCATCGGCTGGCGCAGGCTTGTGGACTACTGCTGCAGACCAACTTAAGTTCTATAAGATGTTGATGAATCTTGGTGTTGGCGAGAATGGTGTTCGCATCCTTAAGGAGGAGACCGTAAAGTCTATTTTGGCTTGCTCTACTCGTCCCAAGAATATGGGTGGCTACTCACTTGGTTTGACTGCTCCTGTTAATGACAACGAGGATGCTTGGTTTGGTCACGGTGGTGCTTGGGGTACTAACTGTATGGTCAATTGGCATAAGAAGCAATTGAAGTTGTGGGTTATCCAGAGTGCTGGAGGTCCTCAGCCGTGGAGTGGCGAGGTTAGCAAGGCTGCTGAGAAGTTCTTTGCTCAGCCTTTCGATTCATCTGGAGTAGATGCTTATACAGGTCGTATTGGCTCTAAATAAATAGAAAACTATTTCTCGGAAACGACAATGGAGGATGCACCTTTCGTGGTGTGTCCTCTGTTTTTTTTAGTTGAGTTAGAGAGCGATGTGAAATAGTTATATCCATCTGCTACGATTAATCAGCTAATAACGATAATTCCTACAAAATGTTGGTAGGTAATTTGTTGTGGAAATAATTGTACGACCAATTATTTTTTTGTATTTTTGTGGACTATTTTCCGTGAATGTTATGGCAGAAAAAGAGATAATAGATAATATAGAAGGCGAATATAAATACGGCTTTACTTCCGATATTGAGACCGATGCTATTGGCAAGGGTTTGAGCGAGGAGGTGATTCGTATAATATCTGCAAAAAAGGAGGAGCCCGAATGGATGTTAGAGCGTCGTTTGGCGGCTTTCCGCCATTGGCAAACTATGAAGTTGCCGACGTGGGCTCATCTCGATATTCCCGAAATCGATTTTCAAGATATTATTTACTACGCCGCACCCAAGACTCGTAAGAAGTTGGGCTCGATGGATGAGGTGGACCCTGAATTGAAGCGTACGTTCGATAAGTTGGGTATTCCATTGGAGGAGCAGATGGCTTTGGCAGGTGTTGCTGTTGATGCCGTTATGGACTCAGTGTCGGTAAAGACTACATTCCGTGAGACATTGGCCGAGAAGGGTATTATATTCTGTTCTATTTCGGAGGCTATCAAAGAGTATCCCGAACTGATTAAGAAATATTTGGGCAAGGTTGTGCCGCATACAGATAACTTCTATGCCGCACTCAATGCAGCGGTCTTTTCTGACGGCTCATTCTGCTATATCCCCAAGGGAGTACGATGCCCTATGGAATTGTCTACCTATTTCCGCATTAATGCCGAGGGTACAGGACAGTTTGAGCGTACGTTGTTGGTTGCCGATGAGGGCTCCTATGTGAGTTATCTTGAGGGTTGTACGGCCCCGCAACGCGATGAAAATCAGTTGCACGCGGCCGTCGTAGAGATTATCGTAGAGAAGGATGCAGAGGTGAAATACTCTACAGTACAGAATTGGTATCCTGGTGATAAGGATGGCAAGGGTGGTATCTACAACTTTGTAACAAAGCGAGGAATGTGCCGCGAAAATGCACGTCTGTCGTGGACGCAGGTAGAGACAGGTTCGGCTATTACTTGGAAGTATCCAAGTTGTGTATTGTTGGGTGATAATTCGGTAGGAGAGTTTTATTCTGTTGCTATGACCAATAACTATCAGCAGGCAGATACAGGTACAAAGATGATACACATTGGTCGTAATACTCGTAGCCGCATTGTGTCGAAGGGTATATCTGCAGGTAAGAGTCAGAATGCATACCGAGGTTTGGTGCGTGTAGCAAAGGGTGCAGAAAATGCACGTAACTATTCGCAGTGCGATTCGTTGTTGATTGGCGATAAGTGTGGAGCACATACCTTCCCTGAGATAGACTCTCATAATCCGACTGCAGTGTTGGAGCACGAGGCAACGACGTCGAAGATTTCCGAGGAGCAGCTGTTCTATTGCAATCAGCGTGGATTATCGACGGAAGATGCTGTAGGATTGATAGTTAATGGTTATGCACGCGAAGTGCTTGCCAAATTGCCTATGGAGTTCGCTGTCGAGGCGCAGAAGTTATTGGCTATCAGCCTTGAAGGCTCAGTTGGTTAAAGTAGAGGTTTAACTGCGAGCAAAGTGTTTGAATTAAAGTAAAAGTTTAGATAAACGCTATAATATGTTAAGTGTTAAGAATTTGTGTGCGTCGATTGGAGAGAAACAAATACTTCGAGGAATTAACCTTGAAGTCCGTGCTGGTGAGGTACACGCAATTATGGGCCCGAATGGTTCTGGTAAGAGTACATTGGCGTCGGTATTGGCTGGTAATGAGAAATTTACGGTGACTGATGGTAGTGTGGAGTTTATGGGCCGCAACTTGTTGGAGTTATCGATTGAGGATAGAGCACGTATGGGTTTGTTCCTTGGTTTTCAATACCCCGTAGAGATTCCTGGTGTAACGATGGCTAACTTTATGAAGATGGCCGTAAACGAGCATCGTAAATTTCGTGGCGAGGAACCTTTGGCGGCTGGCGAGTTCTTGCGTATGATGCGTGAGAAGAGTGCTGTTGTCGAGTTGGATTCCAAACTTACTAACCGTGCCGTAAATGAGGGTTTCTCGGGCGGAGAGAAGAAGAAGAACGAGATTTTCCAGATGGCTATGCTTGAGCCGAAGTTGGCTGTGTTGGATGAGACTGATTCGGGCTTGGATATCGATGCTCTGCGTATAGTAGCAACAGGTGTTACAAAGTTGCATACTGCAGAGAATGCAACGGTGGTGATTACTCACTATCAGCGTTTGTTGGATTATATTGTGCCCGACTATGTACACGTCTTGTATAAGGGCCGTATAATCTATACTGGCGACAAGACTCTGGCTCTGAAGTTGGAGAAGGAGGGCTACGATTGGTTGATAAACGATTATAAGGAGTAACGATGGGCTTGCTTGAATATTTACGCGAGCAGGGTATTAACCCGCAGTCGGAGGGTGGTGTACTGTCATTGACAAGTGGCGAGCAGGTGGAGGTTGTGATAAATCCTGCCTCGCTGAATGTGTCAGTGGCCGAGCAACAACGTCGTAAGATGTTGATAGTACATACTTCGGCTGATACGTCGAATATGGTGTTCGATGTATCGCCTTGTTCATCGTTACAGATTATTGATGTTTATTTAGGCGGATGCTTTGCCGATGTTACTATGCGTCAGCAGGCAGGTAGCGTGTGCGATGTGATAAGCGTCGTTACAAGTGGTGCAATTGCTGATTATACGGTAGATTTGAATGGTAAGCAGGCCTCAAATGCTTTGCGTAGTGTGTTCCTATCGCGTGGCGAGGAGCGTTGCAAGGTGGGTGTTAGGGTTAATCACTTCTATTCGGATTGTGTGAGCAATTCTCTTGTTAAGGGTGTTGCTGGAGAGCAATCGACAGGTGAGTTTAACGGTATGGTATACGTGGCACAAGATGCACAGCGTACCGATGCTCGCCAGAATAGTCGCAATATAGAGTTAGGCCGTGAGGCTAAAATCATAACAAAGCCGCAGTTGGAGATTTATGCCGACGACGTTAAATGCTCACACGGAGCAACCGTTGGTCAGTTGGATGGTGAGGCGGTGTTGTATATGCGTCAGCGAGGTTTGTCGGAGACGCAGGCTCGTCGTTTGCAGATAGAGGGCTTTGTTAAGGATATAGTCTATTCTTCATCGGAGTTTGGCGAAGTGTTGGCCGAGGAGTTGAATGCTATTTTGGAACAAATTCAATAACAGAGTATGTTTGATGCAGCGGATATAAGAGGAGATTTCCCGATTCTGGATAGCGAGGTTAATGGAAAACCTTTGGTATATCTGGATAGTGGTGCTACGGCTCAAAAGCCGCAGCAGGTGATTCGTTGCATCGAGAATCTATATAAACGACACAACGCCAATATTCATCGTGGTGTGCATCGTCTCTCGGAGGAAGCCACAGAACTTTATGAAGCGGCTCGCAACAAAGTGCAAAGTTTTATTGGAGCATCTGCGCGAGAGGAGATTATCTTTACCGCCGGTGCTACGGCTTCGCTCAATACAGTGGCCTATGCTTGGGGTGAGAAGTTTTTGCACGAAGGTGATAATATCATCATCAGCGAGATGGAACATCACTCCAATATTGTGCCCTGGCAGTTGATAGCAGAACGAAAGGGTGTAGAAATTAGAGTGCTGCCTTTTGAAGATGATGGTCGTTTGAGGGTGGAGTGCCTTGATGAGTTGCTTGATAAGCGCACACGAATGGTTGCCGTAACGCAGGCATCGAATACATTGGGAACACGCCCCGATTTGCGAAAGATTATTGACAAGGCTCACGCTGTAGGGGCATTGGTTACAGTGGATGGTTGCCAAGGTGTGGTTCACGGAGGAGTGAATGTCGCGGAGTTGGATTGCGATTTTTACGCATTTTCGGCTCATAAATTATATGGTCCTACGGGTGTCGGTGTCTTGTATGGTAAGCGTGAAATATTAGATGCGATGCCTCCGTTCTTGTGTGGCGGAGATATGGTAGATAGAGTATCATTTGCAAAGACAACCTATGCACCGTTACCTCTGAAGTTTGAGGCTGGTACGGCTAACTATATAGATGCAATAGCATTGGGCGAGGCAATAAAATACCTCGAAGGTCTCGATTTGAAGGCTGTAGAGGAGTATGAGTCTGCGCTTACCCGTTATGCTGAGCAGCAGTTGCAGCAGATTGATGGTCTAAAAGTATATGGTACGACAGAGGGTAAATGTTCTATCGTGTCGTTTAATGTGGAGGGTGTACATCATTATGATATAGGTATGATTCTCGACAAATTGGGAGTCGCAATCCGTACGGGACAACATTGTGCGGAACCTGTAATGGCACACTATGGTGTGACGGGAATGTGTCGAGCATCTATAGCAATGTACAATACACGAGAGGAGATTGATTCGCTATGCCGAGGTGTTGAGCGTGCTGTGAGGATGCTGCGATAAAGAAAGAATTAAAGGGGTGTAGTGATAAATGACAGCAAGTTTACTACTCCCCAAGCAATATAAAACCAAACTAAAGAAGAGATGTTTATAGTATTAGAGGGTGTTGATGGTTCTGGCAAATCGACACAAATCGCAAAATTGCGAGAGATGTTTGCTCAAAAGGGTATTGAGAGCGAGTATCTGCATTTTCCGCGTTTCGATGCACCCTATTTCGGAGATATGATTGCACGCTTTCTGCGTGGTGAGTTGGGTAGTATTGAACAGGTGGACCCATACGTTGTGGCATTGTTGTATGCGGGAGACCGCAAGGATGCCGCTACTATGATTCGTCAATGGTTGGCAGAGGGCAAAGTTGTAATCTGCGACCGCTATGTATATTCTAATGTAGGCTACCAGTGTGCAAAGTTGAGCGACGAGGCTGCACGCGAGGAGTTGCGCAAGTGGATTCTCGGTTTGGAGTATGAATATAATGCTATCCCGAAACCCGATGTGTCGCTTTTCCTGGATGTGCCGTTTGCATTTACAGAACGAAAATTGTTGCAGGAGCAGCGTGAAGGTGATGATAGAGCCTATCTAAATGGCCAGAAGGATATTCACGAGCAGTCGATGGATTTGCAGCGTGCTGTAAGACAGGTGTATTTGGATGCAGCCGAGTATGACGAGAACTTGCACGTTGTGAATTGCAGTACTGAGAGCAATGAGATGGCATCACCTGAAGAGATTTTCAGCAGAATAGAGGCGGTTGTCGCTAAATGCCTAAACAAATAGGGTGATGACTCCACGAAAGTTGAAAATAGCATCACACGTATGTCGTACGCTGGTCGGCCTGACGTTTATCTTTTCGGGATTCGTCAAGGCTGTGGACCCGTGGGGTACGGCATTGAGGGTGAATGAGTATCTGTCAATATATGGCATAGAACAGTTCTTGCCATATAGTATGATATTCTCGGTATGGTTGTGCGGTGCAGAGTTGATGATGGGCTTGATGCTAATGTTCAGAGTGCGTACGCGATTGATATCTATTTTTGCGCTCGTGTCGATGACATTCTTTACGGTGCTGACATTCCTAAGTGCAACGTGGATACCTGTAGAAGATTGCGGATGCTTTGGCGATGCATTGAAACTTTCTCCCTGGCAGACATTCTTTAAGAATCTAGTTTTGCTGCCGATGGTATTTTTGATATGGTACCGCTATCGCCATCAGCGCATACTCGATTTTAAGCGTTGGGAGTTGGCTTTGGCTGCAGTATTCTGTACGTTTGCTATGGGTGTGGGTGCTTATTGTTATTACAATTTGCCGTTGATTGATTTCTTGCCTTATAAGAAGGGTGCTAATATATATGAGATGATTACGGCAAAGCACGATACAGGTGAGGAGGAGATGGCATCCGAGGAGTATGTGTTGGTGTATAAGAATCGCCGTACAGGTCGCTTGCGTGAATTCTCGATTGATGACAAGGAGTGGCAGAATGAGGCAAAATGGGAGTGGGTTGAAACCAGAATAGATAATGAGATTTCGCCTGTTCAGACTTTGGTGAGTGAGTTCTCGATTTCGGACGTCGAAGGTAATGTTACACACGACATCCTAACTCGCGAGGGGTATGTATATATGATTTGCGTGACGAATTTTGATAAGATAAGCAAGTCGTGCGAGGAGCGTCTGCGCAAAGTGGTAGAGCGTGCCGAGGAGCAGGATGCAACTGTAGTATGTCTTACGCCTCAACCATTGGGCGATGAGGTTATGTATCATAGTTTTGCGGGTAGCGAAGAGGTGAGATGTTATAATATTGACGCTACGGTAATGAAGACTATGCTAAGAGCCAATACGGGTTTGGTGGTACTGAACGATGGCTTTATCGAAGAGAAGTACAACTGCCGAAATATAGACTTTTAGGTGAGCAGTAAACCATAAATAATTACCCCGTCTGACCTTGCTGGTAAGACGGGGTAATTTGTTGTATCGCGCTATCTCTATTAATAGAAGATAGAACTAATCTCCTTGTAGTTGTGTACGCGCTCGATAACCTCGGCAAAGATGTCGGCAACAGACAAAACTGTAAACTTGCTCAAATCCTTGTTGGGGTTAAGAGGAATAGTGTCGGTTACGATAACCTCCTGCAACTTACTCTCGTTGATACGCTCATAAGCAGCGCCTGACAAGATGGGGTGAGTGATAACGGCACGAACGCTGGCAGCACCCTTGTCCATCAACATATTTGCAGCCATACAGATTGTACCTGCTGTGTCAATCATATCGTCAACAATAATAATGTTGCGGCCTTCAACCTCACCGATAGCAGTCATACTACCTACGACGTTAGCCTTTGCGCGCTCCTTGTGAGAGATGATGATGGGAGTCTGCAAATGCTTGGCATAAGAGTTAGCACGCTTTGCACCACCCATATCGGGAGAAGCGATTGAGAGATTCTCGATGTTAAGATTCTTGATGTAGGGAACGAAGATACCACTTGCATAAAGTGCGTCAACGGGGATATCGAAGAAACCCTGAATCTGGTCGGCGTGCAAATCCATAGTCATCACACGGTCAACACCTGCTGCAACCAACAAGTTAGCAACCAACTTTGCACCAATGGGTACACGAGGACGGTCCTTGCGGTCCTGACGAGCCCAGCCGAAGTAGGGCATAACTGCAATAACCTTGTAAGCCGATGCACGACGAGCAGCGTCAATCATCATCAACAACTCCATCAAATTATCTGACGAAGGGAATGTCGATTGGATGATGAAAACGGTACAACCGCGAATAGACTCGTTGTAGTAGGGTTGGAACTCACCGTCGCTGAACTCCAAAACCTCGGCATCACCGAGTTTTGAGCCATAACTTGCAACGATTTTCTCTGCAAGGTAGCGCGATGCGCGACCTGTGAAAAACTTAATCTTGTGAATAGCCATTTTATTATTGTATTGTGTTTTCTTTTATTGTGCAAATATATTACAATATTAGCAAAAAAAAGTCCTATTCAGGCCAATTTTTCAAATAGTTATAAACATTTCTCGATATAATCGAGGATTTCCTCGCGACCTAGCCCCTTTTCGCTAGAAGAACAAAACATCGGAGGCATCTCTTCCCACTGTTCGGCAAGTGTGGCGCAGTAGCGTTCTACGCTCTTGCGACGTTGAGTAGCCGAGAGTTTGTCACACTTTGTGAATATAATACCGAAGGGTACTCCATTTTCGCCCAACATCTCTATAAAGCGTAGGTCGATGGCTTGCGGCTCAAGGCGAGAATCGACGAGCACGAACAGGAAATGCATCTTCTGGCATTTGAGGACATAATCGAGAATGATTTTAGAGAACTCGCCACGCATATTCTTCGATACTCGTGCGTAGCCATATCCTGGCAAATCGACCAAATACCATTGACGATTGATGCAGAAGTGATTTATGAGGCGTGTCTTACCTGGCGTAGATGATACCTTAGCCAAGCCTTTATGCCCTGTAAGCATATTTATGAGCGAAGATTTTCCAACGTTACTGCGGCCAATAAAGGCAATGTCGCGCAAATCATCTTTCGGGACTTGCGAAATCTTCTCGGAACTACATTTGAACTCTGCTTTTGTTACCTGCATAATCTGTAAGTTGTGCGAACCGCTATGTTTATGGCAACGGTTGCTTATAACTGCGCACAAAAATAGACAAAAAAAGCCAAATAACGAAATAGATGGCTTGTTTTGATAGGTTTACTGTGTGGAATGATGTGTGGTTATGAGATATCGCCCGATTGATTGTCGTCTGTCGTAGATGCTGAATTAGCCTCATCGTGGGGAACGGCAACGAACATATCTCTATCTGATGGCCACTCCGTAACACGTGACATAGCGTCGTGAACCATTCTACCAATAGAATTAGTGAACGAAGCACCACGATAACTGCTTGTATTGGTAAGGAAGGCGTAAGAGATACCATTCTCCTTGCTCTCGATGTATGCACAAGTGCCAGACATAGTGCCTGTACGCACCAAAGTGCCGCTATTTGCGTGATAACGGGCCCAGCCCAAAGCATAATCGCCATCACGACGGATGCGTTTCATCTCGGCAATACTCTCGGCTGAGAGAATGTCGGGAACACCAGGTTTGCCGTCGATAGAGGCAACAAGACGTAACATCTCTACGGCTGACGACACCCACGCTCCAGCACCTTGCAGGCCACGAATGTCGTTGCCACCATACTCGCGTAGGCGCATCTTGCCAGAGCCGTCGTAGGATTCGATGGTCTCAGCGTCGTGACCGTAATATTTAACCTCTTTGGGATAACGCTCCTCGTAATAGTTGCGTGCAATATGCATATCGTAGCAGCCTGCAGGCCAAAGGACATTGGTTTGCAGATACTCCTCGTAATCAATACCCGACACCTGTTCAATTACGCGCGAAAGGACAAGATAACCGATATTGGAGTATTGGGCCGAACTACCAGGCGCGCAACGTAACTTCATACCGAGTTGGAATGAAATTAATTCATCGGCAGTAGGGGTGGTGTCCAACTCCTCCCATTCAATAACATCGGCGATGCGGAACATCGGGTCGCCCATACGGCGGCTGAAACCGGATGTGTGGTTGAGTAGGTGACGTACGGTGATTTGTTCTGCACGTTTATCCTTTATCTCTGTAAACTGCTTCAGAATTCCCTCAGGGCCAAAAACCTTGCTATCGAGCGTTAGGCGTCCCTGGTCGCATAGTTTCATAATGCCTACGGCCGTGATGAGTTTTGAGGCTGATGCGATACGATAGATGTGGCCCACATCGGCAGTAACCTGCTGCTCCTTGTCGGCCCAACCAAAGCCTTTGCAGTAGATTAATTGCTCATTCTTCATTACGGCCAACGATGCTCCGCGAATATTGTTGCGGCTCATCCAACGAGCGATGTATTGCTCCATACGCACAGTCGCAGGGAGGTCAGAAAGTGCATTCGACAGAGAGTCATTAAGGCGATACCGCAACTCCTCGATTTCTTCAGTATGGTCACGAGGTGCAGAGGGGCGGCATAAGAAAATCACGCCACCTATTAATAATATGCCTATGACCAACGAAAAATATCTTTTCATACGAAGAATCTCTGCGAAATACGAACGCAAAAGTACAACTTATATTGCGTTTTTACAAACCTAAATTATAATTAGGCGATAATGTATTATGTAAGTCAGAGTGGTTTAGAGAAAAATTACTATTTTTGCGAACAAATTTTTAGGTATGAAGAAATTTATAGTTTCGATATTGGCACTCTCTTGTGCAATGAATATGGCTGTTGCGCAGAATAGCGCAGAGGAGCGTGAAGCGTTAAAGCAAGAGATAAAGAATGAAGTAGTAAAAGAACTTAAAGCAGAGGTTGAGACAAAGCAGAGTAAGGCCGTGAGTTTCAAGCCGTATGGCTTTATTCGCAACTATGCTTGTTATGATACCCGTGAGTGCTATGCCGTAATGGGCGAAACATTCCATATTATTCCGTTGGATGTTATGTTGAATGAGGATGGTAGCGAGGATTTGAACGAGTTGCAACGCTTGACTTTTGCGGCTTTTACTACACGTTTGGGAGTTGATATTGCTGGCCCAAGCATTGGTAAGGCGGCAAGTAGTGCGAAAGTCGAGGCAGATTTTTCAGGTTTTGGTTCAAATAATACTCTTTTCCGTATCCGTCAGGCTTATGTGCGTCTTGCTTGGGAAAAGGTGGCATTGACAGTTGGTCAAACGTGGCACCCTATGGTTAATCAGGTTATGCCGACTACGGTAGGTTTCTCGCCTGGTTCTCCATTTTCGCCGTTTAATCGCTCTCCGCAGGTTAATGTCGATGTAAATATGGGTGAGAATTGGCACTTCGTTGCCGCTGCATTGTACCAGCATCCTAATACATCGGTAGGCCCCAATGGAGGTACACACGATTATGCACGATGGAATATTTGGCCCGAAATGTATGCGTCAGTTAAGCATGCTGGGGAGCATTTTACTATTGGTGCAGGTGTGGATTTCTTAAGTCTTATGCCTCGACGTACAAGTGTCGCGCAACGTGAAGTGATAGCCGAAGATGGTTCAACAAGCATTATCCCCGTGACGGTTAGGGTAAATGATAGGGTGCAGGGTGTATCGTCGGAGTTGTTTGCTGATTATAAGTGTGGATTGTTCAACCTCAAGGGTAAGGTTGTTTATGGCGAGAATGTCGCACATCTGACAATGATTAGCGGCTTTGGTGCAACATCTTACGACGAAAAAACGGGCGCATATGAGTATGCTCCACTACGTTCGGCTACAACGTGGTTGCAGGCTCTTTATGGCAAGAAGTGTCAGGTGGGCTTAATGGGTGGATTCTCGCAGAATCTAGGTGCGAAAAAGGATTTTATATCGACTGAAGACTTCTGGGTGAAAGGTGCAAAAAATACCGATTATATGTACTGCGTAACACCTTCGATTGTTTATAATATAAAGAGTTTTGCTCTCGGTCTTGAGGCTGATTATACAGTTGTAGGGTATGGTGATGTAGCAATTAATGGACGTAGCGAAGCGTTGCGCAATGTTGCGAACTGCCGCATATGCGCAATGGTAAAATATTCGTTCTAATAAGGTGGTGTTTTGGGCAGAGGAGGCTATTACAATTCTGCTTTTAATTCATCGAGTAACGTCTGACAGCCATCCTCCAATAAGTCGAGGACTAACTCAAAACCTTCGCGACCTTCGTAGTAGGGGTCGGGAACGTAACTCCATTGTGGATGGTTGCGAGAGAACTCGACAAAGCGATAGACCTTGTTGAGATATTTGCGCTCGGGAGCAATGCGAGAGACATTCTCATAGTTGCTGTCATCCATCACAATCAACATATCGAAATCGTAAAAGTCATCTTCGCGCACCTTACGTGAACGATGCGTGAGGGAATATCCTCTGTTAGCCGCTGCTGCACGCATACGTGAGTCGGGTAGTTCACCTGCGTGACCGCCATAAGTGCCAGCGGAATCAATCTTGATTTTATCCTGCAAGCCTTCGCGCTCGACAAATTGTTCCATAATACCATTGGCGGCAGCCGACCTGCATATATTGCCGAGGCAAATGAAGAGGATGTTTTTCATATGTTATTGTGTATTGTTCTAATTTAAAATATCGTTCGTCAAAGATATTACATTAATGTGAAACGGCAAAATGCCTAAGCGTGAGGTTGGAATATTTTTTGTTTGTGCAGAGTGTATGAAAACAACAAAAAATATCTTGGCTACACAAAACAAGCGTAGCGATGCGGCGATACTTTTCCTAAGGTTATTCATCGGGGGAGTGATGCTGTTGCATATAATTGGGAAGTTACAGGATTATGATAATTTGCTCTTAACTTATCATCATATACTTGGACTTGATGCTCCTACTTCGTTTGCTGTAATTACCATATTGGAGGGTGTGTTTGCTGCAATGATAATGCTTGGTGTGGCTACACGTTTTGCGTCAGCAATGATGTTGATAGTCGTAGTTATGTCGATTGCAGAAGCGTTGCTTGCAGAAATACCTGATATTGCAACGGCAAAACTTAATTTTGTATATATGGGCATTTATATCGCATTACTTATCTCGGGTGGTGGCAAATATGCTTTCAATGTACCTAATTTGTTGCGCAAAAATGGTTGAAATGGGCAAAAAGTAGTCCTAAATGGGTTGTGAGTGTTGTAAGTGGTGATTTTTTAGTAAATTTACTGCGAATTTCAACCTATGTATATTTATGAGTATGAAAAAGTATTTATTTGTATTGGTAATATTGGTGGCTTTTTGTGTAACGGCCACTGCACAAAATAAGAAGCAATCACCTTTGGCACAACCTCTGCCGCATAAGGTGACGGATTTGGATTTGATTGATTTGTATGGTGAGGCTTCGACTTTGCCAATGTGGGGCAAAAAGAATTTGCTAATATTTTATGTAGACCCCGATAAGGCTCGCCAGAATCACGAATTTACGGTTGAGATGGAGGAGAATAAGCGAGCAGCGGGTGACAATATTTATGGTTTCGGCATTGTAAATATGAAGGATTCGTGGTATCCCGTACCTGATAATGTGATTCGTGCAATTTGCCGTAAACGTACCGAGAAGAATGGCGCAACGATTATAACAGACCCGAAACGTATAGTAGCCGAAAAGTGGGGCTTGGGTGATTGTAATAATTACTTTATAATTATGATTGTTACAAAAGAGGGCGAGTTGGTATATTGTCATAAAGGCGAGTTCTCGGAAGAGGAGAAGGAGCATTTTTATAAGTTCGTAGATAAATATAGATAGTACAAACTGATATGTGGCGTAAGGGTGTGATATTGTTGTTTGTGGCTCTAGCGGCTTCTGTGGTAGCACGTGCCGATGCAATGTCGCAAGATACCGTGCGCCAAACAAAAACGACCTACGACCCGATAGACTACACAGCGGTTAGCCGCCATCTGCAACTAGCGGCACAACCAACGTTCTGGCAACGCTTGACTACGCGACTGCGTCGCCCATTGTTTGAGGATAATCCTGCGACAAATTTTCGCACTACGGGCCGATTGGGTGTACGGTATGCAGCGGAGACTAACTTTTCGTTGACGGGTGTCCTGGCTGGAGAGTACTCAACTGCAGTGGGGGATGTAACTACTCCGATGTCGGCATTATCGCTTACGATGGATGTATCTCTGTCAGGATATTATGGATTCTATCTATCGGGAGATACCTATTTGCCGCGCGGAAAAGACCGCTTGACCTATGCTGTTTCTACATCTTCTATGCCTGTTAGATTTTGGGGACTTGGCTATGATGCAGGACTGAACAATGTTCGCACAAAATATGTTAATAAAGCCACTGATGCCGATGTGAGATATCTGCGTGAATTGGTTCGTGGATTATGGATAGGTGGAACGGTTGAGTATGATTTTGCCGAGGGTACATCGTTTGATGCCGTAGGCGAGGAGTATCTTGCGGCTGCAAATCAAAAGAATCACTCTTTTAGTAGTTTTGGCGTAGGCTTGATGGCGGTCTATGACAGACGTAATGCAAAGGTCAATACAACAGATGGAGTGTATTTGTCATTGCATACACAGATGCGTCCGAAACGATTTTCAAATATAGATAGTAATTTGTTGCATATTGAGGCTGTGGCCGATTATTACTCATCTCTGTGGCAGGGAGGTGTTGTCGCTGTGGACCTCTATGCTAACCTATGGTCATCGGCAACGCCCTGGATTATGTGGCCGTCGGTGGGTGGCAGCAATCGTATGCGAGGATATTATTATGGTCGCTATTCAGACCGCAAAATGTTATCTGGACAGGTGGAGTTGCGACAGCATATTTATGGCCCGATAGGGTGTGCAGTATGGGGTGGTGCGGCAAAGGTATTTCCCTCGTTCAAGACATTTGATTTCAAAAATATTTTACCCAACTATGGACTCGGCGTAAGAGTCGCTTTAGGTGATGGAACTTCGCTTCGTGTAGATTATGGATTTGGACGTCGCTCAAATGAGTTGATAATAAACATTAACGAAGCATTTTAAGAAATGACCATTACATCAAAGTATGATGCAACAACACTTGCTGTGGTGTTTGTTGTGACATTGATGTTGCCCGTAATCGCGTTGGCTTATACGGAGAAAAATCCGTTTTGGGTAACATTGTCAAGCATTTTATTACCACTTGGCGGATATTCCGTTTGGACATCGTTGTCAGCCCGCTCAGGGCGAATGGTATGGGCCGCAGGTGTGTTTGTATTCTTGAGTGCATTTCAGATTGTATTGCTTTATCTGTTTGGTAATTCGGTCATTGCTGCCGATATGTTTCTTAATCTTATAACAACTAATGCAGGTGAGGCGAACGAGTTGTTGAGTAACATTGTGCCGTCTGTTATAGTCGTATGTGCGATTTATATACCATTGCTCTGGAAAGCATCTGTACATCTTAAACATAAAGTGAAATTAAAGGCTAAGGTGCGACGAAGATTCGCCGTAACCGGTTTTGTCTCACTTGTGGTGGGTATAGTCGCAATATTCATCGGAGGGAAGGGTAGTGTAATGGGAATCTTGAGAGATGATGTATTCCCTGTAAATGTGTGCTATAATTTAGGCCTGAGCATATCGGAGGCGATAAAGATTAATAATTTTGAGGAAACATCCAATGGCTTTGTTTACGATGTCAGTCGTGATGTGACCGTGCCGCAGCGTGAAATATATGTATTGGTCATAGGTGAGGCCTCGCGTGCAGCAAATTGGCAACTGTATGGTTACAAGCGCAAGACAACCCCTCGATTGGCTGCAAGAGATGATGTGGTGATGTTTCGTGCAGTCACTACGTTAAGTAATACAACTCATAAAAGTGTGCCGTTGATGTTGTCATCGGTTGCGGCAGATGAACACGAACTTTTATATAAACGCAAAGGCTTGCCCGCAATATTCAATGAGGCTGGATTCTATACATACTTCATTTCAAATCAATCTCCGCAAGGGGCAATGATTGACTTTTTGGCGGCTGATGCCAACAAAGTGATATATATGGATACTGAGCAATATGATGAAGTGTTGGTTAATGTAATGGAAGATGCTATCAAAAATAACCCTTCACAAAGATTGCTGTTTATACTGCACTCGTATGGTTCGCACTTTAGTTACAGACAACGCTATCCGCGCAAGTTTGCAAGATATACTCCCGATGATGATGTTGCTATTACGAAAAAGAATGTTGCGCAGTTACGCAATGCGTACGATAATTCAATACTCTATACCGATTATTTCCTAAATGAAGTAATTGAGGCCCTCGGTCGTCAAAATAATGTATGTAGTGCAATGTTATATTGTGCCGACCACGGTGAGGATTTGATGGATAACGGGAGTGGTAATTTTCTGCACTCTTCTCCAAAGACAACATACTATCAGACACACGTTGCTGCATTGGCGTGGTTCTCTCCTCAATATTACAACTTATTTTTGGATAAGGTGAATGCGGCTCGTGATAATGCGTTTGCTCCAGCAACGACACATTCGGTGTTTCATACTATGGTCGATATAGCGTCATTGAACTCACCTTATATTAAATATGATGTGTCGTTGCTGAATAGCAATTTTGATGATGCGGCATCTCGACTATATGTAGATGACCATAATAATGCGGTGGCGTTGGATAGAAATATAGGAATTGATGCTATGCAACGTAGTCTTTTCCGTATGGCGGGTGTGTCGATGCCTTAGATAAAAACCTAAAATAAATAAAAATAGGTTGTCTCAACTTAACTTGTTGGACAACCTATTTTGCTTAAATCCGTAATCGTGGGGAAATTATTTCTTTGCCTCCTCAACTGATACCTTACGGAACTCCTTCAAGAGCTTAGTCAACTCCAAAGCAGCCTTGCGAGCACGTGTGCCGGCAGCCTTGTTATTCTTCTCTACCTGCGCAGCAGCGTTAACAGAGAACAACTCAATCTGAGCATTAATCTGGTCTACCAAATTCTTCATAATCGTATTATTTTTAATGGTTTGTTCGTTATCTGTGCAAATATATGAATTTTTCTAATAACCAAACAATTTTCAATGAAAAAATATCTGTTTTTTAACTATTTAGCCGCATAATCGCATATTTCGGAGCGAAAAAGTCATATTTTTGGTCCTTTAATTGTTATATTTGTACAAAATTAACTATGCTCTATGCAACAGGTGATAGTCTACGTTTTAGGCATTGTGTTGGCTCTGTGGCTAATAGGTAGGGTAGTGCGTTATTTGCGCCGCCCGCAACCTCCTCGTTGCAACTCTTGTGATGACGAGAATTGCCCGTTGCGTAATAAGGATAGATAATTTTGTCGATTTGCGAAAATTGACTATTTTTGTCGTGTCAAACGGGGGTGACCGGTTTTGACAACTTGCAGAGTTTGTCTGTAAGCACGTCGAGCATTGTGTGGTGGCTCGTAAATATCAACACTCAAACTACAAATGGCAATAATAGCTATGCACTCGCTGCCTAATTTTCAAGGAAAATTGGCTTAATCCGCGGGCCCAAGGAGGTCTGCAGACGAGTATCCCGAAAGGCCATTGCGCCCTTTAGTGGTTTTTCATATGGGGTATCATCTTTTAAGGGATAGTGCGTTATGTGTCTCGGTTAGCGTGCGAAATTTTAGAGACTGCGGCAAAAGGTTAGGCTGTCTGTGGCCATCCTGCGCAAGAGGATTAATCGCAGAATAAGCGTGTAGAAAGCATTCGGGCTCCTTGTTTGGACGCGGGTTCGACTCCCGCCACCTCCACTTTTTGATAAGGACCTTTACGATGACTTAATCGGAATCTGTCGATTCCGTTATCAAAACGTCTTTATTCGAACACCCCACCTAAATCCTCCCCTTGCCGTAGGGGAGGACTTTCTATTAACAGACAAATATCAGCGGCTTTTCTTTAGTGAATAATTTTATTGAAAAATTTTTCTACGCGCGTAATCTTGTGTCAAAAGTTGTCATTTTAGGGCTCTAACTTTGCAGTGAAACTTAAAATCAAGGTATTATGGAAAACAAGACAACTGACAGACATTTTAGCAATTTCTTTATTGCTGGTTTTACTTATTGGGAGGGTTGTATGGCTATTCCCAAACTGAAGATTGGAACACAATTGAGATTAGTGCGCGAAAGGGAGAATGGGTTTGACCCCAACGCAGTGGCCATCTATTATGATGAATACAAATTGGGATTTGTCCCACGTGGCGAGAATGAATTAATTGCAAAATTCTTGGATTTAGGGTACTCTAAAATCTTTGATTTGCGAGTACAGCGCATTTCGCTGGATGCTCATCCTGAAAAGCAATTGGGTGTAGTGCTATTTATTAATGACGCCAATCAGTAAGAAGTAATAAAAATAACCTGTATGACACAATTGGCCATACAGGTTATTATACTATATGCTGTATACTTTACTCGATGCCTGTGCAGTACTTAACACCAAGCAAGTCGTACAACTTCTTCAAGCGGGGAAGGCGGGCCTTGAAATCCTCGAAATCCTTCTGCTCGGGATTGCACCACTGCACCTCACTCATTGCACCCAAGCGGGGCAACAACTGATAGAACAAGTGCTCGGGGTAGGCAACGTGCTCGGTCCAGAGGTTGGCCTGAACACCGAGGATATAGTCCTGCTGCTCGTCATTCAACTCCTCCTTCATCAAAGGCTCGAATGAGTACATCTTGCTAGCAGATACGATATAACTTCCGGTTGTACGGGGCTGCTTTGCCACGTCCTTCAACTGCGGGTGGTCGATATAGCCATAAACATTGGGGCTCATAATCACGCGGTGGCCCTGCTTTGCAGCCTCTACACCGCCCTTTGTACCACGCCAAGACATAATAATTGACTTACCAGACAAGCCACCCTCGAGAATCTCGTCCCAGCCGATGATATCGCGACCACGCTCGGCCAAGAAAGCCTCAATCTCCTTGTTAATGTGTGACTGCAACTGATTTTCAGCGGTACGCTTACCATCATCCTTCAAGCCCAACTCCTTAATCTTTGCCTGACATTTGGGGCACTCCTTCCATCTGTTCTTGGGACACTCGTCTCCACCGATGTGGATAATCTTTGAGGGGAATACGTCGCACAACTCACCCAATACGGTCTTGAGGAATGTCATTGTCTCGGGGTTGCCACCGCACAACACCTCGCGACTTACGCCCCAATAGGTTCTAACGGGGTAGGGGCCACCTGTACAACCCAAGTTGGGATATACGTGCAATGCACTCTGCATATGGCCAGGAAGGTCAATCTCGGGCACTACGTTGATATAGCGCTCTGCTGCATAGCGTACCACTTCACGGCAATCATCCTGTGTGTAGTAACCGCCATAAGGAATACCATCGTAAATGCCAACATTGGGACCTACAACTGTCTCCTGACGAACACTGCCGTGAAGAGCGAGGTTAGGCAGTGACTTAACCTCGAAACGCCAGCCCTGGTCCTCAGTCAAGTGCCAGTGGAACTGGTTGCAACCGTGCAAAGCCATAACATCGAGCATCTGCTTGATAACCTCTACAGTAAAGAAATGACGACCACAGTCGAGCAACGTACCGCGATAAATGAAACGGGGCTCATCCTGAATCTTCGCATAAGGCATCTCAACCTTTACATCCTGCTTACCCTTTACGATAGGCATAGCCTTACGCAAAGTCTGTGCTGCACGGAACAAACCTACGGGGTTGCGAGCCTCTACCAAGATACCGTTACCGTCGATATTGATTTTGTAGGCCTCCTGCTGCTGCTCGGTCAAAGTCTCGCCTGCGGGGAGTTTCTTATCTGAAGCAAAGCCCAGACTCATACGGATAACGGCCTTCTTGTCGTTGGGAGTAAGAGCCAACTTGATGCCAGTAGATTGCTCTACCCACTCGCTAAAGAACTTAGCATTGCGGGCAACCTCCTCGTTATTGGCATCATAAGCGATACCCATTCCCGACTGCAACGTAAAGTGTTGCGTAGTATCGGCCTCCACCTGCTTGGGCAGGGGGATAATGTTGTAGTCGGCACGTTGTGCCATTGCTGTGTTACCCGCAAAGCAGGCAACCGTAGCAATCAAAAGAAATAATTTTTTCATCGTTTTTTATAATTGGTTAAAATAATTCTACTCCTCAATCACAATGCGGAAGCCGACATTGTTAGCAGGTTGCCAAGCAAAGTATGAGTTACGTACATAAGCAGCCGAGTGCTTAGGTCGATAATTCCACGCACCACCGCGCACAACCTTGCTGTCGCCCTCTTTTGGCTCTCCCTTATAAGGATAGGGTGCGTATGTAGAACGGGTAAACTCAGCAACATTGCCGTGCATATCGTACAAACCCCACGCATTGGGTGAATATTTTGCAACGTCTGCGATAGTCATTGTGCCATCATCTACACTATCCTCGCGCGGCATAAATGTATAATATCTATATACCCACGACTGCTCTGATACGGGCTGCGGGTCAATACCCGACACAGCCATCTTGCGGAGTTGCTTGTCTGCCAAGTTCTCGGCCTTCGAGAAGTCGCTATTCAAATCGCCATACCAGAAATCTGCATCGCTGCCTGCACGACACGCCCATTCCCATTGTGCCTCGGTAGGCAATGTTGCATTTATGCCACAACGCTCGCTTATTGCTGCGCAGAACTCCATAGCCTGCTGCCAAGTGATACGAGTCACGGGTTGAGTGGGGCGGTTAGCCGCATAACCAGGACCAACGTGGTCCTTCCAGAACTGTGCTGTATAGCGGCTGTCGTGTTCGGGGAACACAGTATTGTATTGAGCATTTGTAATCTCTGTAGTAGACATCCAAAACGGTTTTGCTATCTTGACAACGCTTTCGGGTGCATTACCTCTGCCACGACGATTGTTACCCATAACAAATGTACCAGCGGGGATACGGACAAATGTAACTTCGATACCATCAGCAAGTGTAATTGTGCGTTTCTGCTCACCATATCGAGCAACCATTTCACGTGCTTCGGCCTCGCTGAATGGGAAATGCTTTGTCTTGGCATCCTTATAATTCTTATTATTGTCAACTCTTACGGCTGGCTCTACCTCCTGTTTCTTGAGATATGCAGCATAATCCTCAATCTCGCGTTTCCACTCTACACCTGCACCGTTGGCATATTTATTCGCCAACTCTATGCGACGGTCGTATTGTGTACTGGGGCATAAAGCAACATTGTTATAGACAAACTGTCCGTGACAAGGAGCATTGAAATCAATCCACATATAGAGCGTACGCCACTCCTTGTCAGAGAGAGTAACACCGTGATGACCGCCCTTTAATAATCGTACCAATTCGCTTGTCGATGCGTGATACTCATAGGGCTTCATTACATAAATATCAGCCTCTGGGCCCTGGCGATTGACGTAAGGATGCAGATTTAAATAACTCTGCAATAAATCCAACTTACCCGATTGGGCGTGACGTGACGGAGCATCTACAACCTTGATACCTCCAGTAAAATCAGGCTTTGCTCCATCTTTATTATGACACGCTACACAATTGCGGTCAAGTATGGGTTGCACCTCCAATTCGAATGTAAATGGTCTTATACCGCCTTCGGGGGCCTGCAATGCAGCGGGCGTTTTCTGCGATGCTGCAACACGCTTTGGCATAGGCATAGAGTTCTGGTCCTCGTGGCAACCCACGCACGATACAACCTCGCCGGGCATACCTGTAACCCAACTACGCATCCACTGTATAGCACGACCTTCGTCATCGATAGGCTGGAATGATACGGGGGTATTTGCCGGAATCTTGAATATAGCCGAGCCGTCGCTCTCAACATCTACATCACCCAAGTGACGTTTTATATCCCAACCGCTCTGAATACCTTGAGCGACGTGGTCTGATGCAGATTTAATATAAGTATATTCGTAAGCGAATACTCTCAACTTCTTAACAGTGCCTTTAGGTACGTTGGGCAGACCTTCACCCTCATAAATATCCTGGATAAATACAGTAGCCTCCTTATCCGCAGGTTTGATACGGTCGGGGATAATCGGAGGAGTGGGGCGCTTGTTTACGATTATAGGATTGATAAGTCCCTCTCCTTCATACTCCGCTACGAGTGTCATATTGTCGTAAACATCTACAAGATAGATTCCCCACAATGATTCGGGGGTGAGTTTGGCCGCTACAAGAAAATATTTGTCGCTGATGGGGTATGGCTTGATGAATTGTGGCCATACACCATTTACCAACTCATCCTTGATAAGTGGGACAATCTCTCGTTTGCTGAATGGCATCTCCTGCACCATACCTTTGGTCTCCTTACGTCCACGAGCAGGGTCAAATATAATAAGGCGGCCCGAACGTGCTATACCGTGGTGGCCTGAGATGATACCTACGAAAGTGTTGTTGCCGTTAGGAAGTGGCTGAACATCAAATATGGAATTAGGAAACCAACCTCCGCTACCGTAAAGTGCCTTTGTCTCAGTTCCGTCGGGATTGGCGTGCATAACAAAACGAGAGTAGTAGTGCGTAAGGTCGGTATATTCCCAACGAACATACATCAAACGGCCATTATTAAGCACTCTCGGATGCCAATTGGCGTCTTGGTCGAAGGTCATACGACGCATTGCACCTGTCTTGGGGTCGTATGAAATCATATTACCTACGGGGTCATCGCCATTTACACAGGGTACTCCCTGATATCCAATGTTACTCATTGCGATAATTCGGCCATCGGGCATATAGGCTCCGTCGAAGAACTCCAAATCGGGCTCGTTGACATTGATTACTCTATGGAAATTCTCGCCATCACGGCCCACCTCAAATACACCCCAGCGACGATTGTCGTCAGCCGCAGTAAATAGTATGCGCTCACCATCCCAATGTAACATCAGGTCGGTAACTGATGAGCCATTTGTCGGTTTATAGATTGTGCGCGACTCAATCTCTCCACGCAAGTTCGACAACTCGGCAATCTCTGCATTAAATCCGCTACGTGACGATGATGACTGGTTTGACCAGTTATTGTTCTGCGTTCCGAGTGAAGGAGCCCAAATGCTGCGAGCATTGTTACCAACACGATAACGTCCTACGATTACTTTTGCATTATCTAACAATGGATTAGATAGCAGTATCTCACGCTTTAGTTTAACTGCTTCAGCCATCGCCTCTGCGTTGTCCTTTTGCGCTGCAAGCCCCTCCAATCTCTTTAATTTTTCGGCATAAAGGCTTGCATTGTAACCTTTGGTCTTGCAAAAATCGTTATACGCTTGGCGTACAGATTCTACTGAGAAATACTCCAATTCGTTCTGTATGCGCAATTTCTCGGCCTCTTCAGGCTTCAATTGTCCCCACGCCGCTGCTGAATAAAGCAGAGCAACAAGGATAAGGATTTTGGCTCTCATAACGTAGGTTTTATGTTGGTTTTATTTTGTCGTTTCACTATTTTTCGGCAGCGATGCCTTCGATTTCAATAAGAAGTTCCTCGCGGCAGATATCCGCCAAAAGGAATATCTTTGGAGTAGTAGGATAATGTAGTTTAAACCAATTCTTTACCACCTCTAAGTTAAAGTTGTGCTTTAAGTATATACGCAGCATCTTATACTCCAATTCAGCCGCATTTTTTACCCCATACATCTCCAATGTCTCTTTCTCTGCTAACTTGGCTATATTCTCCATCGTGAGAGCGGTCTGCTCCTCAATGCCGGCCTGACAACTCTCTTCGCCACGAATGGCCGCAGTCCCCGAAATGTAGAGCATCTGACTTCCGTCTGCGCAAATTACGTGGCGGGCACGCTCAAATTTGGGGGTGGTCTTGTGTTGTGCTTTGTCGGGGTTAATCAATACCTGTTGAGAATAGGCGTGGGCAGAAATCTGCAGAGGATTATCAATAGCGTGGCTACTCTCGTTGCTGTTACGCATAACATCAAATACAACTACTACACCACCATACTGTGTGCCGATACCCGTAGCAGCAGGGTAGCCGTTTGACCATTCGCAACTATTATAGAAGCGACTGCGAGAGTCGTTGAATAATTGGTAGTTTTGACCGTCGGGGGTGATGTCGGTTATGCGCTCAATATAATTCCATTGACGTACGATATTGGCTGCAGAAACACCCTCGGCGGATAAAATCTCGGCAATACGCTCGAAAATATCGTCGGCTTGCTGGCCTGTATGTAATCCCAAATCGGAATATAAGCCACCAGACAATATATAATTCTCATCAATTACAATGTAGTCATCGTTATACTCTATTGATGTGGGTGTCTGTTCCCAATAAGTTACCTCTACCGTAAGTGTAGCATCCATCGGTGCGTGAGCCACATAGGCCACCAAAGGGCGACTCTCTGCGGGATATGCCTCACGGTAAGCCTGCTCTATCTGCTGGCGATGCTTTAGGTACTCGTCGTTACTCTTCGGCGCACCGAAAAAAACGATGCGCAAGGGCGTTTGACTATTTTGTTTTACAGCCGCGAGAATCTCCTCAAGTGCTCTTTCAAATGTCGCGGCTGCGGATTGGTGTATATCGTATAACATATTTTATAGTGAATTTACATATTCAGCGAGGGCCTCGGCCTCTTTGCGTGTAATCTTACCTTCAATTCCGTGTTTGTGTACAAAGAAGACATCCTCCATAGTTGCGGCTCTTCCGTCAAACAGATATGGGGCTGTGCGCCACACCTCACTCAACGTAGGAGTATCCCATCCCGCCTCAAACTCAACATCTTCGCCGATACGGTGCATCTTCATATCGGTATAGTATGGACCTGAATGGCAGTCGGCACATCCTCGTTTTTCGTAAACCTTGCGGCCCTCCAATGCCTTAACTGACAATTCACCATCAACAAGATAGGGACTCGGCAGGGGCTTGAGTGAGCGGATGTAATCATCTACACATCGCGCTACGGATTCCTCTACATCACAGAATTGTATAAATTTATATCCCGCACGAACTGCTAATGCAGCAGAGTCACGTATGCCCGAAATCATACACTTCGGAGTCTCAAAACTATGCAGCATACTTTTGCAATTCTTAGGGTTGCCTATGTTGTCGTTCATTAAATCCCAATTCATACCATCTGTACGTCCTCCATCGGGATGACAACCATTGCACGATTGCCAATTTTGATAGCATAACTGTGCATCGTTGAATGCTTTGTGACCTTTGTCAATCGACGATTCAAAGCGAGAAGGATTGCACGCAATGAATTCCGATGTCATATCAGCCAAATTTACGATATTGAGCGTGTCGGAAAAATATGTCGGAACATAGACCTTGTCACCCTGTATGGCCATATTTCGGGGACCATTACCTGCAATGGGCAAACGCTGGCGGATACCCTGCATAAAGTAGAGGTCATAATCGAGTTTTGAATAATCCTTATACGCAACAAGTTTCTCAACCATAGCCTTATAGTCCACTACGCTTATGTCGTGAGTTCCCGACTGAGATGTTATCAGATAACGACCGTCGCACATTACATCCCAAATGCCTCCAGCACCCCTGTCTGGCTCATCCAGCGATACTGAGCCGATTAAGGTCTGTTGCTGGGCATCGATGATACTTACAGCATTGGTATTCATCCAACCTTGCTGAAGTTGCGATGTGGGGACCTGGAAACGTCCAAGGTTGTGCGATACAAAGATATACTTTCCATCGGGTGATGCGGCAATGCCTCGCAGGGCATTACTTCCATTGCTCAACTTAATATCCTTAACCCTCTGCATCGTTTCACAATCTATGACCGACACATCTGCCGCAACATAATCCACATCGGCACGCTGTGAGGGTAGAGCGTTATTCACATACAGGAATCTTCCATCTGTAGATAAAACCGCAGCACAAGGCTCTCTCAAAACTTTTACCTCACGCAACAACTCTCCCGAAGAGGCATCAACCTCGCTGACGGTGCCTTTGTAACGATTGCAGACATAAACTTTTGCGCCATCGTTACTAATCACGGGCGAGCAAGAGCCCATTGAAAGTTGTGTTATGTATTTAATGGAAAAATTGTCAAGTGTTACGCAATATAAAAACCCCTTGTCGTAACTGCTTGTTAAGTAGGCGATATTGCCCTTTGTTGTAACGCCCGTTGCTGGTGCATTCAACTGCCACGCACAATGTGGTGTGCCATTTGCATCAATTAGGCGGACTTCGGATGTACCTTCGTTGGCCAGAAGTATAAGACCTTCGTCGGTAATGGCAATATCGGCTGTATACAACGGCCTAACCTCTTCTCGCTCAAGAGCAGAAGGGGCTAATAACATAATTATTGCCGTAAGGAATATTGGTAGTAGTTTTATTAAAATCCTCATTAGTTTGGTCTGTTTACGCGTTTGCATAACCGACAAATCTAACCTTAGAAAGTGTCGATTAAACACATTTTACACTACGCATCAAGCCGTTTTGCAAATATAATACATATTTTTATAATGGCAAACCGACTTGCGGCTAAAGATAGTATGGGTTGTGTTAAATTTATCATTGCTTATGGAGTGTTTATTGCGCTTGTTGGGTGGCATAAAAAGCGGGTTAGAAAAAATAGTATAAAAAATACGCAAAAAAGTTGGTCAAAAAGGTGAGATATTAATTTTTTTTCATATTTTTGTCAAGAGAATTTGCGGTTGTAAGTTCGTGATTGAGCGAACATTGTAACCGCAAATTTATTTAACTTCAAGTAATTGAGCATATAACACAATTTGTAGCAAAAACATACTCTTATGTAATTAAACTTTTTACTGCTTAATGAAGAGACACTTGACCTTTTTGGGGGCTATGCTTTTGATAGCCGGCTCTGCCGTCGCGCAGGAAGTAAATAGTAGTGCGCAGATGCAGAAGTCTTCATCCGGGGAGGATGTGAGCGCCAATGAAATCGTGGATTATACTCCGTCAATCTCACTCGATTCGAGGTTTGGATTTAACGGAATAGTCTCCGGTGGGGCTGCTGGTTTTGGCGGCGATGGCTTATATCTTAACGTTGACGGTAAAATTAGTAAACACTTTTCGTATTCGCTGTGCCAGAAATTCTTTTCGGCCAATGGCGATGATGATTCCGTTTTTGATAATACTGATTGGCTTACATTGAGTTACGATGTGGGCGGATTTACCTTTACTGCTGGTAAGGATGTCGTGATGGTGGGTAGTTACGAATACGATGCTTACGATATTGATTCATATTTCGATATGAATTCAATGTTCTACAATAGTTTCGCCTGCTATCAGTGGGGTGTTAAGGCTATGTGGACTTCTCCGTCGGAGACTACATCATTTGCATTTCAAGTGACAAATTCTCCGTTCTCGTATATTCCCAAAGAGGATAATCTCTATGCTTACAACTTAGGTTGGTATGGCGCGTGGGATTGGTATGAGTCAATTTGGACTGTAAATATGTTCGAATATGAGCGCGGAAAGTTTGTAAATTGCATCGCCGTAGGTAATATGTTCTATGCGGGTAATTTCTCATTAGGTTTGGATTGTGTTATGCGTGGTGCCGACATCAAGCGAGTTGGCGAAGACGAGATTACGGTAAATGTTATGCCCTCGTATGAGTTTGGCGACACATTCCGTTTGTTCGGCAAATTCGGATGGGAGCGTAGTGGCGAGGAGTTGCCTTATGATTTCTGGGGCGAGTATCTTACGACAGATGATATGATTGCTGCAAATGAGGAGAATTTGGCAACTATGCCAGCCTTTATCATCCCAGGACAGGATTATCTGTTCTATGGCGCAGGATTGGAGTACTTCCCCTTGAAAGAAAACAAGAGCGTACGTCTGCACGCAGCGTGGATGTCGAATAACTATACAAAACGCAACGCCGTAAATGTTGGTTTGACTTGGAAGTTCGACCTTGTAAATGCATTCAAGCACATCGCTTGCAAAAAGTAAAACGAGTAACAACAATTTAGTATATTATAGTAAGAAATGGGAGAGTCAAATTTCATCATCGAGTTGAGCCATATCAGCAAATGTTATGGAGAGAAATGTGTATTGGATGATGTTAGTTTGTATGTAAAAAAAGGTGAATTCGTAACCATTCTCGGTCCTTCGGGTTGTGGTAAGACTACTCTTTTGAAGATATTGGCAGGTTTTGGTGTAGCCACATCGGGTGAAATTAAGATTGCTGGTGCAGATATAACAGATGTACCACCGCATCTTCGCCCTGTAAATACGGTTTTTCAGCGCTATGCGTTGTTCCCGCATCTTAATGTCTATGACAATATTGCCTTTGGTCTTAAGTTGAAAAAGGTTAAGCAAGACGAAATTGATGCTCGCGTGAGAAAGGCGTTGAAGATGGTGGGTATGACCGATTATGAGTGGCGTGATGTAAATTCACTATCTGGTGGTCAACAGCAACGTGTCGCTATTGCCCGCGCTATCATTAACCGTCCGCAGGTATTGCTATTGGATGAACCGTTGGCAGCATTGGATTTGAAGATGCGTAAGGATATGCAGATGGAACTCAAGGATATGCACAAGACTTTGGGTATCACGTTTGTATATGTAACACACGACCAGGAGGAGGCCTTAACCTTGAGCGATACTATCGTTGTTATGAGCGAAGGTAGGGTTCAGCAAATTGGTACACCAACTGATATTTATAACGAGCCTGTAAACTCTTTCGTTGCTGATTTCATTGGCGAGAGTAATATCCTCAATGGCGAAATGGTACGCGATAGAGTAGTGAAGTTTATGGGACGTGAATTTGAGTGCGTCGATGAGGGCTTTGGTGAGAATACTCCGGTTGATGTGGTTATTCGCCCCGAGGATGTATATATTATGGCTCGTACCGATTCGGGTATGCTTGATGGCGTTGTCCAGTCGTGCATATTCAAGGGAGTGCATTACGAGATGACAGTACTTACCCCCAACGGATACGAGATTATGATTCAGGATTATAATGCTTTCGAGGTGGGCCAGGAGGTTAGTATGATTGTTAAGCCTTCTGATATTCACGTTATGCATAAGGAGCGTGTATGCAACACATTCGAAGGTAAGATGGTGGACTCTACTCACGTTGAGATGTTGGGCACACAATTCCTTTGTAACGAGGTTGCCGATGTCGAGGTAGGCGAAAGCGTACTTGTCGAGGTGCCATTTAATAAGGTAGAGTTGATGGATAATAAGGAGGATGGTCAGCAGGTAGGTGATGTGAGATTCATTCTTTATAAGGGTGACCACTATCATTTGACAGTCCGCACAGCCGATGGCGATAATATCTATGTCGATACTACCGACGTGTGGGATGATGGTGATATTGTCGGAATTAGAATCCAGGCAGACGATATCGTAATTAAGAAGCAAGCAAAATAGGGTAGTAACCGAGTAAAATTTGTATAGAAGATGAAAGGTTTGATGCGATTCTTTATGCGAAGGCATAATTGGAGCCTGCCATACTTTATCTTTATGTTGATATTTGTGGTATTGCCCCTTGTGCTGATATTCATATACGCGTTTCAGGATGCTGATGGCAATTTTACGATTGATAACTTCTCTAAGTTTATCTCAAGTCCCGAAGCGGCCAATACATTTGTCTATTCAATCGGCATAGCGATTATAACTACGGTTTTGTGTATCCTACTCGGATATCCTGCAGCATACATATTAAGCAACAGAGAGTTGTGCCGCTCACGCGTTATGGTAGTGCTGTTTATCCTGCCTATGTGGATTAACATCCTTGTGCGCACATTGGCTACGGTCGCTTTGTTCGATTTTATGCGATTGCCGTTGGGTGAGGGTGCATTGATTTTTGGAATGGTATATAACTTCCTGCCCTTTATGATTTACCCAATCTACAACACAATGCAGAAGATGGACCATAGTTACATCGAAGCAGCACAGGATTTGGGTGCCAGCCCATTGAAGGTCTTTACTAAGGTTATGTTACCGCTATCGATGCCAGGCGTTATGAGTGGTATTATGATGGTATTTATGCCTACGATTTCAACCTTTGCTATAGCCGAGTTGCTTACGATGAACAATATCAAGTTGTTTGGTACGACTATTCAGGAGAATATTAATAACGGAATGTGGAACTATGGCGCAGCCTTGTCGCTCATAATGTTGGTAATCATCTTTGCCAGCGAAATGTTTAGCGATAGTGAAGAGGAACAGCGTGCTACTAACGAGGGAGGTATAATCTAATGAAGAGATTTTTTGCACAAACATATTTGTGGCTTTTGCTTGCGATGTTGTATGCCCCCATCGTGATTATTGCCATATTCTCGTTCACCGAAGCCAAAGTGTTGGGTAACTGGACGGGATTTTCTACAAAACTCTATACTTCACTCTTTTCGGGCGGAGTACATCATTCGTTGTTAAATGCAATCGAGAATACTTTGATTATTGCCATCGTTGCAGCAGCACTATCTACTCTATTAGGTAGCGTGGCGGCTATTGGAATCCACAATCTGCGTGGCCGCAAGAAGATGGTGATGAATGCACTGAATAATATTCCGATGCTTAACCCCGATATTATTACGGGTATATCACTCTTCTTGTTGTTCGTAAGTTTGGGCATCACGCAGGGATATACTACTGTAATTCTTGCTCACGTTGCATTCTGCACACCTTATGTAGTGCTGTGTATTATGCCACGCTTGCAACAGATGAATCCCGATATTTATGAGGCCGCGTTGGATTTGGGCGCTACACCCCTTCAAGCGATGCGTAAAGTGATTATTCCCGAAATTAAGCCTGGTATGATATCTGGTTTTATATTGGCGTTCACCCTTTCGATTGACGACTTTGCGGTTACGATTTTCACTATTGGTACGGGAGGACTTGAGACGCTCTCAACCTATATCTATGCCGATGCTCGCAAGGGTGGTTTGACTCCAGAGTTGCGACCTTTGTCAACGATAATTTTCGTTACGGTTTTGTTGTTGCTCATTATTATCAACGTGCGCTCACAGCGCGCCGCTAAAAAGAAGGAGGCATTAGTAAAATGAGAAAGATTTTTGCGATAATATTGGCGGCCTTTGCTCTGTCGCTGACAATGGTTGGATGCAGTCAGTCGGAGGCTCGTAAATCCATATTGAAGGTATATAATTGGGCCGATTACATTGACGAAGATTTGCTGTCAGAGTTTGAGGAGTGGTACAAGGAGCAGACAGGCGAAGAGGTCACAGTTGTATATCAATTATTCGACATTAACGAGATTATGCTTGCCAAGATTGAGCGAGGTAAGGAGGATTTCGATGTGGCTTGTCCGTCGGAGTATATCATCGAGCGAATGTTGAAGAACGACTTGTTGCTACCTCTTAATAAGGACTTTGGGGATACGCCAAATTATTTGGATAACGTATCGCCATATATCCACGATGTGTTCGACAAGATAGATGGCGGCGGCAAGAATGCCAACGACTACGCTGTAGGTTATATGTGGGGAACGACTGGTTTCTTATATAATAAAAAGTATGTAACCGAAGATGAGGTTGATTCGTGGAGTGCTCTGTGGGAACCGAAATTCAAGGGCAAGTTATTCGTAAAGGATGCCTTCCGTGATGTATATTCTCCACTGTTGATTTATGCCAACCAGGAGCGCATCAAGCGTGGAGAGGTTACGATGGATGAGTTGATGCACGACTCATCGGACGAATCTATCGCTACGGTAGAGGCCTTACTTAAGAAGACCAAGCCAAATGTTGCAGGCTGGGAGGCTGACTTTGGTAAGGAGATGATGACCAAGGAGAAGGCTATTTTGAATCTTACCTGGAGCGGTGATGCAGTATGGGCTATTGAGGAGGCAGCCGAAGTTGATGTAGAGTTGGACTACACTGTACCCAAAGAGGGTAGTATCGTATGGTTTGACGGCTGGGTAATACCTAAATATGCCAAGAACATTAAGGCGGCAAGTTACTTTATTAACTTTATGTGTATGTCCGAGAATGCCATCCGTAATATGGATGAGATTGGCTATGTAAGCGTCATAGGTACACCCGAGGTTATGGAGTATATGTCGGAGTCTGCCGTTGAGAGCGGTTTGGAGCAGCCTTTGGACTTGAGATATTTCTTTGGCGAGGAGGCTGATAGCGTAGTGATTAACCCTGTACTTTATCCCGACAATAGTGTTATTGAGCGTTGTGCTATGATGCACGACAGTGGCCCTCGCACGGCGGCCTTGTTGGAGATGTGGTCGAGAGTTAAGGGCGACAACCTTAATAATTGGATGGTAATTGTGATATTTATTGCTATCGGCGCTCTGCTTGTGGCTGGTATTATGCGAAAAATCAAACGTCGTCGCCAACGTCGCCGCAGATGGTAATAACAAGTAATAAAACAAAAGACTCGGTCTCATTCGTAGGACCGAGTCTTTTATTTAGCAGCAAACTATATTGCTTACTTTGTAAAAGGAATAGCCTTGTGAGCCTTCTTCTTGGGAGTCTTCAATACCTTGTCGATTGCCTCGCAAACCATAGGCTCCATAACTGTACGGTAGCACTCCAAGTTGGGGTGGCAAGTATCGTTGCTCCACTTTGCGGGAATACCGCCCTTCTCGTCTGTCAAAGCGGGGTGGTAGTTCAAGTAGTAGATACCATTTTCCTTTGCATAGGCCTCAATCATCTTGTTCAACTCAGCAATAAGCGGAACAGGATTAATCTCACGACGCCATCCGAAAACTGAAGTGGGAGTGATAGAGCAGAGGATGACCTTAATGCCGTTAGCCTTTGCCAACTCGCACATCGAGATGATGTTACCCAAAGTATTCTCTGGCTTAATGTAACCATTGTTCTGTGCAATGTCGTTTGTACCTGAAAGGATTACAACACATTTGGGGTTAAGGTCGATAACATCGCGGCGGAAACGCACCAACATCTCAGATGAAGTCTGACCACCGATACCACGACCTACAAAGTTGTTCTCCTCAAAGAACTTGGGGTCCTGACGAGCCCAACCATCTGTAATAGAGTTACCCATAAATACAACATCAGGACGTACATCGCGTGCAAGAACCTCAGTATTAGACTTCTCATAGCGACCAAACTGAGCCCAATCCTTCTTCTTGTCCTGTGCGAAAGATGACACAGCAACAATGCACATAAGTGCAGTTAATAATACTCGTTTCATAAATTATATAAAATTAAAGTGATTTTTTGTTACTACAAATGTATAAAATTATAATTTAATATCCCTATCTTTAGATGAAATTTATTAAATTTGCAAAACGAAAATTTATAAAACTCAAGCATAAATGAAAAACATTAAAGCAACGGCATATACGCTAAAGTGTGTTGCCACAAATCGTGAGTTTGAAGATACAGGATGGCTTTTGGAAGATTCTCAGGCCGAGGAGCCATCATTGGTTAGAGCCGTATATGAGAAGAAACAACTCGAACTAAAGGGTGAGGAGTATGGTTTATATACCTTCAGCGATTGGTTGCCTGTAAGTCGAACATTGAAGGGCTCGGCTGCTCCTGTTACATTCCGTAGCGAGGGTTTGGGTAAGCATCTCGGATTGAATAATCTTTACATCACACTAAACGGTTATTCGCCACGTCACGGAGCAGCGATGACTACTTGTTCATTCAAGGAGACTGAGGCGTTCAGCGTTTGTGGTCGCGCCAAGGCTGACGAAGAGCGTATATTGGTGGTCGCATCTGCTGGTAATACAGCGCGCGCTTTTGCGAGAGTTTGTTCGGAAAACAATATTCCGTTGTTGTTGTCAGTACCAGCCGACAACTTGTCGGCAATGTGGTTTGAGAAACCGCTTAACAAGTGCGTAAAACTTATCGCTTGCGAGAAGGGTGGTGATTACTTTGATGCCATCCATTTGAGCGATATGGTTTTGAAGTCGCCTCGTTTCTATGCCGAGGGTGGCGCAAAGAACGTCGCTCGTCGTGATGGTGTGGCCACTACAGTTTTGTCTGCAGTTACAACTATTGGCCGTATTCCCAACTATTATTTCCAGGCCGTAGGTAGTGGTACTGGTGCCATAGCCGCTTGGGAGGCAAATATGCGTCTTATAGAGGATGGTCGTTATGGTGATAACACTATGAAACTTATGGTGTCACAGAATGCACCCTTCGTACCTATGTACGATGCGTGGAGAGCCGATTCGCGTGCTATGTTGCCTTACGATGCCGATAAAGCTCGTCGTGATGTAGCAATTATCGATGCTAAGGTATTGTCTAACCGCAAGCCTCCTTATGGCATCAAGGGTGGTCTGTACGATGCTTTGAAGGCAACTGACGGTGAGATTTTGGTTGCTACAAATATGCAGGGCCGCAAGGCTTCTAAACTCTTCAAGGAGTTGGAGGGAGTGGATATTCATCCAGCAGCAGGTATCGCTACGGCTACACTTATCAAGGCTGTTCAGGATGGTAAGATTGATAAGGATGCCTATGTAATGCTTAACATTACAGGTGCTGGCGAGGAGGCATTCAAGGCCGAGCACGATGTGGTTTACAAGGAGCCCGACCTCGTATTCCCTCTTAATGCTACAGTAGAGCAAGTTGTAGAGGCAGTAGAGGCACTATTCGCAGAGTAAATAGATAAAATTCATAAAAACAAATAAAACTATGTTATATCCTATACGTTTTACTCCTATTTTGAAGGAGCGAATTTGGGGCGGCAAGAACCTGTTGGCTAATGCAAAGCAGGGTAAAGCCAAGAAAATCGATGCCAACACACCTTACGGTGAGAGTTGGGAGTTGTCAGCCGTTAAGGGTGACGAATCGGTTGTTGCTAACGGTTTTTTGAAGCGCAACAACATCGAGGAGATTATCGAGGTTTATATGGGTAATCTCATCGGTGACAAGGTTTATGAGAAGTATGGTTTGACATTCCCGTTGCTTATCAAGAGCCTTGACTGCCACGATGTACTCTCTGTTCAGGTACACCCCGACGATGAGTTGGCTGCCGAGCGTCACAACTCTTATGGTAAGACTGAGATGTGGTATATCGTAGATGCTGAGCCTGGTGCATTTATCTACATCGGCTTCAACCGCAAGGATATCACTCGCGAGGAGTATATCGCCGCAATTAACGAGGGCCGATTGCCCGAATTGCTCAATAAGGTAGAGGTTAAGCCTGGCGACACATTCTTCATCCCTGCAGGAACTATCCACGCTTTGGGTAAGGGCGTAGTAGTGTTGGAAATTCAGCAGACATCTGACGTTACATACAGAGTATATGATTGGGAGCGTGTAGATGATAACGGCAATCCGCGCGAGTTGCATACTGCATTGGCCGTAGATGCCATAGACTTTGCAAGCGACAAGGATAAGTGCATTATGCAGTATAAGGCCGAGAAGAACACCTCTACACAGATGGTTAAGTGCGATTACTTCACTACTAATATTGTAGAGTTGGAGGGCGAGGCAGAGCGCGAATTGGAGTCTATTGACTCATTCGTATTATACATCTGCGCCGAAGGTGAGGCCGATGTATGTATGGGTGAAAGCAAGGAGCACATTGAGTCCTTTGACTTGGTTATGATTCCCGCAGAGGCCGACAGCGTCAAATTGTGTGGTAATGCAAAGTTGCTTGAGGTATATATATAGCGAGAGATTACCTATATTCCTATAAAGAAATAGCACGACCTGCGGGCCGTGCTATTTTTATATTATTCTATGAATAATTCCTATGCGAAGATAAGTATCAGCAACTGCGCTGCCAAAACTCTCAAGAACATAGCAAGCGGATAAACCGTAGCATATCCTACTGATGGGGCATCAGTCGTTGTCTGCTCCGATGAGAATGCCAATGCTGGGGGGTTGGTTGATGAACCCGACAATACACCGATAAGGGTGTAATAGTTCAGTTTCAAAAGCACTTTACCGATAATACCACCCAACAAGAGAGGAATAATGGTAATAAGTGCACCATACAGAATCCACATATAACCACCATTAACAATCGTAGGCACGAAGTTGTCGCCTGCACCCAAACCTACACCAGCCAAGAAGAGCGATATGCCTACCTCTCGCAACATCAAGTTGGCACTCATTGTGGTATATGTAACGAGTTTATAGTGCGGACCATAGCGACCAATCAAGATTGCAATAATCAACGGACCACCAGCCAAGCCCAACTTCACAGGCTGGGGGATGCCTGGGAGATGGAACGAAATACTACCAAGTATTACTCCAAGCGCTACACCGATAAAAATAGGGATAAGGTTAGGATGACGCAAACGCTTGAGGGAGTTACCGAAACGCTTCTCTGCCTGTGCTACCGACAATTCGGGACCTACAACCGTAACACGGTCACCCAACTGCAACTCAAGGTTACCTGCAGCCACAAGGTCAATACCTGCACGATTGATACGGGTAATTGTAACACCACAAGATGAACGAATCTGCAATGCCGAAAGTTTTACTCCATTTAGTTCGGGCTTGGTGATAATGATTCGACGTGACACCATATCCTTTGACAAATCGTGCCAATTCATCTCAATCTTTTGACCTAACAACATCTCCACAGCCTCAGCATCCTCGGGTGCTGCAACAACCAAAATCTTATCACCACAATACAATACTGTTGATGCATCAACCAATTCGGGAGTAGAATCTTTATGACATATACGCGAAATAACAAAGTCACGCAACAACAATTTGTGAATCTCCTCGATAGTCTTACCCTCGATGGCACTATTCTGTATCTCTACAGATGTACGTACCGTACCAGCATTTTTGTGCGCATCGGCTCCGTTGCCAGCCTCACTCTCTTCCGTCTTGGTATTGATTCGCAAAATGTAGCGCAAAGCGAGGATAGTCAAGATAGCACCGATAACACCGAGAGGGTAGGCCACAGCGTATCCCGTAGCAATATTTGGTGCATCTACGCCACCTGAAATATCGCTATATGCCTGCTGCGCTGCACCCAAACCAGGAGTGTTAGTTACGGCACCTGACATAATACCGACCATAGTCGTAATGGGAAGACCTGTGATATAATACAAACCTATAGTAGTCAATGCACCTAACAATACGATAATTATGGCGAGTTGATTCAACTTAACACCTCCGGCTCTAAACGAAGAGAAGAAACCTGGGCCAACCTGCAATCCAATCGAATAGACAAACAGAATAAGACCAAACTCCTTCATAAAATGGAGAAGGTGCTCATTAATGTTAATGCCAAAATGACCGAATGCAATACCCACAAACAAGATACCGGTAACACCAAGTGAAATGCCAGCAACCTTAAACTTGCCGAACATAATTCCGAAGGCAATGACCAGAGCCAATACCAATACGGAATGGGCGACACCGCCACCCCAAAGGGTGTCAGAGCCCCACAATAAATCCTTAATAAACTCCATAACCTAACCTATTTTTTGCCGTAGAAATATCAAAAAAGATAACAGGTACTACTACGGCTTAACCCAATATTTTTTCATAAAAAAAGCGACTGAATTAATTCAGTCGCTCATTCACTTTCCTCTCGCGGTGCGTAGGGGACTCGAACCCCTGACCCCGTGCGTGACAGGCACGTATTCTAACCAGCTGAACTAACGCACCATTTTGCTGATTGCGATTGCAAAGGTAGCACAAAATTTTGAATCTGCAAATTTTTTACGCTTTTTTGCGCATTTTCCTACTCAAATATCGAAAATTGCACACTTCCGTAACTGCGCAGACGGCTAAAACGAGGGTGTTGGCTGAAATCTTTGTCCTTCGAGTGCTCAAAAATAAATATTCCTCCCTCTTTGAGTAAACCATTCTCAAGCACCATATCGACAACCTGCTCGCTACCCTCAAGGTCGTAGGGTGCATCCGAAAAGATGACATCGTACTTCTTTGCGCAACTCTTTAGATAGAGAAATACATTAGCCTTAACAGGGTGAATATTTGTCAAACCAAAAGTCTTTGCCGTTGTGCGGATGAAGTTATAATGCACTGCATTTATCTCTACTGATGTTACCGACGCCGCTCCGCGCGAAGCGAACTCATAACTGATAGAGCCTGTTCCTGCAAATAAATCCAGTACATCGATACCTTCAAAATCCACAACATTGCCCAACACATTAAACAGATTCTCTTTAGCAAAATCTGTAGTAGGGCGGGCTCGCAAATTCTTTGGCGGGGTAATAGTGCGACCACCGCAACTGCCGCTGATGATTCTCATCGTTATACCTTATATTATATATACTCCTTAAAAAAGTGTCCGCCCCAGCGTTGGAGCGGACAACTTATCTTTGTAAGGCCACAAGGATTACTCACCCCAGTTACCAGCCTCGTTATTACTACCCTCCATTGAACCGAACTTCAAACCAGCGTAGTCGTTGAAGTTATATACACGGTCGTCAATGAGGTTGATAATATTCTGACGATACTTCACAGTATCAAGATACATCTTGTAAGGTGCACGGCACTCAACAACGGGAATCTCAACGTTAGAACCTGTTACAACCTTGCCAGCCTCAAGAATAAACTCCTGCTTGCCTGCGAAGGGGATATAACGCAAATCCTCCACCTGCTCCTTTGTAAGTTTGCGAGGGTTGAAGATAGTATCGATAACAGCGAGGTTATACTTCTCGATGTTCTTCTTACCAGCCTTCTTCAACTTGGCCAAAGCAACAGAATCATCCTCGTCAACCAACTTACGCTCCATTACCAAAGAGTCATTCAAGATAAAATTAATCAATGTGTCGAAGTTGTTAGTGAACTGCTGATACTTGCTCTTGTAGGCACGCTCCGCTGCACGGATAGCCTTCAATTTAACAACTACTTCTGCATTTCGAGCCTTCAACTCTGCTTCGAAACTGAGTGGATTGTGAATCATAGTAGCGATTACATAAATCAAACCTACAATCACTAATCCGAGTAAAAATTGGATTGCTTTTTTCATTTTTTGTTATTTGTTATTAAGTTTGTATCAAATTTAACGGTAAAACCGACAATAAAATGCTTAACACTTATATTGCAGGCCAAATTTACGCAAAAATCTCTTTTGAAACAACTTTTAGCCAGAAAAAAGTTATAGAAAAGTTGTCAGAGTGGATTTCCGCACCCGATTATGAGCAAATTTTCATCTTGAACGGCTATGCGGGCACAGGAAAGACCACTTTGATATCCGCTTTTGTCGCTGTTTTGGAGGAGGTCGGCATCAAGACTGTTTTGCTTGCTCCGACAGGCCGCGCAGCCAAGGTTTTAACCCGCTATTCCAATCGTCAGGCACATACTATACACAAACGAATATACCGCGAGCGAACAAATGCCGACTACGAAACAAAGTTTTCGTTGGATTTTAACAAAGAGCGTGGGGCGGTGTTTATTGTTGATGAAGCGTCGATGCTGTCGGACTCATCAGGAGATGGCCAGATATTTGGCAGTGGTTCTCTGCTCGATGACCTTATTAAATATGTACGCAGTGGTAAGGAGTGCCGCCTATTGCTCGTAGGAGACAATGCACAGTTACCACCCGTAGGGGCAGATTATTCACCTGCGTTGGATGAATCTGTAATGCAGGGTTATGGAGATGTGGTGTATGCATCGATGGATGACGTTGTGCGTCAGGATATTGATTCAGGCATCCTATTTAATGCCACAATGTTGCGCTGTATGATAGAGAGCGACATAGAAGAGGTCCCGCAGTTTGATATGCATTTCCCCGATTTTGAGGCCATTGGCGGATTGGATATTATGGAGAAGTTGCAAGACGCCTACGATAAGTATGGCGGCGATGAAACCATTATAATTACTCGTTCTAACAAACGCGCCAACCGCTATAACGAAGGGGTAAGACGTTACAACCTTTCCGCAGAAGAGGCCATCGAGAGCGGTGACAGATTGATGGTGGTGAAGAATAATTATCACTACACCGAACGTATCGAGAATTGCCCAATGTCGTTCATTGCCAATGGAGATATTGCTCTACTAAAACGTATTCGTCGCTTTGAGGAGTTTTATGGATTTCGTTTTGCCGATGCCGTATTGTCGTTTGGAGATTATAACGACACCGAGATAGAGTGTAAAATATTGCTCGACACTATTAACTCTGAATCCCCATCGCTCACACGTGAGGAGAGCCGTCGCCTATTCGATGAGGTTGAGCAAGATTATCTGGATATTCGCAGTAAAATCAAGCGTTACAAGGAGATACGTGAGAATCCTCATTTCAATGCCGTACAGGTAAAATTCGCCTACGCTGTAACTTGCCACAAGGCACAGGGTGGTCAGTGGAGTGCTGTATTCATCGACAGATGCCTGTTTGGAGATGAGCCGATGTCGAAAGATATATTACGTTGGCTCTATACCGCCATAACACGAGCCACCGATAAAGTCTATTTGGTCAATTTTGATGACCGATTCTTTGAATAGTCCACTAAAAAAGGCTATCTTTGTGGGGTAAGAAACTATAAACGATGGCTATTGAAAAAAAATATGTGGAGACACCTCTGATGAAACAATATTATCAGATTAAGGCCGTACATCCCGATGCAATATTACTATTCCGCGTAGGCGACTTCTACGAGACCTTTGGCGATGACGCCATTAAGGCGAGTTCAATTTTGGGTATCACGCTCACGAAGCGTGCCAACGGAGCCGCCTCATCTGTTGAACTCGCAGGTTTCCCGTTCCACGCAGTTGATGCCTATCTGCCCAAATTGGTGCGAGCAGGTGAGCGTGTAGCCATCTGTGAACAGTTGGAAGACCCCAAAGCAGTCAAGGGCTTGGTTAAACGCGGTGTCATAGAACTTGTGACGCCGGGTGTTGTTTTGGGCGACAACATCTTGCCCAACAAGGAAAACTCTTTCCTCGCTTCAATATATTTTGGACCAAAGAGCACAGGCGTCTCATTCCTCGACATATCTACGGGAGAGTATTTCTTGGCCGAAGGTGATGACCGCTATATTGACAAACTTTTGTCGAATCTTCAACCTAAGGAGATTATCTATCAGCGTGGTTGCGAAGATAGATTCGAGGCAGCGTTTGGCAACAAACACTATACATATCGTCTGGAGGAGTGGGTATTCTCATCCGATATAAATTATGACAAACTCTGCAAGCAATTTGGCACAAAGTCGCTGAAGGGTTTTGGTGTAGAATCACTCAAGGCGGGTATTGCTGCTGCAGGTGCTATCCTCTATTATCTGGAATTTACCGAACACCGTGAAATATCGCACATAACATCTATATCGCGTATCGACAAGGAGAGTTTTGTGTGGATTGATAAATATACAATTCGTAACCTCGAACTCTTCTCTTCCAACGCATCACAGCAGAAGAGCGGTTTTGCCGATGTTATTGACCGCACACTCACCTCAATGGGTGGCCGTCTGCTCAAACGATGGATTGCAATGCCTTTGGTTGATGTTGAACGCATTAACCGCCGTCAAGACGTTGTGGAGATATTGACTAAAGATAGCGATTTAGCCGCAGCATTGCGTGACCACATCTCATCAATTGGCGATTTGGAGCGTCTCTCATCACGTATTGCCGCAGGTCGTATTCTTCCGCGTGAACTTGTTCAACTCAAGAGTTCGTTGGTGGCGGTAGAGAATCTCAAGGCTCTATTAGAATCGACCGACGAGGAGCGTCTGCACGAAATTGCTTCGACGATTGACCCTGCAAAGGTCGTGCGCGAACGTTTGGAGCGAGAGATTTATCCCGACCCTGCGAACAATCAGATTCAGAAGGGTGGTGTCATTGCCGATGGAGTATCAGCAGAGTTGGATGACCTGCGCCGCATAGCACTGCACGGCAAGGATGTGTTGATGCAGATACAACAACGCGAGAGCGAGGCTACGGGTATTCCGTTAAAGATAAGTTACAACAATGTCTTCGGTTATTACATCGAGGTCAGAAATACTCACAAGGACAAAGTGCCCGCTTCGTGGATTCGCAAGCAGACTTTGACTAGTGCCGAGCGATATATCACAGAGGAGTTAAAGGAGTACGAGGAGAAGATTCTCGGAGCACAGGACCGTATTCTGGCAATCGAGCAGGAGATTTATGCCGCATTGGTGCAATATATCGGTGGCCACTTGAAAACTATTCTGCGTGACGCTGCCGCTATAGCAAGATTGGATTGTCTGCAATCGTTTGCCCGCATTGCGTGTGAGCATCGTTATGTACGTCCTACGCTCGATGAGGGTAAGGATATCGATATTCGCGATGGCCGTCACCCCGTCATCGAGAGCCTATTGCCTGTAGGCGAGGAGTATATTCCGAACGACGTTTTACTCAACGATGATGACCAGCAGATTATGATGATTACTGGTCCCAATATGTCAGGTAAGTCGGCTCTGTTGCGTCAGACTGCACTTATAATATTGATGGCACAAATGGGTTCATTTGTGCCCGCATCGAAGGTCCATATCGGTATCGTAGACAAGATTTTCACTCGCGTTGGTGCATCCGATAACATCTCGCAGGGAGAATCTACATTTATGGTCGAGATGTTGGAGTCTGCCAGCATCCTGAACAATCTCTCAGACCGCAGTCTTATCCTGTTGGACGAGATTGGTCGCGGTACAAGTACCTACGACGGAATATCTATTGCGTGGGCAATGGTAGAGTATATACATAATTACCCTACAGCACACGCCAAGACACTGTTCGCTACTCACTATCACGAACTCAACGAGATGGAGCAGTTGTTTGGTCGCATTAAAAACTACCACGTCTCTGTTCGTGAGGTTGATAACACGATAGTATTTTTAAGAAAACTCTCACGCGGAGGCACTGAGCACTCGTTTGGTATCCACGTTGCCCGTATGGCGGGTATGCCTCAATCCATCGTGAAGCGTGCAACAGAGATTTTAGGTAATCTCGAATCTGTATATGGCAATAACGAGGTTGGCTCGCAACTCTCTGCGGAGGAGACTGCAACTGTCACATCACCTGCAGCATTGCGTACCCGTAGCCGTAAGCGTCAGCCTTCGGCTAAGCAAGTGGCCGACATAGCACAGCAGGGTAGTATGCAACTTTCTATGTTCCAATTAGACGACCCTGTACTAATCCAGATACGAGACCAAATCAAGGGCCTTGATATCAATTCGCTCACTCCGATTGAGGCGTTGAATAAACTCAACGAAATCAAGAAGATTACGGGATTGTAGGCCCAAATATCCATTCATCTATAACAAAATAAACCGCCTGAATACTCGGGCGGTTTATTCTTAATTATCATATCTAACGTAGATTCAAAATCAGGTGTCGATATTTGCGTAGTGAGCATTCTTCTCGATAAACTCACGGCGGGGCGGCACATCGTCACCCATCAACATTGAGAATATACGGTCAGCCTCGGCTGCATTCTCAATAGTAACCTGATGCAAGATACGAGTATCGGGATTCATTGTTGTATCCCACAACTGCTGAGCATTCATCTCACCCAAACCTTTGTATCGCTGAACGTGAACACCCTTCGCACCAAACTCCTCGATGTATGAGTCGCGCTCCTGGTCAGTCCAGCAATAACGCTCGCGGTTACCCTTCTTAACCAAATAGAGGGGTGGGGTCGCGATGTAAATATGACCATTCTCGATAAGTTCCTTCATTTTACGGAAGAAGAATGTAAGCATCAATGTTGCAATGTGCGCACCATCGACATCGGCATCGGTCATAATAATAATCTTGTTATAGCGCAACTTCTCCATATCGAGTGCCATACTATCCTCGGCTGTGCCGCGCTTAACACCCAACGCTATAAACATATTCTTAATCTCCTCGTTCTCCCACATACGATGCTCTTGCGCCTTCTCTACGTTCAGAATCTTACCACGCAAGGGCATAATAGCCTGGAAATTACGGTCACGACCCTGCTTTGCAGTGCCACCCGCTGAATCTCCCTCGACGAAGAAAATCTCGGCTATAGAACGGTCACGGCTCGAACAGTCAGCCAACTTACCCGGCAGACCTGCACCCGACAACACTGTCTTACGCTGAACAGCCTCACGAGCATTACGTGCAGCGTGACGTGCCGTAGCAGCCAAGATAACCTTCTGTACGATAGCCTTGGCATCCTTAGGATGCTCCTCCAAGTAGTTAGACAACGCAGCGGTCATAGCACCAGCCACAGCAGCCGACACCTCGCTATTACCCAACTTGGTCTTTGTCTGGCCCTCAAACTGCGGCTCTGCAACCTTTACAGATACGACAGCCGTCAAACCCTCACGGAAGTCCTCACCGTTAATCTCAAACTTCAACTTCGCAAGCATACCCGAATCCTCGGCATACTTCTTCAATGTGCGAGTCAAAGCCAAACGGAAACCTGTCAAGTGAGTACCACCCTCGATAGTGTTGATATTATTAACGTATGAATGAACATTCTCCGAGAATGAGTTGTTATACTGCATAGCAACCTCCACGGGAACACCATTCTGCTCAGTCTCAATATAGATTACACTCTCAGTCAAAGACTCACCACGTGTAGCATCCAAATACTTTACAAACTCCTTCAAACCATCCTTCGAGTAGAAGTGCTCGCTCAAGTACTCACCTGTCTGCTCATCCTTCTTACGCTTGTCTGTAAGAGTCAAGTGGATTCCTTTGTTCAGGAACGCCAACTCACGCAGACGATTTGCCAATGTGTCATACTTATACTCTGTTGTGAGAGTAAATATCGTATTGTCAGGCTTAAATGTAACTGTAGTACCTCTATCATCGCAATCACCTACAATCTCCATCTTCGATGTAGGTACACCTTTGCTATAACTCTGTCTGTAAATCTTACCACCACGGTGAACCTCAGCAATCAACAGTGTAGACAAGGCATTAACGCACGATACACCCACACCGTGGAGACCGCCCGAAACCTTATAACTACCCTTGTCAAACTTACCTCCAGCGTGAAGCACTGTCAATACAACCTCCAAGGCCGACTTACCCTCCTTCTCGTGATAATCCGTCGGAATACCACGACCATTATCGCTTACCGTAATCGAGTTATCCTCGTTGATGGTAACTTCGATGTGCGAACAGTATCCAGCCAATGCCTCATCGATAGAGTTGTCCACAACCTCATACACAAGGTGATGAAGTCCCTTCTCGCCTATATCTCCGATATACATCGCAGGGCGCTTACGCACAGCCTCCAAACCTTCCAACACTTGGATATTGGACGCCGAATACTCCTCCTCTTGTGTCTTTACTACTTCTTGTTCTGTACTCATTATATTGTCTTCTAATTCGTATTTTCTTGTTTTATGACGCCTCTATTAACCAACTACCCGTCCGCTTTTAAAACCTAAAGCAACCAAAGCCGTCAGGAGCCGCCATTAATCGTACAAAAATAGTATTTTTTTATCGTTTATGCAAATTCCGAATCATAGATTCGTTGCTATTCTTGTTTATTTTCTATTATTCCCCTTGAAAACTGCTCTCAATATCAATTTCCGACATTTTACCCTTCGAGAACATTAGAGTTCGTGCTGGATATTGCTCAATCAAAGCGGTGTTGTGAGTAGACATTATTATAGCACAGCCGCGTGAAGCAATCTTCGAAAACAACTGCATAATCTCATCCGCAGTAACTGGGTCCAAATTTCCTGTAGGCTCGTCGGCCAACAATAGTTTCGGAGAATTAATTAGCGAACGTGCAATAACCAGACGTTGCTGCTCACCTCCTGACAATTCGTGTGGCATTTTGTAGGCTTTATTATCCAATCCCACCAACGACAATACCTCGTCAATCCTGCGGCGAACATCCACCTCTTTCTTCCAGCCAGTAGCACGCATTACATCGTAGAGATTGTAAAATACGTTTCTGTCATCAAGCAATCTATAATCCTGAAAGACAATACCCATCCTCCTGCGCAAGTAGGGTATATCTCGGCGACGCAATCTTTTTAAATTCATTCCCACGACATTGCCCTCGCCCTCCATTAACGGCAACTCAGCATACAAAGTCTTCAACAGCGAACTCTTGCCGCTACCGACACGACCTATAAAGTAGACCATCTCGCCTTCGCACACAGTCAGATTAACATCCGACAAGACCAATTCATCGCTCGATTTTATCTTTTTTGACTCTCCGTCAGTATGATATACCGACACTCCGCGCAACTCTACAACTTTGCGATTTTTCTCCATATTTTTACGCATTTCTACAATATACAAATATACAAACAATTCCCCAAACCGCCATAAAATTACGCACAAAAAAAAAGAGTCTGACGAATAAAAATTTCGTCAGACTCCTCATTATTGCATTTACCCACAAGCGGGCATCATACACGTTATTTTTCGGGTGTAGATGATTTGCGATAAACACTTGGTGTAGAGCCCATCACACGCTTAAACGTGGTATAAAAATGCTCGGGCGACTTAAATCCCAGCGAGAAAGCAATCTCCTTGATTGATTCCTGCGTATTGACCAATAGATATTGCGCTCTGTGCAATTTCACCATCATAAAGTATTTTGCGGGCGGATAACCCGTATACTCCCTGAAAATTTTCCTAAACCACGAATAACTCACATTCAACTGCTCAGCCAAAACCTCTAAATCGAGATTCTGCGCAGCCTTTTCCTGCATTATTGCTTTTGACTGCTCTATTATCTGGTCCATTCTGTCGGCAGTAAACGAATTGTGCGCTATGTAGTTTAAATTACCCAACAAGTGCATCACAATACCACACAACAACTGTTGAGAGGCTGGTCGGTCAGCAGATGCAACCTCAATCGCTTGTTGATACAAATCGACCATTTCCTGCTTTAGGCCAACATTGAATATCTGCTCATCTTCGGCAAATAATTTCGCAATTGCCTTATCCGCCATCTCACCACTAAAGCCAATAAAATACTCGGTCCAACCGTCGCTTTTCGAGGGCTTGTAAGAGTGCCAAGCACCTGGTCGCAGCAACACTATTGTGCCCTTTGTAATATCGTAGGTAGTCGTTTGATTGGCAAATTCACCGCAACCATTTACAATGTAAAGTAACTGATACTCTTGCAATACACGACCTCGTTCCGGGTCAAAGAGATACCCGGGAGGGTGCTCCTTCGACGGATACTCTTCGTCGGGTGAAATCGCTTGCGAACCAACAACGCTTACCGTACAACCATACTCTTCATCCGCCTTATTTGCTATAAGGTAGTGAAATCTCACATCGTGCGATTGCGTAATCTCCATAGGCTCTCTCGTTGCTACAAATTGACCAATTTATTTCTCTCGTTACGATTTCTCCACTAGGCTACTTCGGCAAGTTAAACGCCTTTGTCATCTCTTGCATCTGCTCCTGCGACATTCCTTTAGGCTCGTAACCCATCGACTTGGCGTTTATGTATATCTGCGCTGACTTATTAAGTACATCTACCTGGTCAAATGCCTCCATAATATCAGTACCCACAGCACATACTCCGTGCTTCTCCCACAGTGTTACATCGTAATCATCCAACAAAGCAATTGTCGCATCAGCCAGCAACTGCGAGCCAGGCAACTGATAAGGTACAATACCCAAACCTCGAGGACAGAACGCCTTCGTTTCGGGAATCATACTCCACAACAAATTGGTCAGCACATCCTTCTCCAAAAACTTATCAGCGTGCGACATAGCAACCAATTCGATAGGGTGGGTATGCAAAGCAGCCTTATACGGCACTCCCTTACCCAGCAGATAGTTGTGCATAGCCAAATGCGAGGGCAACTCCGACGTCGGTTTTACGGGTGCATCGGCAATAATCTCATAATGCTCGCAATCATCCATAATACGAATAAACGAGCCGTTCTCCATCGGCCAACGTGCCAAATCACGCATACGCTTATTTGTACCCTTGCAGAAGAAGTAGCACCCCTTCAAATTTGCGAGTTTCTGGCCCAAAGCCACAGGCTCGGCAATAGCGGGCATTTGGCGAATCTCGTCGTCAATATACTCCGTCACATTTACTGTAATGTTTCCACCATTACGCTCGGCCCAACCTTTTTGCCACAAATAACCAGCAACTTCAGCCACCTGCATCACTTCACGCTCCAGAGCAGGGCGGCCTTCAAGTATTGATTTCATCTTCTTTATTTTTCTTTTATTATTTAGGGCGAGAGCCAACGCCCTCGCCCCATAATTCTACTTCAAAATTTCGGGCAAGAACGAACTCAGCACCAAGATGCAGATACCTGTAATAAGCACTGCGATAGTCTTCTTCGAACAACCCTTCCACTCGTTAAGGATAATACCCCAAACGTTAGAGAATGTAACATTCAACGCCATCAGGATGCAGAACGACAACGTCATCAACGTAGGCGACTCTGTAAGGAAGCCCTTACCAAGACTCAAGCCAAAGAATTGGCTATACCACAATACACCGGCCAACGCACAGAACAACACATTATTGCCCCATACTTTGCCATTCTTGTAGTCACCCCAAGTCTTATTCTTACCATTCTGATAGAGACAATAGATAGCATTAGTTACAAAGCCACCAATCGTTACGAGCAAAGTAGCGGGCAAAGTCTTGTACATATCGGGAGTAAGGTCGCCAAAATTAATATCCTTACCGAACTCCAAACCCACGTTAAAGCATCCGCTCATAAAGCCCGCCAACAAAGCAATAGCCAAGCCTTTTGGGAAGTTGAAATCCTTAACAGCAGCCTTTTTCTCCTCCTCCGACAATGATGCAGCCTTCATTGAGCCAGCAACACCGATTACTGCAATACCGAGCAACGTAACCGCTACACCAGTAATTACAGCAAATGTAAGCGAACTCAATGCGTCCAATTCGGGGAAGAAAATATTAAGCAACACAGGGCCCATCACTGTACCCAAACCAGCACAAGTACCCAATGCAATCGACTGACCGAGAGCCACGCCTAAGTAACGCATCGAAAGGCCGAAAGTCAAACCTCCTACGCCCCACAATACGCCAAACAGCATAGTCATCCAGACATTAAAACTATTCTCCGCAGTAAATAAGTCGAACAGACTATGGCCTGCAGGCACTGCGAGCAACGCACCCAAAACGGGGAAAATTATCCACGCAAATATACCCTGCACAAGCCAATACGACTCCCAACTCCACTGCTTCACCTTGTTGATAGGTACATAACTACTCGATTGGCAGAATGCACCTATGGCGATTATCAATAAACCAATTACAATATCCATAATCTCTATTCGTATGCAGTTTCATACAATTTAGCGATATCCTCTACAGATGTAGGACGAGGATTACCACCTGTACATACATCATTAAACGCAGCGACAGCCAACGCAGGAATATCCTCTTTCTTAACTCCTATCTCGCACAAATGCTGCGGAATACCAATGCTCAATGAAAGTGCCTTCACTGCGCCAATAGCAGCCTCTACACCCTCATCGATAGTCATACCTTCGGTATTTACACCCATAGCCTTTGCAATCTCGATATACTTTCCGCGTGCGGGAGAGTCGGCATTGTACTCCATAACATAGGGCAATAACAATGCATTAGCCACACCGTGCGGAGTATCATAGAATGCTCCGAGCGGGTGAGCCATCGAGTGAACGATACCCAAACCTACGTTAGAGAATCCCATACCTGCAATATATTGAGCCTCAGCCATACCAGCACGTGCAGTCTCGTCTGTACCGTTATCAACGGCATTCTTCAGATGCTTTGCTATGAGTTCAATAGCCTTTGCCTCAAACATATCGCTCATAGTCCACGCACCAGGTGTAATGAAACTCTCGATAGCGTGAGTCAAAGCATCCATACCTGTTGCAGCAGTCAAGCCCTTTGGCATTGAGTACATCAACTCACAATCGACAACCGAGCACATCGGGATATCGTTGGGGTCCACACATACCATCTTTTTCTTTGCCTCCTCGTCAGTGATAACATAGTTGATTGTCACCTCGGCAGCAGTACCTGCAGTTGTAGGAATAGCAAATGTAGGCACAGCACGATTCTTTGTAGGAGCCACGCCCTCCAATGAACGTACATCTGCGAACTCGGGGTTATTTACGATAATACCCACAGCCTTTGCTGTATCAATCGATGAGCCACCACCCAGCGCAATGATAAAGTCTGCACCCGAAGCCTTGTAAGCCTCCACACCGCGCTGAACATTGCCGATAGTGGGGTTAGCCTTCACATCGCTATAAATCTCATAAGGAATATCTGCGCCACGCAAAACTTCCTCAATCTTTTCTGCTACACCAAACTTGATAAGATCTTTGTCTGTTACAAAGAAAGCCTTCTTATATCCGCGCTTCTTAACTTCGTCGGCAATCACCGAGCGGCAACCTGCGCCAAAATACGAGGTCTCGTTCAAAACTATTCTATACATAATTAGCAGCGTTTAGATGTTACTTCCTCCTCATACTTCTGGATGTCGGCGATGAACTCCTCGCCAACGGGTACATTATTCTTCAAGCAGAACATATCCCATACAGCGTTCCAAGGCAATGACTTGCACTCCTCCAACAATGCCAAGCGCTCGAAGCCCTTACCCTCGGCTTCATACTGACGCAATGTTGTCAAAGGCTCCAACAACGCCTGCAACAAACACTTCTGTGTAGCGCGTGCTCCAATCACATAAGCACCGATACGGTTGATTGAAGCATCAAAATAGTCCAAACCGATGTGTACACGGCCCAATGCATCGCAACGTACAATTTCCTTGGTCAAATCCAAAGTCTCGTCATTGATGATAGTAACGTGGTCTGAATCCCAACGTACAGGACGGCTAACGTGCAACATTACCTCGGGAGTGAACAACAAGAGTGAAGACATCTTGTCAGCGATAGACTCAGTGGGGTGGAAGTGGCCTGTGTCCAATGTTACCATCATATTCTTCTGTGCAGCGTATGCAGTATAGAAATCGTTGCTACCTACTGTATAACTCTCCAAACCGATACCAAAAACCTTTGACTCAACGCTGTCGCGCATCCACTCATACTTCTGCTCCAAAATCTCATCCAACGACTTCTTCAAAATCGCACGATACTTCATACGATTAACTGTGATATCCTTCGAACCATCGTGAATCCAGATGTTCAACATTGCAGGGTCATTCTGGCGACGTCCCATTTCATCTGCAATAGCACGGCAACGCTTTGTGTGCTCTACCCAAAATGCACGAATATCCTCCTTAGGACTTGCCAAAGTCAAGTCCTCGCTCTTGGGGTGAGAGAACGATGTAGAGTTGAAGTCCAACTTCATACCATTCTTCTCTGCCCACTGCATCCAACTCTCAAAGTGCTTGGGCTCCAACTCGTCACGGTCAACGGGACCAGTCTCACGGAAGTCTGCATAGTTTGCGTGGAGACTCAAACGGTGCTTACCAGGAAGCAACGAAGTAACCTTCTCAATATCAGCCTGCAACTCCTCAATAGTGCGAGCCTTGCCAGGATAGTTACCTGTGGCCTGAATACCACCTGTCAAAGAACCAGCGTTCTCAAAACCACTAACATCATCAGCCTGCCAGCAGTGCAATGACAACTGTACATTCTGCAAAGTCTCCAATGCAGCATCAGTATCAACACCAATCGCAGCGTAACGCTCTTTGGCTATCTCATAAGCCTTTTCTACCAATTCCTTTTTCATAGTCTGTTTTAATTTTTTAGTTATTATGATTCATTTAGTTATTTACATCTCTTTATATACACTCAAATACTTCTCGTAAGCCGCTGCCCACAACTCCTTCTGCTGTGGCTCATAACGCTTGCTGTCATCCAACGATGAGCGTATCATCGCACGCATCTCGTCAATCGTAGCCACGACACCAGCCCATTTTGCCTGCATCATCACATTACCTATGGCTGTAGATTCCGAAGAACCTGTTACGACAGGAATACCTATCGCGTTTGCCGTACATTGGTTAAGCATCTCGTTTCTAGCGCCACCACCTATTACATATAATCTCTCTATTGCAACGGGCGACAACTCTCTCAACATCTCAACCACCTGACGATAACGCAAAGCAAGCGATTCAAAGATACAACGTACATATTGACCCACACTCTCTGGTGCAGGCTGTCCTGTTGCCACGCAATACTCCTTGATAGCCTCTGTCATCGACTGCGGATTGGCAAAGCAAGCAGCATCGGGATTTATAAGCGAGCGGAATGCCTCCTCCTTTTCAGCCGAAGCAATCAACTCTCCATAACTCATCTGCGGCCATTCGGGGCGGCAACGCTCCAAAAGCCACATTCCGCAAATATTCTTCAACACACGAATTGTACCCTCGATACCACCCTCATTTGTAAAGTTCAACTCAAAACTCTTGTCCGAGATTATAGGCTCCTGCGACTCAATACCCATCAACGACCAAGTTCCCGAACTCAAGTAAGCCGACTTCTCATCCTCCATAGGCACAGCAGCCACAGCCGAACCCGTATCGTGACTCGCCACGGCCACAACAGGAATTGCACCCAAGCCTGTCAAACGCTGCACCTCTTCGGTCAGTACGCCAATCTTCTCGCCAGGCATAGTCATCTTACCAAAATCCTCGGCCTTCAAACCAAGCAGAGCCAAAATATCAGCATCCCACTCCTTTGTACGCGGGTCAATCATCTGCGCAGTCGATGCTATGGTGTATTCTGTAATCATCTCACCCGTCAACAGGTAAGCCAATGCATCGGGAATGAACAATATCTTCTTTGCTGCTGACAATGCCGAACAATTATTACGACGCAAAGTATCGAGTTGGAACACCGAGTTAAAATTCATAATCTGAATACCCGTCTTATCGTAAAGCACCTTGCGGAGCATACGCTCAAACAATTTTTCAGGCGCACCCACCGTGTGTGGGTCACGATAACAATAGGGGAGACGCAATAATGCACCATCCTCGCCAAACATAGCGAAATCCACACCCCAAGTATCAATGCCTATCGCCTCAATCTCAACACCTCGCTCGGCAATCTTTGCCAAGCCCTCAATCACTGATTTATATATAGCAGGAAAATCCCAATAGAAATGCCCCTGCATTTCGATTATCGGGTCCGCAAAACGGTGAATTTCCTCCAAATTAATCTTACCATCAGAGGTAGTTGCCAAAATCACACGGCCACTGGAAGCGCCCAAATCAACCGCTGCAAAATTATGTATAGCCATCGTTTAAGTAATTTTATAGTTTCAGTTGTACAAATTTATATCATTATTTTCTATTTCGTACAACCTCTTATGATTTTCAAACTATATATTTTGATATAGATTTTTTTTAATAACAACGGCGTAATCACACTCTCAACAACGCAAACAATCAACATATCAACCTATTACCCCAAATACTTCACTTGCTAAAATTATAAATTATGACACAACTATACATTGCCTCCCGAAAAATCATTTTATTAATTTTTCACCCTCTCATCCACCTAGCGAACAACACTCTCGCAACCATTGTTGAAAATTTTTGAATTTTGAATTTTGAATTTTGATTATATCTCAATATGTTTTCCTATCTTTGCACGCACATTTTATGGATAACGATAGAAAAGTATTACGCAAAATAGAGCGCGAGAAGCAAATCGTCTGCGATATGATAGCAATCTATTGCCGTCATCATCACAACAGCAAAACCCTTTGTGACGATTGCCAAGCATTAGCCGACTACGCCTCCAAGCGCAGCGACCATTGCCCATACAAGCAGAACAAAACTTTCTGTTCGCAATGCTCGACTCATTGCTACGCTCCTGCAATGCGTGAAAAGATTCGTCAGGTTATGCGATATGCAGGCCCACGAATGATTTTCTATCACCCATTGCCCGCCCTGCGGCATTTATACCATACGAAGTTAAAACATTAAATTCAAAAATATAAAATTATGACACAGGACAACCAGATTTTCGAACTTATCGGCAAGGAGCGTGAGCGCCAGTTGCACGGTATCGAACTTATTGCATCAGAGAACTTTGTCAGCGAGCAGGTTATGTCCGCTATGGGCTCTGTTTTGACGAACAAATACGCCGAGGGTTATCCCGCTGCACGTTATTATGGTGGTTGCGAGGTAGTTGACGAGGTTGAGAAACTCGCTATCGAGCGCCTTTGCAAACTTTACGACGCCGAGTACGCTAACGTACAGCCCCACTCTGGCGCACAGGCCAATATGGCAGTATTCTTTGCTGTATTGCAACCAGGTGATACATTTATGGGCTTGGATTTGGCTCACGGTGGTCACCTTTCACACGGTTCACCCGTAAATATGTCTGGTAAGTATTTCAACGCCGTAGGTTATCAGTTGAGCGAGCAGACAGGCACAATCGACTACGATGATATGGAGCGCAAGGCCTTGGAGCACAAGCCCAAACTTATCGTAGGTGGTGCTTCAGCATATTCACGCGAGTGGGATTACAAGCGTATGCGCGAGATTGCCGACAAGGTAGGCGCTATCTTTATGGTTGATATGGCTCACACCGCAGGTCTTATCGCCGCTGGTGTTTTGGACAACCCCGTTAAGTATGCCCACATCGTAACTTCAACTACTCACAAGACCTTGCGTGGTCCTCGTGGTGGTATCATCTTGATGGGCAAGGACTTCGAGAATCCTTGGGGCTTGACAACTCCGAAGGGCGTAGTTAAGATGATGTCACAGATTCTCAACTCGGCTGTATTCCCTGGCATCCAGGGTGGTCCGCTCGAGCACGTTATCGCAGCAAAGGCAGTTGCTTTTGGCGAGGCACTCCAGCCCGAGTACAAGGAGTATCAGCAGCAGGTGCAGAAGAATGCACAGGCTATGGCCGAGGCCTTCACAAAGCGCGGTTACACTGTGGTTTCAAACGGCACTGACAATCACTTGATGCTTATCGACTTGCGCACCAAGTTCCCCGAACTTACTGGTAAGTTGGCAGAGCGTTGCTTGGTTGCTGCCGACATCACTACCAACAAGAATATGGTACCTTTCGACTCTCGCTCTCCGTTCCTCACTTCAGGTTTGCGTTTCGGTACACCTGCCATCACTACTCGTGGTGTCAAGGAGGACAAGATGGACTACATCGTAGAGTTGATTGACCGCGTATTGCACGACCCCGAGAACGAGGAGAACATCGCAGCTGTTCGCAAGGACGTAAACGCTATGATGGCCGAGTACCCCTTGTTTGCTTGGTAAACAATAATTAGATTTTCAATAAAGACTGCCGACCAAACATCGGCAGTCTTTTTCATTATACCATAATCCCCATTCTCCAACACATTTTCCACCTCAGCAACAAAATTTTCCACCCTTATTCTGCGTTACTTTTGCGACAATGGGAAAAGTTATTTTCAAAAAATCGCCTTTTTGCGAAACAAAATGCAACCGATTTGCGTATTATGACTGATGTTGTTTCCGAGAGAGCAATTTCAGGATAACACTTTCCCGCGAATTTGAAGAAATTAAACAAATAGTATATGCGTCAATTAAAAATCACCAAGTCGATTACCAATCGCGAGAGCGCATCGCTCGACAAATATCTGCAAGAGATTGGCAAAGAGGACCTTATCACTGTAGAAGAAGAGGTAGAATTGGCCCAGCGAATCCGCAAGGGCGACCAAGAGGCGTTGGACAAACTCACCAAAGTTAACCTCCGTTTCGTTGTGTCAGTAGCCAAGCAGTACCAGAATCAGGGCTTGAGCCTTCCCGACCTTATCAACGAGGGTAATTTGGGTTTGATTAAGGCTGCCGAGAAGTTCGACGAGACTCGCGGTTTTAAGTTTATCTCTTATGCCGTGTGGTGGATTCGTCAATCTATCCTTCAGGCATTGGCCGAGCAGTCGCGTATTGTACGTCTGCCCCTCAATCAAGTAGGCTCACTCAACAAGATTAACAAGGCTCTCCAGCGCTTCGAGCAGGAGCACGAGCGTACTCCCTCACCTGAGGAGTTGGCTACCGAGTTGGAGTTGCCCCGCGAGAAGGTTACCGACACTCTGCGCGTAGCAGGCCGTCACATCTCTGTTGACGCTCCCTTTGCTGACGGCGAGGACAACAGCCTTTTGGACGTATTGGTTAATACAGACTCACCCAACGCCGACCGTGGCTTGATTAACGAGTCGTTGGCTACCGAGGTTGACCGCGCATTGGAAACCCTCACCGAGCGTGAGCGCGACATCATCAAGTATTTCTTCGGCATCGGTTGCTCGGAGATGACTTTGGAGGAGATAGGCGAGAAGTTCGACCTCACACGTGAGCGCGTTCGCCAGATTAAGGAGAAGGCAATTCGTCGCCTGCGCCAATCATCACGCAGCAAGTTATTGAAGTCTTACTTGGGATAGAGTAGGGTATAACACTATAAAGCAAAGGGTTAAGTCGCACGACTTAACCCTTTGCTTTGTATACTCAATATACTTAAATGAATACTTTAATCAATCTCTGCAAATATTTATCACACAAAGTATTAATTCAAATCCAACTGCATTATATAATCATCCATCACAAAACCGCAACCAATATCCGCCACAGCCTCCTCTATTACTTTAAAGTTCTTCTTTAGATAAACCTCGTAAGCGTGTCTATTATTGCGATTTACAGTCAAATATATCGCATTCATTTCACCCTCTTGGCACAACTTCTTCATCACATCCAATCCTGCCGAGAAAATCCCTTGCCCGCGATACTCTTTTAGGATATAGAATTTGCTCAAAAACAATCTCTCACCTTGCGGCTGCACACCAAAGTATGCTACAATATCGCCTACCTCCTCGAAAACAAAGTAGCGATACCCCTGCAACAGCTGTCCCTGCACAGCCTCAAAACTTTGAAATCGCTCAATCATATACTCCACCTGCTCCGCCGAGCAAAACGAAATATTAGCCTCTCGCCAAACCGTTTCGGCAACCTTCACCATTCGACGCACATCGGCTTCACTAAAAATCTCTCTAACTGTCATAACCTAACCTCCTAAAAATTACCACTCAACAGGTTGCTTACCCACACTCTGCAAATAGGCATTCGCCTGCGAGAAGTGTTTGCAGCCAAAGAAACCTCGATAAGCCGACAGCGGCGACGGATGCACGCTCTTCAGTACAAGATTTTCCCTTTCATCGACAACACCGCCTTTACGCTGCGCATAACTTCCCCACAGCATATATACCAGATTCTTCTTGCGCTCGCTTATCGTCTTGACTACCGCATCAGTAAATTGTTCCCAACCCTTACCTGCGTGCGAAGCCGCCAAATGCGCCCTCACTGTCAGCACCGAATTTAGCAACAATACTCCCTGCTCGGCCCAGCGGTCAAGATTGCCACTCGCTGGCACAGGCACACCAACATCGTCACGAATCTCTTGAAAAATATTTTGCAGCGAGGGTGGAAAACGCACGCCATCATTCACCGAGAAGCACAAGCCATTCGCCTGACCATCACCGTGATAGGGGTCCTGGCCTATAATCACCACCTTCAGCGACTCCAACGGACATTTATCAAAGGCTCTGAATATATTTGCTCCCGACGGAAACACCTGCCCAGCGGCATACTCTTGTTTGACGAAGTTTGTCAGTTGCTCAAAGTAGGGTTTGTCAAACTCACCCTGCAAGACCTCTTTCCAATCCTCCGCTATACGAACATCCATAAACTTAACATCTATAGGTGAAATAAATAAAATTTACTTTGTAAAATTACAAAAAAAAGATTTAACTTTGCCCCACTTAAAACATAAAAATCCTATGAAGAAGTTATTTTTACTATTTTTCGTGGCTATCTTCGCTTGCAACAGCATCGAGGCCAAATCACCCAAGACTCAAAAGGTCAACAACATCATCTATATGATTGGTGACGGTATGGGCTTAGGTCACGTCTCAATGATGCAGTTGGAGGGCAAGTATCAGCCTACAGCATTCGACCGTGCGCAGAACATAGCGCTCATCAAGACTTATTCATTAAACAACCGCGTTACAGATTCTGCCGCAGCAGGCACAGCGCTTGCTACAGGTTATAAGACAAACAACTCTACTGTTGGCCAACTTCCCGATGGCACACCCGTTGAATCAATCACAACAAAGGCAAAGCGCAACAACTTTGCAACAGGTATTGTCGTGTCTTGCTACGTTCAGCACGCCACACCCGCAACATTCTTTGCTCACCGTAAGAGCCGCGGCGACAACGATGGTATATGTGAGGATTTTACAAAGGAAGATATAGACGTTGTTTTCGGTGGTGGTATGCGCTACTTCAAGCAGTATTTCGAGAAGCAGAACAAGGATTACAACAAGGAGTTTAAGGCCTTGGGTTACTCTCTCCATACTGATTTGAGCAAACTTAACGACATCCCTGCCGAGGGCAAGGTGTTAGGACTTTTCGCTGATGGCGACCTTCCTTCTGCCAAGAGTGGCAAGCGTGGCGAGTATCTCGCTGATGCAACACAAAAGGCATTGGATATCTTGACCAATAATGCCAAGAAGAACAAAAACAAGGGTTTTGTTTTGATGGTCGAGGGCTCGAAGATTGACGGCGAGTCACACAGCCGTAGCCCCGAGGGTATCTTGGCCGAGACACGCGATTTTGCCAACGCCATCAATGTGGCGATGGATTACGCTGATGCTCATCCTGGTACGCTTGTTGTAGTTGCTGCTGACCACGAGACAGGAGGTCTTTCAATCCCCAGCAACAAGACCGACTTCACACTTGCCGAGAGTGGCATCGGCTATGCATTCGGTACATCAAGCCACACTGCCACAATGGTCCCCGTTTACCTCTACGGTACAGGCGCAAACCTTATCGAGGGCGTTATGGAGAATAGCGAACTTGGCCAAAAGGTACAGGAAATTATTGGTCTTGGCGACAAGAAATAGACCTCATTACATAGAATAAATACACCAAGCGGAAACTGCAAAAGTTTCCGCTTTTTTAGCCACATTTCAACAGCACTCATAAACAAAAAAAGCACGAATTTCTTTCGGGAAACTCGTGCTTTTTTTACTTAAACTATTACTTTATTCAACCTCGGCAAAGTGCTTGTAGAACAATGGGATAGTTCTCACGCCTTTATCAAACTGCTCGAGACCATAACTCTCGTTGGGCGAGTGGATAGCATCCTCCGACAAACCAAATCCAATCAACAGTGACTTAATACCCAAGATGCGCTCAAAACCGCTGATAATAGGAATCGAGCCACCCGAATAGAAGGGTAGAGGTTTCTTGCCAAATGTATCAACAATAGCCTGCTCGGCAGCCTTGTATGCCGCCATATCGGTAGGCGATACATAAGGAGCACCACCGTGCAAGAACTTCACGTTCACCTTAACCGACTTGGGCGCAATCGCGCGGAAATGCTTCTCAAACAATTCGCCAATCTTCACGAAATCCTGATTGGGCACCAATCGCATCGAAATCTTTGCCGATGCCTTCGAGGGGATTACGGTCTTTGTACCCTCTTCGATGTAACCACCCCAAATACCGTTTACATCCAACGAGGGACGCACACCCGTACGCTCGATAGTGGTGTAACCAGCCTCACCCTCTACGTCGTCGATATCCAACGCCTTCTTGTATTCATCCAAGCAGAACGGCGCCTCATTGAACGCCTCACGCTCAGCGGGAGTGAGTTCGCGCACATCGTCATAGAATCCAGGAATAGTCACACGGCCATTCTCGTCAACCAACGATGCCACCAAACGAGTCAACACATTCGCAGGGTTAGCCACCGCACCACCAAACAATCCAGAGTGCAAATCCTTGTTAGGGCCAACAACCTCGACCTCCATATAGGTAAGGCCACGCAAACCGCAAGTAATCGAAGGTGTATCCATCGAAATCATCGAAGTGTCCGATACCAATATAATATCAGCCTTCAACATCTCCTTATAATCCTCGCAGAACTTATAGAGGCTGGGCGAGCCAATCTCCTCCTCACCCTCCAACATAAACTTTACGTTGCAGGGTAGGCTATCGGTAGCACACATAGCCTCGAAAGCCTTGGCGTGCATAAACAACTGACCTTTATCATCGTCGGCACCACGCGCCCAAATGCGACCATCCTTCACAACGGGCTCAAAGGGCTCAGTACGCCACTCAGCACGTGGGTCTACGGGCATCACATCGTAGTGACCATACACCAAAACTGTTTTGGCTGCAGGGTCGATAATCTTCTCTGCATAGACCACAGGGTTACCATCAGTCGGCATCACCTCGGCACGGTCAGCGCCAGCCTTAACCAACGAGGCCGCCAGCCACTCGGCACACTTCACCATATCACCCTTATGCTCCGACTGCGCACTGATTGACGGAATACGCAACAACTCAAACAACTCATCAAGGAAACGAGGAGTGTTTTCGTCGATATATTTTTGAACTTTTTCCATATTAAAGTATTACTTTATATAAATAGTATTAATTATTTATTTATCAAAATATTACAAGCCGCAAATCTCGCTAATCTCCGCAATAAATTTCTGCGCCAAAGCATCAGCCTCAGCAGCCGACTTCGCCTCGGTGTAAATACGGATAATAGGCTCGGTATTCGACTTGCGAAGGTGTACCCAATTCTCGGCAAAATCAATCTTCACGCCATCGATATCGTTCACATTTTCGTTTGCATAACGCGACTTCATCTCAACCAAAACTTTATCGACATCAATCGCAGGAGTCAACTGAATCTTATTCTTCGAAGCAAAGTATGCGGGATACTGCGCACGCAACTCGGTCATCAAACAACCCTTCTTAACCAAGTGAGTCAAGAACAATGCAACACCCACCAACGCATCACGACCGTAGTGGAGAGCAGGGTAGATAACGCCACCATTACCCTCACCACCGATAACTGCGCCAGTCTCCTTCATCTTGGCAACAACATTGACCTCACCAACGGCCGAAGCGTTGTACTCACCGCCGTGAGCCACCGTAACATCACGCAAAGCACGCGATGAACTCAAATTCGACACCGTATTACCCACACCCTGCGACAGAATGTAATCTGAAACAGCTACCAGTGTATACTCCTCGCCAAACATCGTACCATCCTCGCTAACCAAAGCCAAGCGGTCAACATCGGGGTCAACAACAACACCCAAATCGGCCTTCTCGCGACGAATAACCTCCGAAATCTCGGTCAAGTGCTCGGGTAGAGGTTCGGGATTGTGTGCAAACTCACCCGTAGGCTCACAGTTCAACTTAACAACCTCACAACCCAACTCCTCAAGCAGAGCAGGGATAACCACGCCACCGATTGAATTCACAGCGTCAACTACAACCTTGAATCGACGCGCCTTAACAGCCTCGACATCAACCAAAGGCAATGCCAACACTTGCTGAATGTGAGTAGGATTAAAGTCCTCACGCGACAGAACTTTGCCGATAGAGTCAATCTCGGGGAACTCAAAAGCCTCGTCATCAGCCAACGCCAATACACGCTTACCCTCAGCATCATTTAGAAACTCACCACGCTCGTTAAGCAACTTAAGCGCATTCCACTGCTTGGGATTATGCGATGCAGTGATGATGATACCACCGTCAGCCTTGTTCGTAATTACCGCCATCTCAACGCCAGGAGTTGTACACAAACCCACGCTAATAACGTCGGCACCACAGCCGAGCAACGTACCCTCGATAATATCCTCGACCATACGTCCAGACAAACGAGCATCACGACCGAGTACAATCTTAAGGCGTTTACCCTCGTTCTTCTCGCTCATAAAACGAACATAAGCCGTTGTGAATTTCACAATATCAATGGGAGTAAGATTCTCTCCCTGTGGGCCACCGATTGTTCCTCGAATGCCCGAAATCGATTTAATAAGTGTCATTGTTATATAGTTTTTATGATATACTTTATATAAAAAAGCGAAAATTCTTTGTAATTCGATGTAAATATATTACTTTTATGCCAAATAAAAAAGACAAAACGTATTTTTTGCCATATGCAGCCAAGAGTAATTCCCGCTTCGGAGTTGATTATCAACGAGGACGGCACAATTTTTCACCTCCATCTGCTCCCTGAGCAGGTGGCCGACATCGTTATTTTGGTTGGTGACCCCGCGAGAGTAGAGGCCATCGCCAAATATTTTGACAAAGTGGAGTGCCGTGCTTCTAATCGCGAGTTCAACACCGTCACAGGCTACTACAAAGGCAAGCGTATGAGCATACTCTCTACAGGTATAGGCATAGGCAATATCGACATCTGTGTAACAGAGTTGGATGCTTTGGCAAACATAGACTTTGCTACTCGCACTGTCAAGGAACAGCACCGCCAATTGACGCTTGTCCGCTTAGGCACATCGGGAGCATTGCAACCCGACATTGAACTCGGAGAGGTGGTATATGCCCGCACTTCGGTAGGCTTTGACACACTGCTCAACTACTACGCTGGTCGCAACGACATTTGCGACATAGAAATTGAGCAGGCATTTATCGAGCATACCGGCTGGAGTCCGCTCCTGCACCGTCCATATTTTGTCGATAGCGACGAGACTCTTTGGGAACACTTCAAGGATTCGGTAACAGAGGGCATCACCATTGCAGCACCAGGTTTCTACGCTCCGCAGGGACGTTATGTGCGCTTGCGACCAGCCGACGAGAATCTCAACGCAAAGATTGAATCGTTCCGATACAAAGGCCGCCGCATCACCAACTTCGAGATGGAGGGCTCGGCTTTGGCTGGATTGGCCCGCTTGATGGGACACCGCGCTACAACGATGTGCACAATCATCGCACAACGCATAGCAAAGGATGCCAAGACAGATTACAAGCCATTCGTAGAGAAGATGATTTTAATGGCATTAGACAAACTTGCTACACTAAAGTAGAGTCGGCAGACGTTTTGTTATAGTACACAACAAATAAACAGAAACACATTTAACACAAAAATAATTACAAACAAAAAACATAATTAAACAATGAAATTTACAGTATCAAGTTCAGCCCTTCAGTCGTTGTTGGCTACCACAGGTAAGGTTATCAGCAACAAGAGTTCTCTTCCTATTTTGGAGTATTTCTTAATGGACCTCAAGGATGGTGTATTAAGAGTTACTACATCAGACCTGGAGACTACACTTGTAGGCTCTATCACAGTAGAGAACGTAGAGAAGGAGGGTACAATAGCCGCCCCTGCAAAGTTGATGTTGGACTCACTCAAGGAGTTCCCCGAGATGCCGCTTACTATCGACGTAAACGACACCACTTGGGAGATTAAGATTACTTGGAGCAGCGGTCACCTCTCAATTCCTGGTGCCAGCGCAGTAAGTTATCCCGCCATCCAGTCACTCGGTGCAGAGAGCAAGAACATCACTTTGGATGTTGATATGCTCGTTGGCGGCATCAACAAGACTATCTTCGCTACAGCAGACGATGAGTTGCGTCCCGTAATGAATGGTGTATATTTCGATTTCACTCCCGAATCACTCACATTCGTTGCAACTGATGCTCACAAATTGGTTAAGTATGCAGCCGAGAACGCTACAGACTTTACGGCAGCATTTATTCTCCCAAAGAAGCCTGCAAACTTGCTCAAGGCTCTGCTTTTGAAAGAGGAGGATGCTGTAGAGGTTACATTCGATGCAAAGAACGTATCATTCCAATTGAAGAACTACAAATTGGTTTGCCGTCTTATCGAGGGCAACTATCCTAACTACAACGCAGTAATCCCTGCCGCTAACCCCAACAAGGTTTTGGTTGACCGCGTAGAGTTATTGAACGGCATCAAGCGTGTTGCGGTATGTTCTAACCCCACAACAAACCTTATCCGTATGGATATTGCCAACAATAAGGTAAACCTCACGGCTCAGGATATCGACTTCTCAGTATCGGCTAACGAGACTATCTCTTGCAGTTACGAGGGTACACCCGTGACTATCGGCTTCAAGTCAACATTCTTGGTGGAGATTCTCTCTAACATCGAGACTCCCACAGTTGTAGTTGAGTTGGCAGACTCTACACGCGCAGGCGTATTTAAGCCTGTATATGACGACAAGCAGTCAAGCGAGAGTTTAATGTTGCTTATGCCGATGATGATTAACGCATAAATCATAGAGAATGAAACTTAACCTTAAACGCCCGATTGTCTTCTTCGATTTGGAGACAACGGGCGTTGATACAGCCAAAGACCGTATTGTCGAAATTTCGATGGTAAAGGTTATGCCCGACGGAGATGAGATTGTACGCACACGTCTTATCAACCCTCAGATGCATATCCCCGAGGATGCTACGGCCGTGCACGGCATCACAGACGAAGACGTAAAAGATGCTCCTACGTTTGCACAGATTGCAAAGTCGCTGGCGCAATTTATCGAGGGCTGTGATTTCGGCGGTTTTAACTCCAATCGTTTCGACCTGCCGATGCTTGTCGAGGAGTTTTTGCGCGCAAATGTCGATGTCGATTTCAAACGTCGTAAATTTGTTGACGTACAGAACATTTTTCACAAGATGGAACAGCGAACATTAGTTGCCGCATATAAATTCTACTGCGACAAAGACCTTACAGACGCCCACTCTGCCGAGGCAGATACAAAGGCGACATACGAAGTACTGAAGGCTCAGTTGGACCGCTATCCTGAATTGCAGAACGACGTAGCGGCATTGGCTGAATTCTCATCACACGGCGAGACTGCCGACTTTGCTGGTCGCATAGGTTACAATGACAAGGGTGTCGAGGTTTTCAATTTTGGCAAGTACCGAGGTCGTTCCGTAGCCGAAATTTTCCGTCAGGAGCCAAGTTATTATGCGTGGCTAATGGACAGCGACTTTCCGCTATACACAAAAAAAGTTGTTACGGAGATTTATCTTCGTGAAAAGAAGTGTTAAACTTATTAGGAGAGTAAATTAAGGCCTACATATGGCCCCTATGATGCCGAACAAGAGTCGGCTCAACTAACCCGACAAACGATTAATATGAGATTTGTTCAAAAAATAATTACCATCTGTTTGATTCTTGCCTCGCTTTCGGCAGTGGCAACGGAATTTATGCCCGATATCGCCAAGTCAAAAGTCATAGTTTTCATCAATGGCAAGAAGTATTACGTTCATACTGTCAAATCGGGCGACACGCTCTATTCGATGGCTAAAGCATACGACGTAAGCGAGGAGGCCATCAAGGAGGCAAACCCAATGGCGGCCGACGGCTTGAAGTTAGACCAAACTATTAAAATTCCCGTCGCTGACAATGTTGTTACTGATGCCAAAGAGACCAAGAAACGTAAGAAGGAGTTTGTTGAGCACAAGATTCGTGGTGGCGAGACACTCTATTCTATCGCTCGCGACTACAACATCTCGGTAAATACTATCTGTGAGGACAATCCCGGACTCAATCCGCAATCGCTGGCAATAGGGCAGTCTATCTGGGTACGCAAGAGCGATATGGGCTCTTCATCTGAGAAGGAGGCACAGGCCGAGATGGATGCTTATGCCGAGAATCTCAACAAAGCAACAGATGACGGATTTGAGTACTATGTCGTAAAGCCAGGTGAAACAGTCTATTCGCTGGCTCGTCGTTTTGAGATTACAGAGCAAGAGTTTGCTGCAAACAACGACATTGCAGGCGGTTTGAAAGCCGGTGCAGTGATTCGCATTCCCAAGAAGGAGGCGAATGTAAACCAGATGGAGAAGAATATGGAGATGCCCGAAAGCGAACTTCTCGCCGCACAATCGAGCGACGAGAACATCATCTTCCGTGCATTACCCTCAGACCAACTCCTGAACATTGCACTTATGTTGCCTTTCAACGTTGAGTCAAAGCCCAATTCAAGTTATGTGGAGTTCTATCAAGGATTCTTGCTCGGCTTGGAGAAGATAAAGAAGGAGGGCCGCGGTGAGAGCAAATTGACAGTATATAACACCGAGCACAACCCTGTCAAGGTGCAGAATATTGTCAAGAGTCCTGCCTTTGAGGGTACAAATCTGATTATTGGCCCCGTATATGAGGATGAGTTAAGCCCCGTTTTGCAGTATGCACGTGAGAATTGTACACCCGTAGTATCTCCGCTGGCCGATATTAAGACGGTAAAGAGTCCCGCCATCTACCAACTTTCACCAGACCCTGCAAAGAAGTATGATAAGATAGGTGATTTGATTGACGGAGGTCGTGACATATATCTCATTTATGCTGATTCGTTCGACAAGGAGTTTGAAAGTGAGGTATTGGCACTATTGAAGGATAAGCCTTATGCTGCATATACATATTCATTCAACCAGAAATCAATCTTCACACCTCGCAACCCTGCGGCCCGGCAGATTGAGGTTATGGACGATATCTTGAAGGAGGAGAAGCCCTGTCTGTTCGTAGTATTGGCAAATAAGGAGACCGATGTGGACCGTATTCTTGGTACTATATCATCGTCAAAGGTTGCCATTACTGAGAAGAGCGAAAAGAGCGCTCCATATATGGTGTTGGGTACATCACGCTGGGGTAGATTCAACAACATTGACCATACGACATACTTCAACAATAATGTCGTAATGATTTCTACATACCACGCTAAGCGTGATTCGCAGGTGGTACGCGAGTTTGATAGCCGCTATATAGAGGCTTATAACTCATTGCCATCACTATATGCTTATCGCGGTTACGATGCAGCGATAATCTTCTGCACAGGTATGCGCTCGGATATTGATTACAATATGCTCGACAAGAAATATACTCCGTTGCAGACCTCGTATCAATTCAGCCACAAGGGGGAGGGTGACAAGTACGTTAATCAGGAGTGGATGCGCATAAACTACAATAGCAACTACACCATAACTATTGAGTAGCAAATGACTGCGATAAACAACATTCCCGAAAAGACCATCGAGCGATTGAGCGAATATCGTCGCACATTGCTTTCGTGCCATAAGCAGGGAATTACACATATCTTTTCACACGTTTTAGCGGGTATGCACGGCATTACGGCAGTGCAGGTACGTCGTGACCTTATGTTGATTGGTTTTTCGAGCGACACAAAGAAGGGATACGATGTAAAAGTGCTGATAGAGTTTATCAATAACATCCTCGACAGCGAAACTCCTATAAATATTGCAGTTATAGGTATGGGACACTTGGGCCAGGCTATAACCAAGTACTTCAACAGCAAGGGGTTGAAACTACACATTGTAGCGGCATTTGATGTCGATGAGCAGAAGGTTGGCTCGGAAATCGAAGGTATACCTTGCTATCATATGGAGCAGTTTGAGGATGTCGTTTCTCAATTGGATATATCAATCGTTGTTATTTCTTCACCTACACGTGTAGCACCTTCGCTTGTGATACCTATTATTAATGCAGGTATTAAGGGTGTGCTGAATTTCACATCTGCACCACTTAATTTCCCACAAGGTATCGTGTCACAGAACTTTGACATCACAACCACACTTGAGAAGGTTGCCTATTTTGTCAAGGAGGGTGATGAAAGTAATACTTAAGATGAATCCCATAAGTTATTAGCAATGAGAATATTTAGAGGTTTTGACAACCTACCCACATTTGTTCACGCCGTAGCCACTATGGGGTCGTTTGATGGCGTACATTGTGGTCATAAGGTCTTATTGCAAAGAACTATATCGTTGGCCAAAGAGCGTGGCGGCGAGAGCATAGTGCTCACATTCGAGCCACATCCTCGTTATGTATTGGGAACGGCAGAGGGGATGCAGTTGCTCAGCACACTGGAGGAGAAACTTTGGTTATTGGAGCAGGAGGGTATAGACAACGTAATAATCATCCCATTTACCAAAGAGTTCAGCCGCCTGAAACCGCAAGAGTTTATTGAGCAGGATGTTGCAGGTATTGGTGTTGAGTGTTTTGTTGTAGGTTACAATCATCGTTTCGGTCACAACAAGGCTGGCGATTACTCTTCGTTAAAGGAGAGTGGTACAAAATTGGAGATTCACAGAGTAGAACAACAATTGTTGGATGAGGGCAAGGTTAGTTCCACCGTTGTACGCCAAAGAGTTGAGCAGGGCGAAATGATGATGAGTGCGAGATTACTTTCGCATCCGTATATTATTATGGGCGAGATAGATAAACAAGGTTACATATGCGATATTGACCAAAATAAACTATTACCACCCGCAGGAAAATACGAAGCAACACTGCAGCCGACAAGCAATGCCAACAATTACAATATAAGCAACATAGACAATTTACCTATAGTATTACTTGAAGTAAAAGATAATAGAACTATTAAAATCAACACTGCAGAAGAGTATCGTTCACTTAAAGTATTACTTGAAATAAATAGCGACAAACTATTGTAATTTATGGCGATAACAACATACGAACATCAATTCAGGGTACGCTACAAAGATACCGACCAGATGGGTATTATGCACCACTCCAACTACATCGTGCTATACGAAATGGCCCGCACTGAGTGGTTGCGCGCTATGGGTTTGACCTATGCCGAGATTGAAAGGCGAGGTATTATGTCGCCAATCATCGAGGTACAGTCGAAATATCTCTATCCTGCATTTTACGATGAGGTATTGACCGTCAAGGTCTTTTTGGAGGATATGCCTATGGCAAGGCTTATCGTTGGCGCAGAAGTGTATAACCCCGATGGTAAGTTAATTAACAAAGGCTCTGTCACATTGGGCTTTATGCACGCAGACACACGTCGCCCGTGCCGTGCGCCCGAATGGTTCACAGAGAAATTAACTGAATACATTAATTCACAAACTGAGAAACGTGAGTAGAACAAAAAACATTACATATACTATTGCCGTAGTTGGCATATATCTATTACTTGCCGTTGTATTTTTCCTGCAACGCGGCGGAGCATATATCGCTCCAATAAGAGCCTTTGTTGCCGTACCGACTTTATTCGCAGCGATTGCAGCTGCCGTTAAGTTCCGCAATGGAGGCAAGATGATTCCGCTAGCGTTGTTAGCATCAGCCGCAGGAGATTGGGCCGGTGCCGAAGGAAGTTTCATTATGCAGGTAGGATTCTTTGCTGTAGCGCATCTATTCTATATTAGCGATTTCTCGCCGAGAGTCAAGCGTTTTGAGCGACTCAGAGTGGCGTGGGCTACATTATTCGCTATCGGAATGCTATGCTTTCTGGGTTATATAATGACTCACATCGAAAGCAAAATGGACTTCAATGCCGTATGGATTTATGGCATCATCATTATCTCGATGGGTGTAACAGCATTTCTGCAGACAAGAGCACGGAAGGCATTGTATGTTCTTGCCGCTGCGCTGTTTATTCTATCAGACTCGTTAATTGCTTATGGCAAGTTCGTAGAACCTATTGCCAATGGCAACACTTGGGTGATGACTACATATTACGCTGCACAGGGCTTGTTTATGTACCTGATGTTGCGTAGGTCTTCCGCCGCAGAGTGACATACATAGCACTCCGTTCTGCCACACGACACATCAGCTCTGTCAAAATGGCACAAATACTCCGATGGCACATAGTTTGTTTATAATGTTATCAGTGCATAACGCAATGAAATAACAACAAAAACATATAAAACTATGAAAAACGGAAAAATTGGAGTAACAACGGAGAACATATTTCCCGTAATCAAAAAATTCCTTTACTCTGACCACGAGATTTTCTTGCGCGAGTTGGTGTCAAATGCTGTTGACGCTACACAGAAGTTAAAGACTTTGGCAGCAAAGAATGAATTCAAGGGAGAGTTGGGTGACCTTACAATCCACATTTCAACAGACGAAAAGGCAAAGACATTGACCGTAACCGACCGAGGTATAGGTATGACTGCGGAGGAGATTGACCGTTACATCAACCAGATTGCCTTCTCGGGTGCAGAGGAGTTTTTGGCAAAGTACAAGGACCAGGCAATCATCGGACACTTTGGTTTGGGCTTCTACTCATCGTTTATGGTAGCCGACAAGGTGGAGATTTTCACTCGTTCATATAAAGAGGGTAGCAAGTGTATGCACTGGGTATGCGATGGCTCGCCCGAATATCAGATGGAGGAGTGTGACAAGGATTATCCGCGCGGAACATCTATCGTTTTGCACATCTCGGATGATTGCAAGGATTATTGTGAGGAGTCACAGGTGAGCGAGTTGCTCAAGAAGTATTGCCATTTCCTGCCCGTGCCCATTGCTTATGGCAAGGTTAAGGAGTGGAAGGATGGCAAATATGTTGATACCGAAAAGGATAACATTATCAACAACATAGAGCCTTTGTGGACTCGTAAACCAACAGAAATTACCGAGGAGCAGTACAAGGAATTCTATCGCGAGTTGTACCCGATGAGCGACGAGCCTTTGTTCTACATACATATGAATATCGACTATCCGTTCAATCTGACAGGTATTCTCTATTTCCCGAAAATCAATAACAACTTCGAGTTGCAGAAGAACAAGATTCAACTCTATTGCAATCAGGTGTTTGTGACTGACCAGGTGGAGGGTATTGTGCCCGAATATTTGACACTGTTGCACGGTGTGATTGACTCACCCGATATTCCGTTGAATGTATCGCGCAGTTATCTGCAGAGCGATTCAAATGTGAAGAAGATTTCGGGTTATATCACTCGCAAGGTGGCAGACCGCTTGAAGGAGTTGTTCACAACAATGCGTGCCGATTACGAGCAGAAGTGGGATGACTTGAAGGTATTTATTCAGTACGGTATCTTGACCGATGAGAAGTTTGCAGAGAAGGCGCAGGACTTTATGTTGTTGAAATCGACCGAGGGTAAATATTTCCCTGCGAAAGAGTATATTGACATCATCAAGGAGAATCAGACCGACAAGAATGACAACGTAATTGCGTTGTATGTCGATGATGCCGAGGACAAGCACTCGTTTGTAGAGGCTGCAAAGGCAAAGGGTTACGATGTATTGGAGATGAATGGTCCGCTCGACAATCACTACATCAACTACTTTGAGTCGAAAAATCAAAACGTACGTTTCGTAAGAGTTGATAGCGACGTAGTGGAGAAACTCATCCAGAAAAAGGAGCAGATGTCGATGTCACTGACGGAAGCCCAGCAGGAGATTATGCGCCCAGTATTTGAGAGCCAGATGCCGAAGGATGAGAAGATTACATATACTATTTCGTTTGAGCCTATGGCAGCGGATGATGCCCCCGTTATCATTACGCAGAACGAGTTTATGCGTCGTATGAAGGAGATGGCAAAAGTTGGTGGCGGCGGTATGAGCCAATTTTATGGTCAGATGCCCGACAACTTTACGATTGCGGTAAATGGTAATCACCCGATTGTAATCGATATTTTGGGTAAGGTAGAGACTGAGTATGGCGACAAACTCAAGACCACAACAAAGAAGATTGATGCAGCAGTAGCCGAGGAACGCCGATTCGAGGAGACCGTAAAGAACAAGAAAGAGGAGGAGTTCACACCCGAAGAGAAGGAGATGCGCGAGGAGTTGTCGAAGAAGGTTGTTATGTTGCGTGACGAGCGTAACGAGCGATTGAAGGAGATTGGCAAGCAGAATAAATTGGTACGCCAGATTATCGACCTTGCTCTATTGTCAAACGGAATGTTGAAGGGTAAAAACCTTACAGACTTTATCCAGCGCAGTATCACGCTTATAGAAAAGTAGGAGAGAGAAGTTCAAAGTTCAAAGTTCAAAATCGAGAATTGAGAATTGAGAATACAATAAGGGAGTTAGCGCTACGCTGGCTCCCTTTGTGTTTTAATTAATAATACATACAAAAAAATCACATCCTGCGCTATTAGCAAGATGTGATTTCTGTTGTATTAACTATAAGTGGATTAGTACCACAAGTTGGGCTCAGCACCCATCTCGAACTTGAGTTCACCACCAGCCTTGATATCAGAGTGCGAAATCCAACCCTTATCGTAAGGCTCGCCATTGAGCCATACTCGCTGGATATATTTATTCTCTGCTGAGTTGTTCTCGGCAACGATGCGGAATGTGCCATCAGCCAAGTTAATATCCACCTCGTTGAACAACGGAGAACCAAACCAATAGCGGCCTGATGCAGGCTCAGCCTCATAGAAGCCCATAGCCGACATAATATACCAAGCCGACATCTGTCCCACATCCTCATTACCTGACAAACCCTCCTCGGCATCGAAATAGAGCGTAGTCAAAACCTCACGCACCTTATCCGCAGCCTTGTGAGGCTCACCGAGCATCGAGTACATATATATAATATGGTGGCTCGGCTCGTTACCGTGAGCATACTGACCAATAAGACCAGAGATATCGGCAGATGCATTCTCACCCGTAACAACAGAACTTACTGTAAAGAGAGAATCCAACTTCTGAATCATAGGCTCCTTGCCACCGAAGCACTCCTGCAATCCCTCTACATCCTGCGGTGCCAGCCAAGTATATTGCCAAGCATTGCCCTCGCAGTAGTCATCATTATTATGAGAAGAGTGGTAGGGGTCAAAAGGCTCTCGCCAACTGCCGTCGCTCAAGCGACCGCGAATAAAGCGAGTCTCGGGGTCAAAGTAGTTACGATATGAGTGGCTTCGCTTCTCGAAGTACTCCGCATCGGCATCCTTACCCAATGCACGTGCAGCATAAGCCGCAGCACCATCGGCAATAGCATACTCCATATCATAAGCAATATTTTGATTCATCTTGTCGCTGGGGATAAAGCCAACCTCGATACGGTAGTTGTTACCACGACCAGGATGCATAGCGGTCTTCTTTACAGCCTCGTATGCACGCTCCTTATCGATACCTGTATCACCCTTGACAATAGCGTCAGCGACAGAGATAAGGCCAGGGTTACCAACCATACAGTCTGTCTCGCAACCCCACAAATGCCATACCGGCAGACGGCCCTGCTCATCACAGATATTAATCATTGTATTGATAATATCAGTCATTCGCTCCTTCTGGATAATAGACATCAAAGGCATAGCAGCACGGTAAGTGTCCCACAATGAGTAAGTGGTATATGTAGTGTGGCCCTCACCCTTATGAATCTGGCCATCTGCACCTCTGTAGTCGCCGTTCACATCACAGAAAACCGAGGGGGCAATCATTGTGTGGTAAAGCGCTGTATAGAAGGTACGTTTTGCAGCCTCGTTATCTGATGTAACATCCATCTTTGAGAGTTCCTGCGCCCAAGCCTTCTCGGCAGCAGCGATAGTGCGCTTGAAGTTCCAATCGGGCAACTCAGCCTCCATATTTGCCTTTGCGCCATCGATGCTAACGGGTGACAACGCGACCTTAACATAAATCTGCTCGTTCTCTTTGGTAGCAAATGACGCACGACCATACATCTTATTGCCTACCAACTCAAACTTGTCGATAGGACGTGAGAAATCGGCAACGAAAAATACCTTCTGGTCGTTAGCCCAACCACGAGAGTGACGATAACCCTCGATACGAGTATCGCTTACCTGCTCCATTTTCACATCAGATGCTCTATCCCAGCAACCACCATTCTGAAGGTCAATTACGATAGCGGCCTCCTCCGATGCGGGGAAAGTATAACGGTGGAAACCTACGCGTGTCGTAGCAGTCATCTCGGCAGTAATACCATAGCGCTTCAAAGGTACAGAGTAATAACCAGGACGTGTTACCTCCTTTGTGCGGTCAGCATACGACCACATACCCGTGTCGTAACTCTCGTGAGTACCACGTGCATAAGTTACCTCGCCAATGACAGGCATAAGCGTAATATCGAACAAGTCGCCGATACCTGTACCAGAGAGGTGAGTGTGCGAGAATCCAATGACGCTCTCGTCACTGCTATGGTAACCCGAGCACCAGTCCCAATCCTGAGGGATGCTTGTAGGGCCAACCTGCACCAAGCCGAAAGGCACACTTGCTCCAACAAAAACGTGGCCGTGACCTCCCGAACCAATTTTCGGGTCAACGTAGCGAAGAAGGCTATCGTTGCCCGATGAGCAGGCCGTCATAAAGGCTGTAGCCATCAAAACTAAACCTGCAAGGAGTTTTAATGATTTTCTCATAATGAATTAGATTTATATTTGTCTATTATTACGTTGTCTCGTTTACAAACCGAGCAAAACAGTAGGGTGTGGTAGTTTATTCGCTTAGTAGTTTATACGAAAAAAGCCTCGATAATTGCTTTATTATCAAGGCTTTTGGTTAGTCGGGATGACAAGATTCGAACTTGCGACACCACGCCCCCCAGACGTGTACTCTAACCGGGCTGAGCTACATCCCGAATTGCATCTCGTAGTAGCGAGAGAGAGACTTGAACTCTCGACCTCATGATTATGAATCATGCGCTCTAACCAGCTGAGCTATCTCGCCATTGTTCTAAATGCGATTGCAAAGATAAGCGTTTTTTTTATCTATGCAAAATCTTTTTTAAAAAAATTACATTAAAAATGCATTTTCTTCGGCACACAGTTTGCATTTTTTAGCCTAAATCGCTGATAATATGGAAACTGAAGGCAAAATGATGCGTATAGTAAATTTAATAGCAGCCATTGCAATTATGGTAGGATTGTCGATTGAGGTGCTTACAGGCAACCACAGAACCTATTCGTCGTGGTATTTGTGGCTACAACTAATGGTCTGCATCGTCTATATTGTCGATTTTGTATGGATATTGACAGCGCGACACTCATCACGCAAGACTGTATGGTATAATTTTCTTCTGCTTTTGATATCCATCCCATATTTGAACATATTCTCCTGGACACATTTTAACCCCGACCGTTGGCTATCGATAGGGGTGGCCGCATTGCCTGTCATACGTTCATTTGTTGCTATGTGTATGGTCCTGCAATGGTTATTGAATGGCAAAGTTGTAAGAATCTTCGGGCAATATGTATTGACCGTATTGGGATTTACTTATTTGGCAGCATTAATGTTCTATGACTACGAGATAGGAGTTAATCCCCAATTATATGGTTTTGGAAATGCAATATGGTGGGCCTGTATGAATGTAACAACCGTCGGAGCAGAGATATTTCCCATCACAGCCGTAGGCAAAGTACTGGCAGCGCTCTTGCCATCGTTAGGAATGATGTTCTTCCCAATCTTCACCATATATGTTACCGATATATATAATGTAAAGCGTGATGAAAAATCATCATCAAATAGGCCAAAGTAACTATCAAGACCAAAAAAGAGGATATGTTTTGCTTTTCCACTGCGATTGTACTAAATTTGCAAATCATTGTTTCGGAATTACTGCCGAATTGAATTGTAAATTTTTGACAATAGATTAATGAAAAAGATACTTTTATTATTTGGCCTGCTGTTTTGTTCTGCGTTATATGTTGTAGCAAACGACGCGACCAATGAGCCCGCAATAATAGATGCCGCGTGGCTTAAAGCAAACTACGCCAAAGCAGAATATATGATACCTATGCGCGATGACGTACGTCTATACACTGCCGTATATACACCAAAAAACAAGAAGGCAACGCATCCCATTCTGCTCAATCGCACACCCTATGGTTGCGAGCCATACGGCAAGAAAAACTCTGCATTTTGGCAAGATTCCATCTATCACAACTATCTGCAAGCGGAATACATCTTTGTATTTCAGGATGTACGAGGCCGTTGGATGAGCGAAGGCAAGACCGAAAACGCACGTCCATTTATCGAGAACAAACAGGGCAACGACACCGATGAAGCAAGCGACGCATACGACACAATAGAGTGGTTGTTACGAAAAGTTAAACGCCACAATGGCCGCATAGGAATCTTCGGAGCATCGTATGATGGTTTTTATACATTGATGGCTGCCGCAAGCGGTCATCCCGCAATTAAGGCCATATCTCCCCAAGCACCCGTATGCGATTGGTGGCGTGGCGATGATTTTCATCGTAACGGAGCATTTACATTGTTTGATGCCGTATCCTTCCTGCCAAATTTCGGACTAAGGGAGCATAGCAAATCGTCGGAGCCTGTAGCATTCAAATCGCCAATAGAGGGCGATGCGTGGGATTACTTCTCAAGCAATAGACTTTCGGATATAACTCTCTCATTAGCGGGGCAAATTCCATTCTGGGATGAAATGATGCAACACCCCGACTACGATGATTTCTGGCAGAGCCGCAATGCATTGCGTGCATTAAAGGGTATTAAAGTTCCGACGCTTATCGTTGGCGGTGCTTTTGATGCAGAAAACTCATACGGCACGTGGGCATTATACAACGCTTTGCGCGAAAGCGGTTCAGTAGAGGATTGCCGATTGATTATAGGCCCCTGGACACATTGTGCTTGGCGCAGAGAAGGCAAAGCCAATGAATTGGGTGGGGTAGAGTTCAGCGAAGAGTCAATGACAGAGTTTTTCCGCAACGAAATAGAGTTCCCATTCTTTGACCACTATCTGCGTGACACCGAATCGAGTGGCGAAACGGAATACGGCGCACTAATATTCTTTACGGGCGAAAATTGCTGGCGCGAGATGGGCGAGTGGAATCCTGCGGAGTCTTCTTCAGCATACACTCTCTACCTGGCAGAAGATGGCGGATTGGCGACCAACAAATCAGACATCTGCGACTCATACAGTTCTTACATATCAAATCCCGATAACCCTGTACCATATTATCCTGAAACAGACGCTCCGCGACGCAAGGAATATATGATAGCAGACCAGACTTTTGTGGAGGGCCGTGAGGATGTTTTAACTTTCATCTCTCCCGTTTTGGAGCAGGATATGACTACTATGGGTGCTATTGAAGCGGTATTGTACGCCTCAATCTCTCAAACAGATGCCGATTTCGTGGTAAAGGTTATAGACGTAGGCCCAGATGGAGAATACGAAATGTTGGTGCGAGGAGATATTATACGTGGCCGCTATCGCAATTCACTTTCCGAACCCGAAGCCTTTACCCCAAACAAGGTAGAGAAGGTGTCATTGCGAATGAACGACATTGCACACACCTTTATGGCTGGACACCGCATCAAAGTACAGGTGCAGAGTTCGTGGTTTCCGTTGTACGATATGAATCCGCAACAGTTTATTGATATCAGCAAGGCTACGGCCAAGGATTTTGTTCCGTGTGACGTTCGCATATACCACGATGCCGAACATCCGTCACACATTAACATTCCGATAATGAAATAATAATACACAAACAATTAAGGCTACCCTTTGAAGGTAGCCTTAATCATATAATCGGGTGATTGCGGTTTATTCAATCTCAACCATAGGCGCATTATCACCTACAGCCTCACCAACTGCAACCAAAATCTGCTTTACCTTACCTGCATAGTCCGATGTGATATTGTTCTCCATCTTCATAGCATCCAAGATAACTACAGTCTGGCCACGCTTAACCTCGTCGCCAACCTTAACATTAATCTCCAAAACACGACCAGGAAGTGGTGCATTCACCGTATTGCCTGTAATAGGTGCGGGAGCGGTTGCAGCCTTGAATGCAGCATCAACCTCAGCCTTCTTCGCAGCCTCTTTTGCTTGCTCTGCAGCGATACGAGCCTCCTCGGCAGCCTTTGCAGCAGCAATAGCCTGCTCTGCCTCGTAAGCACTCTTCTTGGTGTTAGTCAAGAAATTCTTGGCAACCAATGGGAACAACTCCAACAACAATACCTCCTTCTCAGTTTTAGCCAACTTCACACCACCTGCCTCGGGCAATTCGGGGTTAGGCTGCATCTGATACTTAGATGTATCATAAGGAATCTCCTCTCTAAAGCCACAAATCTTAAAGCGGAACTCGGGGTCAATCTTTACGGGAGTATGACCATAGTCGCCCTTCACCAAACCGATGAACTGCGAACTCTTATTGGTATACATCTCTCGACCAGCCTTCTCATCCATAGCGCAGTTTACAGCCTGAGCACCAACAATCTGCGATGTAGGAGTTACGAGGGGTGGCAAACCAGCGTTCATACGCACCGAAGGAATCAACTCCATAGCACGGGGAAGAATATCCTCTGACTTGAGTTGCTTAAGTTGAGCCACCATATTAGAGTACATACCACCAGGAATCTCGGCCTTCTGTACCAACTCATTGGGAGCAGGGAATCCAAAGTATGCCTCAATCTTCTGGCTTGCAGTAAGCAATGCCTCGAAGTCCTCTGCCTTAGCAGCAGCAACTGCCTCGTCGAAGTACTTATCCGAAGTCTCAGAGAATGCAAAGCGGTTGGGGCGGGGCTTAACAGCACCGAATACCGACAACTCCAACTCCTTGCGAATATCCTTCAACTGCTCGTTAATCTTGGCTACAGCATCCATATTTACACCGATATCGATGCCCATCTTCTGGCAGAATACCCATACCAACTCCAATGCAGGGGCTCCTGTACCTCCGCCAAACCACCAGCAGTTTGTATCAACAACATCAACACCTGCAGCGATAGCGGCAAATACCGATGCCAAACCATATCCAGGAGTAGAGTGGGTGTGGAAGTCGATAGGAATATTAACGTGCTGCTTGAAAAGTTTTACCAAACGGCTGATACGCTCGGGCGGAATCAAACCCGACATATCCTTGATGGTAATCATATCAGCACCCAACGCAGCCATCTGCTTCGCCTTATCCAAGAAGTACTCATCGGTAAATACAGGCTGGGGAGCCTTCTTACCCAACAACTTCTGGAAGAAAGTAGGCTGAGGGTATTTGGGGTCTACTGTATAACATACCGCACAGTCGGCAATACCACCATACTGCTTAACATATTTGATTGTAGACTTAACATTCTCAACGTCGTTCAGCGCATCGAAGATACGCATAATACCCAAACCGCTCTCAATAGCATTGCGGCAGAAGCCATCGATGATTTCATCGGTATAGGGAGCATAACCAAAGAGGTTACGTCCGCGAGAGAGGGCTGTAAGTTTTGATATATCACCAATCTCCTGGTGAATGCTCTCCAAACGAGTCCAGGGATTCTCACCCAAGTAGCGCATAACAGAGTCGGGTACTGCACCGCCCCAAACCTCCATAGCGAAGAATCCTGCATCCTTATAATAAGGTAAGCAACGATTAATCTGCTCTTGAGTCATACGGGTTGCGAACGATGACTGCTGGCCATCGCGCAAAGTTAAATCACGTATTTTTAAGGATTTAGCCATAATCTTAATATAAGTTATAATTTAAATTAATATTTTCTAACACTAACTAACCTTTAGGAGTTCACCTTTAACTCCACGCAAATATATAAATTTTAATTTATTTTACAATTTATTTTGCGCCTAAATATTATCTTTGCGTGGTAAAAAGTCTATATATGCCGCCAATTTTCGTCATATTGACCATTGTGTCGTATTTGAGTCTGCTCCTTGCGCTCTCTTATCGAGCAGGACGAGGTGCCGACAATGCCACATTCTTTATTGGGCGACGCAGCACCAAGTGGTCAGTAGCAACTTTGGCAATGATAGGAGCGGCAATGTCGGGTGTTACGTTTATCTCTCTTCCCGCATCAGTTGCTGCTGACAGCTTTTCATATATGCAGATGGTCGTAGGTTTTACCATCGGACAACTAATCGTTGCATTTGTACTTGTTCCGCTGTTTTATCGCCTGAAAGTTGTGTCGCTATACGAGTATCTCAACGAACGTTTCGGGATAGTCACACATCGTGCAGGAGCAGCGTGTTTCCTGATAAGCAAGCTCGTTGGCTCGGCCTTAAAATTATACATAGTATGTACTGTACTACAAATACTTATATACAACGAATTAAACATTTGCTTTAACTTGAATGTGCTATTCACGATGCTTATTGTATATCTATTCACATTTAAGGGTGGAGTGCGTTCCCTTATCGTGACAGACGTATTGCAATCATTGTGCCTTGTAGCAAGTATTGTTATAGCCATATTATTTATTTGCAAAGACTTAGGATTATCAATTAAACAAACGCTTGAAGTAGTGAAGACATCGCAATACTCACAAATGTGGTTTTTCAATGATGCATCATCTCCTCGCTACTTCTGGAAAATGGTTGCGGGTGGAGCATTGTCGCTTGTAGCAATGACGGGATTGGACCAAGATATGATGCAACGCAACCTTAGTTGCCGTACAAAGCGAGATTCTCAAATCAATATTGTTTTGACAGCGATTTGTCAGATAGTGGTTATATTGATGTTTTTGATATTGGGAGTGTTGTTATATAGATATGCGGATATCAGACAACTGCCATTACCCGCAAGAAGCGACGATGTATTCCCGATGGTAGCCGTGCAGGGAGGATTGCCGTTAATCGTTGGAATAATGTTCGTTACAGGACTTATCTCAAGCACTTATTCGGCTGCGGGTTCGGCGCTAACATCACTTACAACATCGTTTACGCTCGATATATTAGGTGGCCCTCGCAGTGAAGCACAACTCACGCGATTGCGTCGTTGGGTACATCTATTTATGGCGATAGTGATGACGGCAGTTATAATACTGTTTGCTCGATTTGGCAGCGACAGTGTTATCAATCTGGTATTCAAGGTTGCTGGATACACTTACGGACCAATTCTCGGACTCTTTACATTTGGACTAATAAGCAAGCGTGCTGTACGAGAAAGATGGGTGCCGATAGTTATAATAATATCACCCGTTTTAAGTTATGTTTTACAATGGACAACGGCGAAATATTTCGATTACTATATAGGCTTTGAATTGTTGGGATATAACGCTTTATTTTGTATCTTTGAACTCTTGTTAATATCGCATAAAAGTTATCGTGATGAAAAAATATAATTTATTATTTATTGGTTTATTGAGCATTGCAATATTTATTTCAAGCAATGCTTTAGGTCAAACTATATCTTCGGACACTCGTGCAGAGATTGCCGATGTATTGTCAAGAATCGTGCGCCGAGAAATTTTGGGCGGAGGTGCAACGATAAATCGTATGAAAGCAGCAGGCGACAAGGTCGAAATACACGCCTCTGTCGGATTGTCGTATTATCCGTTCCGCGAGGATAATGTGCAGGCGATGTATGACTCGGTAAGAGCCGTTTTACCCGAAAGGTATGCTAATTATAAATTGGCTATATATACCGACAATCATCTAATCGAAGAGTTGATTCCGCAATATCATCGCACCTCGGCAAAGGGTGGCGTAAGATTTACCAACACTTCTACGCAACCTTTGGTTAAGGCTCTCTCGTCGCAGAATAAGCCAACAGAGGGATTATATGGCCGTCACATTGCTATGTGGCAGAGTCACGGACGTTACTTTGAGCAAGATGAAAACATTTGGCGCTGGCAACGTTCACGCCTCTGGGAGACTGTAGAGGACTTATATACACAGAGTTATGTCTTACCATACCTTGTACCGATGCTGGAAAATGCAGGTGCAAACGTACTTTTGCCACGAGAAAGAGATACGCAAACAAACGAGATTATCATTGACAACGACGAGGGAGTAGACGACACTCGCTATGCAGAACACAACGGCTCGAAAAAATGGTCGGAGGGCGGCAAAGGTTTTGCGCACAAACGTGAAACATATTTAACAGGACAGAATCCATTCCACGATGGTACAGCACGCACCATAGAGAGTATAAAGAGTGGTAATGCAAGCCGTGCAGAGTGGAGTGCAGCGATACCCGAAACGGGAGAGTATGCAGTATACGTATCGTATGAGAGTTTTGGAAAGGAGAGTGCCGAGGATGCTACATATACAGTATTCCATAGCGGTGGAGAGAGTCGTTTTGCTGTAAACCAGACAATGGGCGGCGGAATGTGGGTATATTTAGGCCACTTCCTGTTTAATGCAGGAGAAGAGCGAGTGCTTATTTCATTGGAGAATACATCGGCAGAGGCTGGAAACAAAATTTCGGCAGACGGAGTAAAGATTGGTGGTGGATATGGTAATGTGGCTCGTATTCCGTCAGAGAGATTCCGTGAAGAGGGTGTAGATTATGAGGCAATGACAAGCGAGTATCCACGTTTCTGCGAGGGCGCACGTTATTGGTTGCAGTGGTCGGGTTTTGAGCCTGATGTATATACCCCTAAGGAGAATATGGACGATTACAAGGATGATTATATGTCGCGTGCTCATTGGGTTAATGCCGTAATGGGAGGTTCGGAGCGTCTACCCAAAGAGAAGGGCAAGCGAGTACCTCTTGATATGGCTTTGGCATTCCACTCGGATGCGGGAGTAAGATTGAATGATGATATTATAGGTACACTCGGAATATTCTACACAAAGGATAATAAAGGCCATTTTGAGGGCGGAGCAGACCGCTACTGCTCACGAGAATTGACCGATATGGTAATGACGCAGATTGTAGGAGATATACGTTCGACATATGAGCCTAATTGGAGCCGTCGCGGTATGTGGAATCGCTCGTATTATGAAGCACGTGTTCCTGCTGTACCGACAATGCTTTTGGAGTTGTTGTCACACCAAAATTTTGCTGATATGCGCTATGGAAACGACCCCCGTTTCAAGTTCTTGGTAAGCAGAGCAATATACAAGGGTGTTTTGCGCTATATATCAAGCCAATACAATGTGCCATATACCGTTCAGCCATTGCCCGTAGAGAGTTTCAGCGCGACGTTTGTTTCAGCGGAGTCAGCAGACGTAAAATTGAGTTGGCAACCTGTGCAGGATGAGTTGGAGGTATCAGCAGAGCCCGATTATTATATCGTATACACTCGCATAGACGATGGTGGATTTGATAACGGAACAAAAGTCGAAGACACGTCGGTAGTAATGCCTCAAAAACGAGGTCGCACTTATTCTTATCGCGTAACAGCAGTTAATAAGGGAGGAGAGAGTTTCCCGAGCGAAATACTCTCATCGCATAAGGCTGAGCAGGAACGCGGCAGAGTATTGGTTGTAAATGGATTCGATAGAGTGAGTGCTCCGCTGAGTATTCAGGGAGATTCTATCGCGGGATTCTACAACTATTTCGATTCGGGAGTAGGATACATTAAGGATATATCATTCATCGGTGAGCAACGCAACTTTGACCGCCGTCTGTCGAGTGCAAGCAACGACAACAATGCTTTAGGTTCTTGCTATAGCGATTATGAGACGGAGGTTGTTGCGGGTAATACGTTTGACTATCCTGTTCTGCACGGCAGTTCAATTGTCGAGGCGGGATATTCTTACTGCTCAGCAAACGCAAAGGCTATAGAGAAGGGTAGTGTAGATATGGCAGAGTATCCTGTTGTAGATTTGATTTTAGGCAAACAACGCTCGGTAGAGATGGGTAGAGGAACATCGGGAGTAGCATTTGAGTGTTTCTCGGAGGAGTTGCAGAATCGCATTATAGACTACACAAAGCAGGGCGGAGCGGTATTTGCGTCTGGATGTTACATAGGTAGCGACCTCTGGAACTCGCCACAGGCTGATGGAGAGGACAAGGAGTTTGCTCGCAGAGTATTGCATTTCTCGTTTAATGGAGATATGGCTACACGAAAAGGTGCAGCAAGAGTGGTGGCATCACCAATGAAGATGGCGCGACAAGATGTAGAATTTAACCGTGAGCCATCAAAAGAGTTCTACGGAATAGAGTCACCAGGATGTATCTCTCCGTATGGCAAGGGTGCATTTATCGCAATGCGATATGTGACAAACAATCAGCCCGCAGCCGTAGGATATAAGGGCTCAGAGTACCGTACAATGATTATGGGATTCCCGTTTGAGGCAATACAAGACGCCAAAGAGCGAGATACGCTGATGCGCGGAATATTGAATTTCTTGAACGAGAAAGGTAGCGACAACTAACATAGTATTATGCTGAAGCCGTCGGCACATATGATGCGAACAATGGCGATGCCATTGGGAATGCTTACGGGAGCACTGTTCTGCCGCGAAATGGAGTGGCTGGAGAGTGCTACGCAGGGTTGGCTAACGCCGATGTTTATTGGCTCAATGCTGTTCGTAACATTCTGCAAGGTAGATGCTCGACAGATACGCTTACAGATGATGCATCTGTGGCTGATAATGTTTCAGGCTATAGGATGCTTTGTGGCGTATTATGCAACGTTACCATTTGGTGAAGTGGTAGCGCAGGGTGCAATGATATGCGTATTGGCGCCGATTGCTATGGGTGCAGTAGTGATTGGCGGAATGTTGGGTGCAAAGGTAGAGACAATGGTGGCATATTCTCTGCTCTGCAACATAGCGGTGGCCATATTTGCACCCGTTGTATTATCAGTCTACGGCAACGGAACGTGCAGCGTAGGCGAGATATTGGGGCGTGTTGCTCCGATGCTCATAATGCCTTTCCTATTGGCGCAGTTATGCCGATTATTTACACCCAAAGTTAGCGGATGGGTTGCAGCACACGGGCAGATTTCGTTCTATATTTGGCTATTATCGTTGATTGTGATTATTGGTCGCACGACCTGCTTTATCATAGACCATAGCGAGGCAGACCGCTTAACGGAATTATTATTGGGCATAGTCGCGCTGGTGATATGCGTAACTCAGTTCATCGTAGGGCGAATAATAGGCCGTAAATATGGAGATGCTTCGGCGGGAGGACAATCGTTGGGGCAAAAAAATACGGTTATGGCTGTGTGGATGGCGCAGTCGTTCCTCGACCCGCTGTCATCGGTGGCACCTACGGCATATATCGTGTGGCAGAATCTGGTCAATTCCTATCAATTATACCGTTTCGGCAATCGTAAAGAGGATAAGATTAATAAGTAAATCCCCAAATCCTAATAATATCTGCACGCCGTAGAATATCTTGCGGGAGAATTACAGGCTCCGCCGCAAGAGGCAAGCGATGGCAACGGCCTTCGGAGAGGGATATATCGGCCTTTGAATATGCCCACTCGGTAAGTTCAGTGCAGTACATTTGTGTAGTATCAGATAAACGATAATCGTGGTCAAAACTGATGTGCGATAAGGTGGCGGATAGGGCTGCTTGCTGAATTATGTTACGTTGTTCGGCGGCAAGATTCTCAAGGCGCACAATCACTCCAGACACAGTCTTATCGTAGGCAAAAAAATCTTCTAACTTCTCACATTTTACCATTTCATCTCCGTCACGACAAGGCTCGATATGGATAACCGACAGGCTATCGGCTTGACGGATAATAATACCTACGTGAGAAAAACGAGACTCTCGGTCAGCGCCTGCGGCTATGGCTTCACTTTGGAGCGTACGGCCCAAACGAAACACCAAATCGGCAGAGCACAACGAGTCGCTCGGAATCTCTACGGCAGGGATGTGCGATGTAGGCGCAGATGGGGTAGTGCCACAACTTACAATCGTGGCAAGGGACAAAATAAGAGTTATGTATGTTAGTCTATTTAGAGTCAAGATTGGCATCTACAAGCCATTTACCATCGGTTAAAACCACATCACAATACTCCTCCTGTGTAGTGCCGTCAGCATACACAACATTTACGGCAACAGTAGCCTCTGTGGGCTCTTCACCCTCTTCGGCTTCGGCATACTCCTCGCTAATGAACTCCAATTTCTCAAGTCCACCCTTCTCGGCGATAGAGTTATTGACCTTCTGCATAATGGCGTAATAGATTTCAGCGTCGGCCTCTGGGTCAAGAGTCGTAAGACTCAACGCACGTTCGTAGTCGGCTTGCTCGATGGCCTTGTAGAAGTTGCGTGCCACCTTGCGGGGCGATGATGTAGCCGAACAACCCGCAAATATGCCAAGCATCAACGTGGCTGCGATTATTGTGTGCAAGATGTGTTTCATATCCTTAAAATCAAAGTTTCGTAGGTCAAAATTACTAAAAAATATTTCTTTTTTCTAAATTTGCTCCATAAACTTTCCGAAACTATGGCAAAACAACGTATAGAAAAGACCAATGTGGCGCGTCTGCTCGATAAGGCGAAAATTGATTATCAACTCATTCCGTATACCGTCGATGAGAATAACCTCGCAGCGACGCACGTTGCCGAGGAGTTGGGTGAGGATATCGCCACGGTGTTCAAGACTTTGGTGTTGCACGGTGACCGTACGGGTTATCTCGTGTGCGTTGTGCCAGGAGACTTCGAGGTCGATTTGAAGGCGGCAGCCAAAGTGTCGGGCAACAAGAAGGTGGAGATGATACCGATGAAGGATTTGCTGGCGGTAACGGGTTATATCCGAGGCGGATGCTCGCCCATAGGGATGAAGAAACGTTTTCCGACATATATACACTCATCGAGCCTAGAGCACGAGGCTATCTACATCAGCGCAGGGGTGAGAGGGTTGCAGGTGCGTATTGCACCGCAGGATTTGATTCGCTACACCAATTCCGAGATTGCAGATATTAGTCACGAAATGAAATAATAAATCCCCGTAAGTTCTGCCTACGGGGATTTTTCTCTATTTGTTAAATAAAATATCAAAAACTTCCTTTATGGGTCGTATATATCCTTCACCTTCTTTATATTCAAGAATTACAAATCCCATACATTTTTCAGGATATGTCGAACTATCAATTTTTCCAATAAAGGCTATTCTGCATAATCTGCCATCGTCATCGACCATATTGTTCAATGAAATTTTTTCGGCCATCTCCGTATGTTCTGATACCAAAATATATGGAAGATTATAACAATTTTGTTTCATAATTTAAAATTTGAGAGTTTAACCCATAATCATACTAATAAGTTGTTCCCATTATTTTCCCATCATAATTTTTCCACCAAGTTGCTTCTTTATATAATGTTACTGATTCATAAGGTACAAGTATAGAACCCGGTGAAATATAGAAAGTGTTATTACGTATGCTAGGAGGTGTTGTTGGTTTACAATATATGTATGCCAAGTTTTCGCAGTATGCAAAGGTATTTTCTCCAATAGACTTAACATTACTGCCAATTGTTATACGCTCAAGAGCCGAACAGCCGCTAAAAGCAGATTTCCCAATCGAAATAATATTGTCAGGAATCACTACATTAGTTAGATGTTTACAGGCCCCAAATACATTATCTCCAATTTCTGTAAGGCCACTACCAATAGTTATATTACTTGCTAATGTACAACCATAAAAAGCGCTATTTTCAATGGTATTAACACTGTCGGGTATAGTTATGCTTTGCAAATATTCACAACCATAAAACGCACCAAATTTAATAGAAATAACTCCTTGTGGAATAATGACTTCTGTAAGAGTCTCTACATCCTCAAATGCCCTAACACCAATAGATGTTATTCCTTCTGGAATAGAATATTGTGTTATACCTGCGGGGGCGAAGTGTGTTAGTTCGCCATCAACTATTAAACAACGGTTGTCTTGAGATGCAAATTTTCCATAAAAAGCAGTTAAATTTGAACAACCTGAAAAAGCCAAAGTGTTGACATCGGTTACACTATTAGGAATTTTTATACTTGTAAGAGATTTACAAGAACTAAAGGCATATATGCCCACAGAGGTCACATCACTATCAAAAGTGATTACACCTTCACCAGTTGCTTCATTCCATTCATTAGAAACCATATTTGCGCCAAAAACATCGGTTGCATTCGGAGTGACTATTTGTGTCGCAGAGTAATGAATTAGATATGTTTCAGGGGTCTTTGTTTCCACCAAAAATGCATTAAGCGGCTGTACGGTACTACGCTCAATGGTAATTGCTTTTGAGGTTGATTTCTCCATCTTTTTACCGTCGGTATCGGTAATAGTAATGGTGATACCCTTTGTATATGTTGTTGCAGGTATTACAAACCAAAACTTTGTCGCATTTGCTGCATCTGCACCCAACTCAACACCTTCGCCACAATCAAGTGTGATAGTCTCGGTTGCGCCGTCTGCAAAAACAAATGTAGGGTCATCTTGATTGGACGCAATGATTGTTACTGCTCCTGCCAACTTTTCACCGTTGTTGCCGCTAAATTCGATGCTTTTAACTGCAATATCTCCATATAACGAAAACTCAAAATAGCCGCCGAGGTTTTTGAACGCCAAGAAATTATCAGTAGTATTCTTTGTTACCGCTACCATCGGGTTTGCACCAAGACCAAACGAGTTCTCCGCATAGTTCTGTACGGCAGGAATAGTATATGATATTTGGCCGTTATTTGAGATGGTGGTATTCGCATCATAAGGGTAGATGGCGTAGTTGGCCTCTAAAGGCGAGGCTGTAATAATACCTTGTGGCGGATTAAGTTCTTCAAATTCGCCGTAGTTATTACCCGTTACGCCTTTGAATTGAAATTGGCGAGGGTAGGCATTACCCTGAAAAACGGTAATTTCGTCATTGGCATTCCATAGCAACTTGCCATCCTCGTCGGCATAAGTACGTGTCGCAGGGGCCTCAATAGAGGCATAGAACTTATTTGATTGTGATGTAGTAGCAACCTCTAATTCTGCATCCGTTGCACAACCCGTCATCAAAAGTATTGACGCGAGTATAGTTTTAATAGCATTTTTCATAATTAAAAACGTGTTAGATTAATAAACTACCAATCAAGTGAGGGATTTCGCAAGATGTCTTCAGTAGGTTGTGATTGGGCAAATCCCTGCTCAACTGCGACTTCGATTACTTCGACGTCGGGGGCAATGTAATTTTGTTTCTCCATAGTAAAATGATATTAAAAATTAAACAATAATTCATCTTACTATCCGACTCCTTGATAGTTTGGGTTATTATAAAAACAGAAAGTGTGGAGTCGTTCGTTTATCTGAAGATAGGCATTTGGCGTGGCCCGAACACAAATAAACAATACCCCACACTTGTAAAGTATGGGGTGGACACAGAATGTGCCAACAACGCATACGAATACAAGCAATGAGTGCTATTGCTATCCTTGTGTTCTTAAAATCGCCAAATTTTATCTTCAAGGATTAGCGAAACACTTTCACTAAAAATATGTCTGTTGATTGCTCAACACTACAAAATTAGTAAACTTTTCGCAAACTACAACACTCAAATGGGGTATTGTTGTAAAATAGTGATAGCAAAGTTCCTTAAAACAAATTTTATTTACAATAGGCAGAAGGGTTGAAAGAGTCGATTTTTATAGTATTGTTGGGCAAATATTTGGTTATCCGAAAAATTATACATACATTTGCACCACCAAAATCGGGAGTTATCTCATTTGGTGAGCGTTGATCCTGTAGCTCAGTCGGTAGAGCACAACACTTTTAATGTTGGGGTCCCGGGTTCGAGCCCCGGCGGGATCACGAAGAAAATCAAGCAGTTACGAATAGTCGTGACTGCTTTTTCTTTTCTATAAATCCCTATTTTGTGCCTTTTATGTAAACCATAGTGTAAACCGCGTAAACCAAATAAGCGAAACAATTAAAGTGATATGTTACGATTATAAAACTTTGTCTAATAGGGAGAGTTAATTCTATGTAAATGCAAAAATATATATCGCCAATCGCATATATCCATTATTGCTCGGATAGTGGAAAATCCTATTGATGTTATTTTACTCAATACTCGCTTGATTGCTTCTTTTTTTCGTATTCTGTCTTTTTGCTGCAAATTCTGGTTTAACTCTCGGTTTACTTGTGGGTTTACACAGACCACCTAAAAGCAGCCAAAAAACAACAAAAAAGCAGCTACTTTTTATCGCAACTGCTTGATTTTCAAGTGGTGCCACCAGAAAATGAGTTTCATTTCTAAATGGCTCTATATCTTTGCGTTAAAGAATCGCAACAAACGTAATCTCCCGCTATTGCTCCACCTGATTTTTGCACCATTTCGCAGTGTCTTGCAGAGTCGAGTTCCTACTTTGATGCAAAGGTAGTGAAATTATTTGAAACAGAAATGGATGCGCTAAAATTTTGCTCCACCTCAGTTCGGAATCCCTATTTTGAAAAAATCCACCTAATTTTATAGGGCTATTCTGCTGTTAAATACTCCCTCAAACAGGCTTATTTCTCGCTTGGCAATACCCAATCTATTTGCCAATGTTCGCCAGTCCTTGACAGCCGTTACAACCTCGTCGATTATGTCCTTAGCCACCTCTGGCGTAAGCATATACTCCTCGCAAGAGTTAAGCAGAATTGATAAATCTGCTTTGTTCGTCTTGCTATTGATAAGCAAACTTTGGTGGTCGTTCAGCGTTGGATTCATATCGTATGCTGGCGAAAGCGTCCAACCTTTCGCCGTAAGCAGAAAACCGTGGTTGCGGAAATGGTCATCGCTATTACCGATGCATATGTTGAATGCCACTCTACGGAACAGTTCTCGTAGGTTGGCATCGACATCTGTGCAGCCACTCAAAATAAAATCCACAATATCCAAATAACCGTTGCCTGTTGTCGCATTATCGCCATCATTCAATCCAAGCAGAGTCATTGCCGATGCAAAATGTATTCGCTTGCCACTATCTGTTCTATCAAAGCGACGAGAAAGCAGTGTATGATGCTTGTCGTTAGTAGCAATAACCTTTGTTTCGGCAGCATTGATTCCTGCGTTCTTAGCAAGCAGATGGCAGAAATGTTCCCATAGTCCCGCATCATAATCATCCTTCAACGAGGGGAATTTTGCTACATATAAGCTGCGGTCTGAGTCTACAACATTTGCCTTTGGTCTTGCACCACCAAGCGATGAGCCTGGCTGTACAAGCTGTGCAATCCATCGTTTCTCGGGGAGGATATTTGTTTCCTCACTTCGTTCAATTTCCTTACTTGCAGCAATCAGTTCTCGCAAGTCGGTTAAAGGAGGAATACGCAAAGTGTTGTTGGCATTTATAAATTCGCCATCAGATGTCTCCTTGAAACGGAATCCACCCATACGCGAGAAGTCATCAATACCCGTCAAGAAGTCAAATGACGAAAGTCGGCGAACTGGGCGATTCTCCTCTTGTGCCAATATCTGTTCACGACGAAGCAACAATGTTCGTCCCCATCTGTCGGGTAAAGCATCTGCAAAACAACCAAAAATATCCTTTTCGGGCTGGGTGTATTGAATACCCGGATAGTTGTTAAGGTCATCGCTGAGAGTAATGGCATTATATTTCTTAATCCAACTATCGGCAAACTTGAAGATATAACTATCCGAACCACGAAGCGATTCGTAGCCGAGTTCGCCTATTAACTCAACCTCTTTCAGCCAATCAAAATCGGCATATACATACAACTTCTTCATAGCCTGCTACTCCTTTTTAGACGCCCTTTCACGCTGTGGCAAATTCATATCCTGCAATGCTCTGCCAAGCTCATCATCTTTTGCCAAGAATAGGATGTCATCATCAAGTTGCAAAGCGTATAGCACGCGCAGGTAGATACCAATCGCCACAGTCGGTGCACCCTTCTCTATACGCGAAACCGTAAGCGGGGAACAAGTAGCACGCTCAGCAACCTGTGCAACACTTAAATTACGACGCAAGCGAGCAAGCCTTATTTGCTCGCCTACAACC